>JAPKGU010000239.1 GCA_026647565.1 Phycisphaerales bacterium | reverse complement strand
GGTTGGTGTGATGCCGACGCAGCGGCTCGCTTCGCGTGGGCGTTGCAGCGCGCGTGCTGGCGAAGGTGCCACACGAATCGAAACCAGTTGTCCGTTCACATGCCCAGTGCGGACAGCCCGCGTCCGCGTGGCGTATGTAGCCGGGGAGAAGACATGCCTTGCCTTCTCGCCCCCACGCCACCTCAATCGTCCGACGACGAGCCGGGAGCACCGCTGATGGTTGCCAATGACGATGACGCCAATCTTTCCGCCGACCAGCGCCGCCGCGAGGTGATCGCCTTACTGGCGACGGGCGCGATGCGCTGGCACCGGCGTGCCAAGGCGACGGGCCTCGGCGTGGGATCGGCGGCAGCGGCCACACCCGCCCCGACACCGCAGCATCAAGAAGAAGCGGACATCGAACTTGAACTGGGCGAGGAAGCCGGCCTCAGTGTGTCTGACCGTACCGCGCGTTAGCGGTGCGGGCATCTGGAGACTTGCCCATGACGACAACCGTTTCGAAGGACCTCGCGGCGCTGGAAAGGATGACGATCGGCGAACTGCACGATCGGTACGCTGAGATCTTCGGCGAGCGGATTCAGAGCCGCCATCGCATATACCTCGTCCGCCGCATCGCGTGGCGCATCCAAGCCAACGCCGAAGGCGGCTTGTCCGAACGCGCCCGTGTCCGAGCGGCCCAACTCGCCAACCCGACCGACGTGCGGCGTACGCCGCCCAAGTGGGCCACGCTCGGGGAGGCCCCCAAGGACGCCAAGAAGGTCGCCCTCGCCGCCACGGCGGACCCACGGCTACCACCCGCGGGAGCGGCGATCGTCCGGGACTACCGGGGCCGGACGGTGCGGGTCGTGGTGCTGGCGGACGGGTTCGAGTTCGAGGGTGAGCGCTACCGCTCCCTGTCGGCGATCGCCAAAGCGGTCACCGGATCGCACGTCAACGGATTCCGGTTCTTCAACCTGGAGGGCCGTCGATGAGCAGAGGCACCCAGAACGGAAAGCACGCCGCCACTCCGCCTCCGCAATGTCGCTGCGCGATCTACACCCGAAAGTCGAGCGAGGAGGGGCTCAAGCAGGAGTTCAACTCCCTCGACGCCCAGCGTGAGGCGGCGGAGGCGTACATCGCCAGCCAGCGGAACGAGGGATGGACAGCGCTTCCCGATCGATACGACGACGGCGGATTCTCGGGGGGCAACGTCGATCGGCCTGGCCTCAAGAGCCTGATGGCCGACATCGAGGCGGGCAAGATCGACTGCGTGGTGGTCTACAAGGTGGACCGTCTGTCCCGGTCGCTGATGGACTTCGCGCGCCTCATGGAGGTCTTTGATCGCCACAAGGTTTCGTTCGTCTCGGTTACCCAGCACTTCAACACGACCCATTCGATGGGCCGGCTCACGCTCAACATCCTCCTGTCGTTCGCCCAGTTCGAGCGTGAGATCATCGGTGAGCGCATCCGGGACAAGATCGCGGCGGCGAAGAAGCGGGGCAAATGGGGCGGCGGTCCGCCGCCGTTCGGGTACGACGTCGACCGCTCGAACGGAAGCCCACGCCTCGTCGTCAACCCGGCTGAGGCGTCGCGGGTTCGCCACATCTTTGAGCGGTACCTCGAACTCGGGTCGTTGCTGTCGGTCGGTGAAGATCTCTGCAAACGCGGCTGGAAGACCAAGTCGTGGCGAACGAAGGCTGGGGTGGTTCGCGGCGGCGTGGAATGGGACCGGCACTCAGTGTACTGCACGCTGACGAACCCGATCTACATGGGCAAGGTGGTCCACAAAGGCGAAACGTACCAGGGGCAGCACGAGGCCATCGTCGAGGAGGAGATGTTCCGGCGTGCTCACGTGCTGATGCAAAAGAACTCACGGACCCGCGGCAACGAACTGAGAAACCAGTTCGGGGCGCTCCTACGCAAGCTGCTGTACTGCAAGGGGTGTGGCAGCGCGATGGTTCACACGTTCACCCGACGTGGGAACAAGGCGTATCGGTACTACGTCTGCTGCAACGCCATCAAGAAGGGCCGCGCTCGTTGCCAGACTGGTTCACTGCCTGCCCTTGAGATCGAGAAGGCGGTCGTCGAACAGATCCGGTGCGTCGGCCAGGACCAGAGCGTTCTGGAGGAGACGCTCTCGGCATCGCGGGCTCAAGCAGACGCGGCCATCGAGCAGTTGGACGCCGAGCTGCGCATCGTCAACCGTGGTCTGGGGCGCAATCACGCCGAGATCCGCCGCCTGGCAACCACCGAGCCAGCGTCCTCCGCGTCCGCGGGCCGCATCACCGACCTCAACGACCAGATCCGCGAGGCGGAGCGGCGGGCCAGCGAGATTGGGGCCGCCGTAGAACGCCACCGAGCGGAAGTGCTCTCAGCCGAAGACCTCCACGCGGCGTTTGCCGACTTCGACAACGTCTGGACCGCGCTCGCGCCCCGAGAACAGGTCCGGATGCTCCAGTTGCTGATCAACAAGGTCGTCTACGACGCCCTCGACAGCAGCATCGAGGTGTCGTTCTACCCGTCGGGCGTGAAGGCGCTCGCGGGCGGGGCCGTGGAAGGACCGGAGGCCCAGGCATGATCACCGTCAAGGCGAAGGTCTTCTTCAACCGCGCCGCCCACGGGCGCAAGACGATTGACACGAAGCCCGCCGCGCGAGTAGCCGTGGACCCCGGCCGCGTGCCGCGTATCTCGCGCCTGATGGCGCTGGCGATCCACTTCGACGAGATGATCCGCGCCGGGAAGGTC
>JAPKGU010000238.1 GCA_026647565.1 Phycisphaerales bacterium | reverse complement strand
CACACATAGTGGTCCACATCGCCCGGCGCGAGCCCCGCCTGCTCGAGCGTCTGCTCGATCAGTTTCGAGAACGTCCCCACGGCGAACTTGAACACCGCCTGCCCGTCCATGTAGATCCGATGAATCTTCTTCGGGTCGTACTCCACGTTCGGCGGAAAGTCGAGTTTCCGCCCCGGCACGAACAGGTTCTTCGCCCCGGCGCCGTCGGAGTGCATCGACTGGGCCAGCAGACCCTTCTCCGTGTCGTCCGAGGCACGCAGCACCACGGCCCCCGCCGCGTCGCCGAAAAGCACCGCCACGTTCCGACCCGCCGTGCTGAAGTCGCAGAACCGCGTGATCGTGTCCGCCCCGACCACGAGCACGTTCTTGTAGGATCCGCCGTTGACAAGATCGTGCGCCACGTTCAGCGAGAACACGAACCCGCAGCAGGCCCCGTTGATGTCGAGCGAGCCGACATGCCCCGCCCCGATCTTCGCCGCCACCACGCTCGCCACGCCCGGCGTCGGCGAGTCCGGCGTCATCGTCCCCACGATGATCAGATCCAGATCCGTCGGACTCAGCCCGGCGTCCGCGATCGCCCGGCGCGCCGCTTCCGCCGCCAGGTCCGCCGTGCCCTCCACCTCCGGGTCGTAGATCCGCCGCTCGCGGATCCCCGTCCGCTGCACGATCCACTCATCCGACGTGTCCATCATCGAGACCAGGTCGTTGTTCGTCACCCTTCGCGACGGCAACGCCGATCCGCTCCCGGCGATCGTCACGCCGACACGAACCGGGCATCGCGTCCGAGCGCTCATGCGGTCTCCCGTTCGGGCGCCGGATACGCCATGTCCGCCACCTCGCCCAGCCGCTTCACGATCACCTCGTTCACCCCCGCCGCCACGTACTGCCGCGTGTTCCGGATCGCCGCCCGGATCGTCTTCGGCTGGCTCGACCCGTGCGCGATCATGCACACGCCGTTCACGCCCATCAGCGGCGCCCCGCCGTACTCGTGATAGTCGTTCTTCTTGTAGATCTGCTTCAGCACCGGCTCGAGCTGCATCCCAAGGTCGGGGTCGATCGAGAAAACCTCGGAGACGATGGCCTTCATCATCGCGCTCCCCATCCCCTCGGCCATCTTCAGCATCGAGTTCCCCACAAACCCGTCCGTCACGATCACGTCCGCCACACCGTCGAAGAAGTCACGCCCCTCCACATACCCGATGTAGTTCAGGCCGGGCGTCCGCTTCAACAGGTCCCTCGCCTCCTTCACCAGGCCGGACCCCTTCGCCTCCTCCGAACCGATGTTCATCAGCGCCACCCGCGGCCGCTCGATCTTCAGCACGTGCCGCGCGTACGCCTCGCACATCACCCCGTACTGCCACAGATGCACGCCCTTCGGCTCAGGGTTCGCCCCCGCGTCGCACAGGACCAGCGGCCCGTGAAACGCCGGAATCGTCACCGCGATCCCAGGACGATGCACGTGCGGAAGACGCTTCATGTGCATGATCGCCGCCGCAACGCACGCGCCCGTGTTCCCCGCAGAGAGCACCGCGTCGCACGGACGCTCCACCTTGTGCGAGCCGAGCTGCGACATCCGCACGATCGACGAGTCACGCTTCGTCCGCACCGCCATCGCCGGCGGGTCGTCCATCGCGATCACCTCGGACGCGTGCTCGATCAGCACCCGCGCGTCATTCACACGACGCTCACGCAGGTAATCCTCGATCACCTCCCGCGGCCCGACAAGCACAAGCTCATCGCTCGCCCCCAGATCCGGGAGCGCATCGACACATCCTCGCAGGATCGCGTCGGGAGCGTGATCGCCCCCCATCACGTCAACCGCCAGTCGCATGGACGGGTCCTTGGCCGGAGGGGCCAGTAGGCGGATGCTTCAGGAATCCATCAGCTCTTCTGAACGCCGATACCGAGCTTCGGAACCGTAATCCGCAGCCCCGCACGCACATACCCCGACTCCGCGCACGCACGGTGATGCAGCTTCGGCATCCCCGACAGCGGGCACGTCGTCGGATGGATCGGCTCAAGCGCGTGGTGCGAACGACGCCGACGAGACCGGCCGTAACTCTGGCGCATCGCTGGATTCATCGATTCAATCCCCTGTCAATCGGCCAGCTTCAACGCCGCCGCAATCGTCCAATCTCCGCCGCCGACCGGACCACCCGGCCGAATCACCACATGGCAATCCGGAATCGCTCCGGCGAGCACAAACGGTAGGGGTTGGTGTGGGCGGTGTCAACGATTCCACCACACCCCTCCACACCCCAACCTCCACCCACACCCACGCCCCAACGACCCCCGCAACCCAAGCCCCAAACCACTCCCACCTCAGCACCCACCTCAACACCCACCTCAACGCCCACCTCAACGCCCACCTCAATGCCCAGTCACTCCATACCCACTGGACGATCCTTCCGAACCGCCTAGCATTGCCCAACTGTCGGGCACACTCGCCCGCCATCGACGCCCTCCTAGCTCAGTTGGTAGAGCAGCTGACTCTTAATCAGCGGGTCGTAGGTTCGAGTCCTACGGGGGGCACTTGAAAACCAGCCTCTGGCGCTTGCCAGAGGCTTTTTTCTTGGACCGGCTTCGGGGTGTGTCGGTCGGTGGGGTACAACTGGGGCACAAACCGGACCTTCGACGCTCACTCGTCCGACTGCGCCGCATGGCGGAGGGACAGGAACGCCTCCTTCAGAGGCTGGTTTACTGCGCTGTCCGGTTCGCCAATCACCAGCGCTTGGTAGGCATCCAGAA
>JAPKGU010000237.1 GCA_026647565.1 Phycisphaerales bacterium | reverse complement strand
ACTCGGGCCTCGAGACGGTGGCGGTGTACGGGCCGAGCGACGCGTGGAAGCAGAGCTTCGTGTTCGGGCAGGGGATCGACGACGTGCTGATGCTCGAGCAGGCCGACGTGCTCGACCAGGACGGGGACTCGAACACCTCCGAGCTCACGCGCTCCTACTACCACAAGAACGCGCTGGGCTCGGTGATGGAGGTCACGACGGCGAGCCAGACGGAGGCGGCGAGCTACCGCTACACGCCCTACGGCGAGGTGACGATCACGCGCGGGGGCTCCGTGCAGTCGAGCGACCCGCTGGGCCAGCACTGGGGCTACACGGCGCGGTTCCACGACGCCGAGACGGGACTGACCTACTTCCGCGCGCGGTACCAGGACCCCGTCGCGGGGAGGTTCCTGCAGAGAGACCCAATCGGCGTCCTAGGCGGAACGAATCTCTTCGAGAGCCTTGCGTCGAGTCCGGCCACGCGTGTCGATCCGTTGGGCCTGGAGCCTTCGGCGCTTGCCGCGAGGAGTGCTGATGCGAAGGCTGCTGCCGCGTGGTACGGCCTGGGCACCCTCGCCAGCGCTACCGAGCCGCGCCACTGGATCGAGTCCGGAGGAACCGGCGTCGAGATTGAGCATGAGCAGTACATCTTGAAGGGGTATCGCGTCAGCGAGTGCGCACGCCGAATGACCGAGGAAGACACCCAGGATCCGGACCTTCGCCCGCAACTCGGGGGCGTGTCGGTAGGCGTTGATCGGGGCTACGTCAAGTCGATCGGATGCCGGCTCGACTGGTGTGTGGTGGAGCATGTGGAGCGTGAGGTGTCGATGAAGCGAGGGCGTCACCGGATGCGCGTGAAGCAGGGGGTTCCGGTGTACGGCCGGTGGATGCCCCCAGTTCCAGTTGTCGAACTGATCGACTCGGTAGCCGAGGGGTCCTTGCGCCTTCCGCGCCCGGGACCCGGATCGGCGCCGGCGTTCGCGAAGGGCGGCGTCGCTGGGGCGGCAGCAGCCTATGTCGCCTCGTTCATCTACTCATCGATTCTCGGACTCGCGGTGATCGCTGTCATGCCCGACGACACCTGGGACGGGAGACTGCTCGGGGTCGTCGAACTCGACGGCACTTGGGGGCCTTGGTCCGACTGGGCTCCGGTCGGCGAGCCGACTGAGAGAGTCCGACGTCGCTACCGGGAGGTGGTGAGCTGTGACAAGATTCCGAAGAGCATTCCGGTGTGCAGCGGTTGTGCTGGACCAGACTAGGGCACGCAATCGTCGGCGCAGCGGTGCTCGTGTGGCGCTTCTGTGCGCCGCAGTGGCTCTGCTTTTCTGGGCAGACGCAGCGTACGCCCGATCCGACGTGTCCGGTCGGGCAGCGCTCCAACGGATTCACGAAGCACTCGCCGCTGGAACGGCGTTGCCTGCCGAGCACGCATCCGTCACGGCCGCGGACCTCAAGGTTCTGGATCTCCTGCGGGATCCGCTCTGGGAACTTGGGGCCTTCTGGCTGCACACCACGCCGGAGGGCAAGGAGGTGGCGGAGTACCAGGTGCGCGACGGGGCCGGCGAGTTCGCGTTCATCCGTCTGTCGAGACTTCCGAGTCCCGACTCGCCATGGACGCTCGTGCACGCCGAGCGGCTCTCCGCCACGGCGTTCTTGCCTCACGAGGGATCTAGGTTCCTGTTCGCCGATGCTCGTGGGAGACCTCGGTCGGCAGCGGAGGCCCTCCGTCGCTGCTGGATGCGGGGGTACGAGACTCGACGCAACATCGACGTGGTCCGGGAGGCTCTTTCGACGCACTTCGACGTCTCGTCGGCGCGCGGCGGAATCGACGAACTCGCGGGACTCCTCGCAGACGGGCTGCGCGAGCCGAGTGTGGGGGGCGACACGGCCGTCGCCGGCCAGCAATCCACCGTGCTGCGGGTGGAGTCGGATCTCGGATTTGACGTACGACGACTCGAGGTCGAGATTGCGTGGCCCCCCGGGGGTGGACGTCCGCGCGTCCTCCGGGTTGGACGGCTCGAAGACGGGACTGTCGTGGTGGCGCTCAACGTGAAGCAGGTCAGCCAGTTCCACGACTGGATTCGGAGGATCCGCGGACTCCAAGCGGGAGGGCCTCCGCCACCCGTCCTCCGACTTAGGGGCCCGGGTCCGCTCTGCATTGAGGACACCGCCGCGGCGACAGCCGTGGCAAGGGCGGCTGCGGCCGTCCTTCCTGCTGGAGGCAAGGCGAACGAGTCGCCGACTCCGAGCGCGGTTACGGAACTCGGAGTCACGGTCGTGTCAGCCTTCGTCAAGTCGTCCGATGGCGAGCCGAATGCGATCGAGTTCGTTCTCGTCGGGGACAGTCTCTGCCTACGCTGCCTCCTGCTTGAGCGAAGGCGGCTATCCTATGGGATTCCGTTGGGCCGCTGAGCCTGCAGCAGTTGAAGCGGGCGAGCGACGCCGCATGGCGAAGTGAACCCGAACGGGCGACGATGAACGTCCGGTTGACGACGCTGGATCTCGCTGCGCGCCGATCGCGCGAATGCGCCGCCGGCCCGGCTTGTCCCCTGGTTTCGCGGCGACGTCAACGACCGACTCGCTCAGGCGGCGCGACGCAGGCGCAGGACGGGAAGGTCGTGGTCGCCGTCGATGTGCTCCACGACGAGCTCGGTGCGGCGCGGCTCGTCACGAAGGGGTACGATGCCCGGGGCCTGTTGACCTCGGAAGCCTACCCCTCGGGAGCGAACCTGACGTTGACGCGGACGTGGAACGACATCGGGGCGCTGTCGTCCGTGACG
>JAPKGU010000236.1 GCA_026647565.1 Phycisphaerales bacterium | reverse complement strand
GATAGGCCCAGAGCGGGGCGAGGATGATGGTCGCGGGCATGGCGTAACGGGGGTTGTGGACTCCGGCGAGCATGTAGATCGCCAGAGCGAACAGGCACGTGACGGCGAGCGCCTGCGCGATCTCAAAGGACGCGGGGTCCCGGCGCATCGTCTCGCGATGGGCGTGGCGACCGAAGGGGAAGAGGATCGCGATCGTGAGGGGCGCCGCGGCGGCGATCGCGCCGAAGGGCATCGCCAGGACCTTCGGGACGCGTTCCAAGGACCAGAGGAACTCGCTCACGCCCTGGGTCACGGGCGTGACGCCGAGGCGTTGCACGTGCGACGCGATGAGGAACGCGGGCACGCAGATGGCGCCCAGTCCGATCGCGATGGCCAGCCAAGGGGCGCGACGAATCAGCGGCGCGGGAGACCCGCTCACCACGCAGCACGCGAGCAGAAGTGCCGGCAGGAGCGGGAGCGACGCGGGTCCCTTGGCCAGAGCACAGACAAAGATGCCGCAGGAACCGAGGACCACCATGGGAACGGCCTTGGCGCGAGCGCGGTTGCCGATCAGGAGATCGACGAGGGCGAAGGCCGCGGCCTGCGTGCCCAGCGCGTTCAAGGCCTCGATCTCTGCGGATCGGCCCGGCACCCACGTGAGCGGCGTGAGCACGTGCATCGCTCCGGCGACCCACGCCCATCGCCATCCGAACCAGCGGCCGGCGAACAGAAGCGAGAGGAGGGCGCTAAGCGTGGCGCAGAGCGCCAAGGGCGCACGAGCCGCGTGCTCGGACTGGCCGAGGAGGAGCGAGAATCCGCCGATCAGCCACTGGAGGCCTGGGGGCTTGCGCAGATAGACCTGCTCGAAGAGACGCGGCGCGAGCCAATCGCCGGAGTCGGCACACGCCCACGAGGAGATCGCCCGATGGCCCTCCGTCGCGTACAGCCCGCCCCGCGCAAGACCGGCCCAATAGACAACCGTCGCCAGCGCCATCACCAGGGCAAGCCCGATCAGCAGGTGATGGAAGTCGAGCCGCTTCAGGGCGCGCCGGAGCCGGATCCGCCCGTCGAGGCCGGGGCGGCGGGTGCGTTTGGTGTCGGGAGGGTAACGCCGGGCAGGTCGTTGGTGAACGCGTCGCGAACAGGCTCGGCGATGTGATCGATGATCGGGCGAAGACGCGTGTTCCGATCGGGGTCGTGGCGGAACGCGATGGCCTCCTCGTACGCCCGGTCGATCTCAACGCCCTGGACGATGTTCCTGTAGAGCACAACGGCGCAGCCCGTCCGCTCGGAACCCGCGCCACAGTGGATCAGCACCGGCTGCTTCGACGGATCGGTCATGATGCGCAGCGCATCCAGATACATCGTCGGGTCGCCCGAACCGTCCCCCTCCAGTCGCAGCACAATCCGCTCGACCCCGAGGGACTTGGCGGCCATTGCTTCGAGGTTGTCGCGACGCGTGCCGTCCTCCCAAGCTCCGAAGTCGACAATCGTCTTGATCTTGTGATCCTCGACGACGTCGGCCAACGCGGCAATCGTGAGCTCGCCGGATCGGTAGATCTTCCCCGGCACAACTGTCCCGAAGTTCTTCGGCACGAGGTGAGGCCACGCGGCGGCGCCCATGAAGACGAGGCAGGCGATCGATACACCGATCGCGAGCATGCGCCCCTTCCGCGTCATGGAGACCTTGGTGAGTGCTTTCGGCGTCTGCATCCGGCGATGATAGGTGAGCCGACGGGTACGATCGGGGGATGCCTGATCGCGACGAGCTCCCGAGCAACGCCTCGAACGAGGGCCAAACTCCGCGCGCCCGTCGCGGAGCGCAGGCCAAGACGGCGGCACCAAAGGTCTACCCCGAACCGGTGGACCGGTTGATCTCGGAGTTTGCCCGATTGCCGGGGATCGGACGCCGGTCGGCGGAGCGGCTGGCCCTCCATGTGCTGAAGGAAGGTGAGCGCGAGGCGCTGGGCCTGGCGCGCGCCATCCAGGACGTCAAGCACTCGGTGCATCACTGCGAGATCTGCTACAACCTCTCGGACGCGGATCGCTGCTCGATCTGCCTCTCGCACGATCGCGACCGCGGTGTGGTGCTCGTGGTCGAGCAGCCGCGCGACCTGATCGCCCTGGAGCAGACCGGCGCGCACAAGGGCATCTACCACGTGCTGCTCGGGCGGTTGTCGCCCCTGGACGGGATAGGCCCGGGCGAGATCACCGCGGCGGACCTGATCGCGCGAGTCGCCGACGCGGAACGAAACGCGGGATCCGTGCCCGTGCGGGAAGTCGTGCTCGGCCTGAACCCGACCATCGAGGGCGACGGCACGGCGCTCTACCTCACGCGCGAGATCCGGCGCGCGGCACCCGGCGTGCGGATCACTCGCCTGGCACGGGGGCTGGCTTCGGGAGGCACCCTCGAGATGTCGAACCTTGCCGTGCTCGCGGACGCCATCACCGAGAGGCGAGACGTTCGCGAGTGATCAGCGAACCCACGAAGGATCGCCGAGGTCCACACCGACCACAACAGCGCCCGTGATCCATGCCTCGCCCGCAGCGACAAAGTCCGTGGCGTCCTTCGTATCGATCTTCCCGTCGCCGTTGATGTCGCCGTTGAGGTACGTTGCGCTTCGTCCCTGGGTGTAGCTGTTCGTCGCCCAGGCTTCGAAGAACTCCTGGAAGTCCGCGCCCGTGGCGTCCGCCTCGATCCGGCCGTCTCCATTGAAATCGGCGATCGCCGCGATCGGGCCGAAGTCGTACAGGCGGAAAATCGCTTCTATTCCGCGCCCACGCGGCATCGGGTACCACCGGCAGTTTCTTTTCCATTTTCGGATGCGGAATCTTCTCGACGTTCCACTCGCGATGCAGCGTGTCGACGTAGAAGA
>JAPKGU010000235.1 GCA_026647565.1 Phycisphaerales bacterium | reverse complement strand
CCACCGCCATCGCCTCATGCACTGGTCCGCGCGCCGGCAGGCCTTCTTTGCCGCCGGCGTGTGGCTGGTTCATGTGCTGATGTTCGTGGCGATGCTCGTCTCGATGCTGGTCTGGTTCGGGTAGAGCGATCACATGCGTTCGCCGGGGATCCGGCTTGCCTGTCTGACCCAGTCGGCGAACTGCTTCTCATCGAATCGGCCAGCATCGGCCTCGTGGATGTGGAAGTAGCGCACATGCTTCTGCTTCGAAGCAATGGGCGGCATGGGCTTCAAGGAAGCGCCGCGAAAGAAGGCGACCTTGACGTATCGCGACATGCAATGGACGCCGAGGAACCATTCGCCGACCGTCACGTCGGATGCTTCGGCGCTCGCGGCGCCGTACAGAGGCGAGTTCCACTTGACCGCCTTGCGCACGCTGGGCACCTCGCGTTCGATGATGGCGTCGATCCGCTCGCCCACGCGGCGCTTCCAGCCCGGCCCGCCCCCGGACATGGCGGCGATGTACGCGCGTATCGGCGCGTCGCCAAGCCCCTTGGCGATCTGCGGGTTTCCGCCCGAGAGGAGGCGCGGGTCGGCCTGCTTCCCTGGCTTTCGCGGGGCAGTGTGTACGCCGGAGGGGTCGCGTGGCTGGCGGTTCAGAGCTGCCGCGGCGCGCACGAGGGATTTGAACGCGCGTGCGTCGATGGAATCGCCTTCGTGGATGTTGATCGCTCGGCGCGTGCGTCCGTCACGTCCGGTGTTGAAAAGCCCGGCGGGATCAGCGAGGGAAGCGCCTCGTGCGAACGTGAGCTTGACGGCGTTCTTGTACGTCTCGCCTGTGCAGATGATGCCCTGGGGCAGTTTCCGGGTGCCTGAGTTGTGGGCGGGGGTGGACCACACGGGCACGCCGGCCATGCCGTTGGAGGGCCTTTTCCACTTGATCTCTTCGACCGCGTCGGGGACGGCTTGTGTGATCAGTCGGCGTACGCGGGCGAGAACCTGTTCTCGCCAGTCTTCTGTTCGCGGCGGGCGTGCGCTTGTGGCGCGCTTGCTCCTGGCGGTTCTGACGTCGGTTTGCCGGCGATTGGCGTCGGGTCTCGTGGTCATGGCGAGCGAGCGTACCCGATCGCGTGCGCACGCTGGCCGCGTCGGGTGGTGATGGCGGCGGTCCGTGGGGTGTTTGCCCGAGAACACAGGAAGTGCTGTCGGGCACAATATATCTGAAACCGATATATCGTGTGCAGAGTATGTTCATGCGAATGGAGGTTCCAATGTCCAGAGATCGGTTCACGCGTCAGTCGGCCGGCGGGTGTGTTCGAGTGCCCAGGTCCCGCGCGTTCGTCGTGGCGGCGGCTCTTTCGGTCGGTGTGGGCACGGCCTCGCACGCTGTGCCGCCTGTTGTTCCCTCGTCGGTCCCAGCTCCCCCAGCGGAGCGGCCGCTCCCGAAGCCCCTCTACGCCTCGGGCGACAACCCGCCTTCGGACGCGTGCCACGGGGACATCCGCCTGCGCGGCGTGCTCGCCGATGTCCTGTCGAACGCGCTGCGAGCGGACTTCGGCATCAATGTCTACGCCCCGGCGCTCAGCGAGGGGAACGACACGCGTGGGGAAACGCTCTTCCAGCAAGTGGTGACGACGCACAAGCTCGACCCCGTTGCGCTAAAGGCGAGCATCAAGCGCCACCAGCACACCAACTGCAATCACCCGCCGGTCGATGATTCCCTGACGGATGCCGCGCTCGCCGCGTGGCGGGCGCCGGCCTCGGATCCGGTCACCGCGGCTTCCGGCGCGCCGGCCACCGTTGGCACGCCCACCATCAGCACGCCCACGGCGCCGGGTCTCGTGTCGAAGTTCGCGCGCGACGTCACGCTCCACGTCGTGCTGCACGAGATGGGGCACGCCCTCATCCGCGAGTTCGACATCCCGGTCCTCGCCAACGAGGAGACGATGGCCGATGCGTTCGCAACCTTCTACCTCACGACGCACATGCCCGATCGCGCGCTCGACGCCATCACCGCGCGGGTCACGTCCCTCATGATTGAAGCGGGGGAGGCCGCGGAGAACGAGCGGGCGAACGGTGTGGACTGGACCAGCGAGCACGACCACGACGCGCGGCGTGCGTATCAGATCGCGGCACTGGCCGTTGCCGCGGATCGTGAGAGGTACGCCGGCGTCGCAGCGATCGTCGGCATGTCCGAGGGTGACATCCGCAATGCCGTGGACTATGGGGGCGAACTGCGGCGATCCTGGCGGCGCGTGCTCGCGCCGCTCTGGATGCCGGTTGGCGAGGAATCGAGGGAGGCGGCGGTCGTCTACGACAAGACGGATCCGTTCCTGGTCTCGCTCTGCGAGGGCGGGCTTGCTTCAGATGTTGAGGCCGCCCTCCGCCGCTTCGACTGGCACTCCCAGGTGACGATCCGCTTCATCGACGGGAGCGGGCGAGCCGGCTGGAGCCGCTCCGATCGCGCCGTGACGGTCCACAGCGCGTACGTGAAGCGGTTTGTGGCACAGGGGGAGAAGGGGCTGAAGGGCGGAGAGAAGTAAGCCCGCGATTCCCACGCGGCAGCGGTGGCCGAACGTCAGCAGCGATCTCGATGCTTGGTGAGCATGCGCAACAAAGAGGGCGGCCTGTTGGCCGCCCTTTCTGCTTCAGTGAATCGGGGTAGGCGGATTCGAACCGCCGACCTCTTGACCCCCAGTCAAGCGCGCTAACCAAGCTGCGCTATACCCCGGAAAGCATCTCAGAAACCGCCGTTCCCGGCATCGTTTGGCCGCGTGGGGGACGCGACGAGGCCGGGCCACAAGCATAGCCCCGGACCGCGACCCTTCCAAGCCGCGATCCGCTCCGTCTGAGGGCTCAGCGGGCGTCGGCGGCGGGTCCGAGCGCTTCGATCAGCGGCCCGAGGTGCCTCTGGTAGTGCGTCCATCGCTTGACCGAGGTCCGGTACACGGGCTTTCTCACCTGGTCGATGCTCCGCGTCATCGCGACGCCGGTGGCTGCCTCGTGGCGCTGCATGCGCTGGTCCCACGGGAC
>JAPKGU010000234.1 GCA_026647565.1 Phycisphaerales bacterium | reverse complement strand
TCGTGGGCGTGCTGGCCGGCGGCATCGGCCTCGGCGTCCGGGCGGCGCGGCTGCGCCGCCTGGGATTGGACGAGGCCCGCATCGCCGCGTTGCTGGCCGCGCCGCCGGAGGAGACCAGCCCCAACTGGTGGATCATCGGCTGAGGGACATCCTCATCGAAGCACGCAGCGCCGTTGAGGACGACGCGCGTACCTGCGAGGAGCACAAGATGACGGGGCTCGCGGCCCGCCGTCGCGCCACGCTCGCGCGCATCGACTCCGCGCTAAAGGAGCCCCGGCATGGCTGAGAAGAAGGACGCGCTCGCGGAGATCGAGGAGGCGCTGGAAACCGTCATCGACGAGGCCGACAACAAGATGAGCGAGTTCCGCGAGACAGACGTGAACCCCGGCTACCAAATCGGTCTGTCGCTGACCATCGCCGAGATTCGGATGTGTGATGCCGCCCTCTCGCTCCTCCCGCGCCTCCGGGCAGTCGTGGAGGCGGCGACTTCGCTGACCGAGATCAACCACTGGGTCGAGCGCCTCGCGTACTACTTCGGCGTGGAGCGGGCCAACGCGATGAGTGACGCCCTCGCGGGAGCCTCCCTTCTCCCGAAGGAGCCCGGGGACGGAGAGGAGAGCCCGGAGAGAGAGGGGGAGTAGATGCCTGCACCGTGCCAGTTCTGCGGAAACCAGACGTGCTCAGGGATCGCGGGCGAGTGCCCCGCGCGTGACAACGAATGGGACGACTCCTGCGAGGACGAGGGTTGTCCCGAATGCGGCGACGAACGTTGGGTCGAGGACGACAGCGACCCGATCAACGACGGGCCGGACTACCCGATCATCCCGTGCCCGCTCTGCAACCCGAACGGGATACGGTGATCATCCCCCTTCGCCTGCCGCGCGAGACTAGGGAGATTGAACATGAACCGCCAACGTGCCGCTGCGATCACGGCGCTGTTCCTGTGCGTGTCGGCTACGCTCATCAGCGGGGTTGTCGCCGGTAGGCTTGGGTGGACGGACGCGATCATGTGGCTGCTCGGCGTAGCCACTGGCTGGATGGGCGGGCGCTCGCGGAAGATGCGCCCCCTCCGAAGCGAGGGCGCTAGTTCTTCGGCGCTGGCGGGTGCTTGAGCGCCGCCCAGTCGCGCGATCTCGGACCCTTGATCCCCCCGCCCTTCGGGACCGGCCCGCAATGGATCGCGTGCGTCTCGTACCACGCATGAAGGTGCGGTACCCCGAGGCGCTCGTTGTCTCGCCGGAACTTCTTGAGCCACGAGTGCTGCGGGCAGAGGTGCGAGCCGTGGCACTTCAAGTCTTGGCGGGAGGATGCTTCAATGCCGCCCAGTCCGTGAGTGCTCTCGTGACCATGAAGGCCACCCCGAGCGCCGTGATGCACACGGCCACGAGCCACGGCTCCACGCCCTCCTTCGCCCACAGCAACGCCCCCACCGCGAGGAGGAAGGCGTTGCCCTTGGCCGAGTCCAGAAGGGAGAAGAGGCCCGCGAGGGGGTTCGGGACGTTCATGCTTTCCACTCCTCTCCTTCCCCGCGCATGACGATGGCCGGGCGGCACTTGGCGCACCAATATCGTGCGCCGCCGGGCCAGCCTTCCGCGCACGTCACCTCGTTCATCGGGCCGAGACACGAGATGATCTCTCGCTTGCAGCCGTGGCACTGGACGAGATGGATGGCGGTCAGCCGCTCGTTGAAGTCGGACTGTGCCTTGCGGACTTCCTCGGGCGTCACGGCTTCTTCGGCGCGAGGGCGTCCCAGCCCGCGACAGCCGCCTTCCATCTCTCGTCCGCAGCGTCCATGATCCCCTTCGCCTCCTCCGCAGTCAGGAGGTTCTTGTTCCGCAGCTCGACAACCAGGTTGACGAGCCCCCGGATCCCGGCGGTGATCGCCGCGATGGTGAGCGGGTCCATTGTCAGCTCCCTTCCTTGGCGAGCTTCGCCCGCCAGATGACCAACTGGTCGATGCCGTCGAGGACGGCGTTCACGACGGACTTGGGCACGTCGATCCTGCCGGTGGCGGGGTCGGCGTTCTCGATGGCCGCGCGCCACTGCTTCCGCGCGGCATCGAGCGCGTGGATGACGGGCGTGATCTCGGCGTAGCTGGCGTCGTCGATCTTCCCTGCCGCACGGAGGGCGGTGAGGTTCTCGACGGCGGTGGAGGCCATGTTGGAGTATGCGGCGTAGTCGCGCGCGGGGATGCCCGAGCAGGCCGCGACGACGGCCACGAGGAGGAGGATTCTCGTTCGTCTCATCAGTCAAACTCCCTGTCTGTATGTCCCGAGAGAGCGCGGTTTTTCCGCCGCTCCCGCCATGACTCGAAACACGCGCACCCAACGAGGTACGCGATCAATCCCGCGATCACCCAAGCCCACCAAGGGATCACTTGATCCGGGCCTCCATCGCGCCCAATCGGCGCTCGTACTCCGCCTTCAGCGCATCGAACAGGTCTCGCGGCACGAAGTTCTGCTTCGCCCATGCGTCGATCGTCGCCTGCATCGACGCCAACGACTTCTCCGTCTTGCTCGACGATTCAACCAGCTTCGTGATGCTCCGCTCAACGCCGTCGAATCGTGAGATAGACAGGTACCCGACGACGCTCAACAGCACTGAGATCAGGCCGAGCATCGCCGTGTACGTCCAGAACCCGGGAGGCTTCTCGGATGCCATCGGGGTCACGCCTTCTCGATGCGGGCCTTCTTCTGGTCCGGCCAGTACCGGATCGTGGAGCCCATCGGCATCCCCGGATGCGGCTGGCGATCGCCCGCCGACCACACGATCTCGGCGTCCTTCGGGGCAGGGGCCGTGTAGGTGTACGAGCCGTCCCCGTTGTCAGTCTCCGTCCAGCCGTCCACGGTCAGTTCCCTGAACCCGGTCTTCCATGTCACGATCGCCATCCGATCACCTCCGTTCGTGAAGATAGGGCGGCGTCTCCGGGATGAGCTGATCCACGCGCCACAGAGATTGAAGGCGGTGACCCCAAAAGCCGGAATCACCGCCGGAATGAAAAACAGACAATACCTCAGGCTCAGTAAGGAACCAT
>JAPKGU010000233.1 GCA_026647565.1 Phycisphaerales bacterium | reverse complement strand
GATCGGTCAGAATCGAGTCCGGCAGCGGCGGCAGCTCGTGGCGTGCGACCCCGATGACGCCGGGGGCATCATCGAACTTCTGCACGGGTCCGGTGGGTGCGGGAGTGGACACGAACGGATGTTATGGTCCCGTCGGGCTGCGCTGCTCAGCCGGCGTGGGCCAGCCACCGAACGCCCCACGACGCGACCCACAGGATCCCCCATGCGATCTCGAGTGCCGCGATCCACGCCACGAGTGCGCGGGGCAGGTTCATCGCCAGGACGTGCGCGAGCGGCTGGGCGTGCATGCACTCCGGATCGGCACCGGATCGAGGCATCTGGAGCCACCTGCGCGTTCACGTCGCCATCGTGAGGCGTTCGTGCGGGGTGCGCTGTTTGTGCGCCTCCCCTCATGCCGCTCGCCGCGTGGCGCGGCGTTGGACCGAGACTCGCGCTCCCTGCGATCCGCGTCGCGGCTCGCACGTATAACCCATCGGCGGACATTTGAAGGCCGGGACTGGCGCAGGGGGCGCGTCGGGCCGATACGAACATGCAGCGGCGCAGGATCGCGCTCCCACTCCGGCTCCGGCGATGTGCTCGTCGCGTGAAGCGTCGGCGCGTCATCGGGATCCGAAGACGGGGAGACGACGGGATGGCGCGCCGTGCCGCGGCCGCGACCCCAGCCAGGAGGGAATGGCGATGGCGAGCGAACTGGTCAATCTGATCGAGTCACGTCTGGACCGCCAGCGCTTCCAGGAGCACCACTGGACGGGCACGTTCCTTGAGTACCTCGACATCGTGGGGAAGAACCCGTCGGTGGCGCGGAACGCGTACCAGCGCCTGTACGACGCGGTGATGTCGCACGGCTTCGAGCACTATCGCGTCTTCAAGCGCGACTGCGTGCGATATCACTTCTTCTCCGATCCGATCGACCACGGCGCGGACGGCATCTTCGGCCTCGACTTTGCGCTGATGCAGCTCGTCGACTTTCTGCGTTCGGCGGCGGAGGGTTACGGCACGGACAAGCGCGTCCTGCTCCTGCACGGGCCGGTGGGTTCGAGCAAGAGCACGATCGCGCGGCTGCTGAAGAAGGGGCTGGAGCACTACTCACGCACGCCCGAGGGTGCGATCTACTCATTCTCGTGGTTGCTCGATGAACATTGCGAGGTCGTGCCGTCGGCCCACGACCCCAAGGTCGCGGCGCGGACGCACGAGTTCGCGTGCCCGATGCACGAGGATCCGCTGATCCTGATCCCGAAGGAGGCGCGCGGGGACCTGCTCCAGAAGCTGAACGAGGCGTACAAGCCCCAGCACCACGGGGGAAAGATCCGGCTGTACGGCGAGCCCGACCCCTTCTGCCGCAAGATCATGGAGGATCTGATGCGGTTCTACGCGGGCGACTGGCGCCGCGTGATGGACCACGTCAAGGTGCGGCGCATCGTGCTCTCGGAGAAGGATCGCGTCGGCATCGGCACCTTCCAGCCCAAGGACGAGAAGAACCAGGACTCGACGGAGCTGACGGGCGACATCAACTACCGGAAGATCGCGCAGTACGGCAGCGACTCGGACCCGCGCGCGTTCAACTTCGATGGCGAGCTGAACATCGCCAACCGCGGCATCTGCGAGTTCATCGAGCTGCTGAAGCTGGACGTGGCGTTTCTCTATGACCTGCTCGGCGCGACGCAGGAGCACACGATCAAGCCCAAGAAGTTCGCCCAGACCTACATCGACGAGGTGATCCTCGGGCACACCAACGAGCCGGAGTACAAGCGCCTGCAGTCCAACGAGATGATGGAGGCGTTCCGGGACCGCACGATCAAGATCGACGTGCCGTACAACATCCGCCTCGACGACGAGATCCGGATCTACCAGAAGGACTTCTCCGCGCAGCGGATCAAGGGGATCCACATCGCGCCGCACACGCTGGAGGTCGCGGCGATGTGGGCGGTCCTCACGCGCCTGGCCGAGCCGAAGAAGGCGGGGCTTTCGCTGATGCAGAAGCTCAAGCTGTACAACGGGAAGAGCATCCCCGGCTTCACCGAGGATTCCGTGAAGGAGCTCAAGGAAGAGGCGCCGCGCGAGGGAATGGAGGGGATCAGCCCCCGCTACATCCAGGACAAGATCTCGAACGCGCTGGTCAGCCGCCAGGCGATCGAGGAGAAGACGATCAACCCCTTCATGGTGATCAACGAGCTGGAGAGCGGGCTCTCCCACCATTCGCTGATCAACGACGAGGAGACAAAGAAGCAGTATCGGGAGCTGCTCGCCGTCGTGAAGGAGGAGTACGAGGACATCATCAAGGGCGAGGTGCAGCGTGCGATCAGCGCCGACGAGGACGCGATCCGGCGGCTGTGCGCCAACTACATCGAGAACGTCCGTGCCTACACCCAGAAGGAGCGCGTCAAGAACCGCTACACGGGGCGGGACGATGAGCCGGACGACCGCCTGATGCGCTCGATCGAGGAGAAGATCGACATCCCGGAGAGCAGGAAGGACGACTTCCGGCAGGAGATCATGAACTACATCGGCGCGCTCGCGCTGGATGGGAAGAAGTTCGAGTACAACACCAACGCCCGCCTGTACAAGGCCCTCGAGCTCAAGCTCTTCGAGGATCAGCGCGACACGATCAAGCTCAAGAACCTGGTCTCCAGCGTCGTGGACGACGAGACCCAGCAGAAGATCGACATCGTGAAGCAGCGCCTTATCAAGCAGTTCGGGTACAACGACGTCTCGGCGACGGATGTCCTGAACTACGTGGCGTCGATCTTCGCCAGGGGTAATGTGAAGTCCAAGTGAGGGAAGGACCACAGAGAACGCGGAGAGCGCGGAGGATCGCAGAAGGGAGAGCGGGCGGAGCCTTGGCACGGAGGTCCACCGAGGTGGCCAGCCGAGTCGATGCGGGACGTCAGGACGTGCGAAGGACGGAACGGGCGCTGGGGCTCTGGTTCCGGCGCCTCCAGGGGTGGAGCTGCCCTGAGGACGCTGGGGGTTGCGAGGAGAGCGCCAAGCGACCGGGCGGGACGTCAGGTCTACGTCCTATAACAACGGCCAGAACGGCATTGGAACGTGTCACGGCGGGGTC
>JAPKGU010000232.1 GCA_026647565.1 Phycisphaerales bacterium | reverse complement strand
GGGCGCACAACGGTGAGCCGTCGCTGGCGCTGGGCGGGGTAGGCGTCGAGCGCGTGAAAGACAGCGGCCCCCGCGCCCGGCTCGGTCGGCACGAAGGTGAACTCGGCGTCCATGTCCCCTTCGATCTTGAGGCCGATGAGCGGCGCGGCGTTCTCGACAAACTGCCGCACGTAGCCGGGGAGCAATCGGCAGTAGGCCTCTCGCTCCAGGTCCTCGCGCAGGCGGGGCAACTGGCGCTTCACGTCGCCCCCGTCGCCGTAGAGCATCCGGTCGCGCGCTTCGAGCGCCGCAACCTGCTCGTCGGTCAGGCGGCCGGCCAATTCTCTGGCGACGGCGTCCTTGTCGCCGACGACCGCCCGCTCCATGTAGTCTTTGATCGAGAGCCCCTCGAAGAGCCGCCCGATGGAGTCGAAGACCTTGTCGCTGCCGAGCGAGAGACGGATCGCTTCGAGTTTCTTGAGCAGTGTGTCGATCACCAGGCCTTCGCGGGTGCTCGGCGCGACGAGGTTGATGATGTGCACGGGGTCGTGCTTCTGGCCGTACCGATGGATGCGGCCCATGCGCTGCTCGAGGCGGGCCGGGTTCCACGGCACATCGAAGTTGATCATGATCCAGCAGAACTGGAGGTTGATGCCTTCGGCCGCGGCGTCCGTGCAGATCATGAACCTCGACCCACCCTCGGCCTGTGTCCTGCGGAACCGGTCGACTTCGTCCTGCCGCTGGAGGTAGTCCATGCCGCCGTGGATCTGGGCGATCTGTCCCGTATAGCCCATGCCTCCAAGCCGGTTGATCAGGTACTCCAGCGTGTCGCGGTGCTCGGTGAAGATGATGAACTTCTCGCCCGCGAACCGATCCTGCGTGAGCACCTCACGGAGCTTGTCAAACTTCGATTCCTCCCCCTTTGCGTGGACTTTTTTGGCGAGCTCGCGGAGATTGACGACCTGCTCGCGCTCCACGACAAGGTCGGCGAGCGACGCGGCGACGACGCCCGCGAGCAGCCGCTCCTCGGACAGTTCGTGCTCTTCGCGGCCGTTCTTCGTCTCCTCTTCGTCTGCCGTGGTCGTGTCAAGGAGGTCCTTCTCTTCGGCGAGCCGCCGCTGGAGCACGACCATCTGTTCCTCGGTCAGTTTGCCCTGCTGGATCTGGCGGATGAGGTCGTCGAGTTTCTCGATGCGACGTTCAAACGAGCGGAGGAGCGCGTAGGTTGAACTGGCAAGCCGCCGCTGCAAGACGCTCATGGCCAGGCGAGCCGCCGATCGGTTCAACACCTTTGCCCGGTTGTAGACATGCCGCATGTACTCTGTCGTCTCGTCGTAAAGGGACTGCTCGCTGATCTCACCCTGCGACAGGTCGTATCCGAGCGTGTCCGAGATCCGCTTCGGATAGAGGGGGGCTCCGCTCAGGTGGACCATCTCCTCCTTCGTGCGCCGGATGAAATGGGCGGCCTTACGGTCGGTCGGATACTGCTCGAATGCCTCCGGCGTGGAGAGCACTTCGGGGGCAAGTATCCGCCATAGGGCGTAGTACGGATAGTCCTTCCCTTGGTGCGGCGTGGCTGTCAGGAGGAGAATGTGCTGCGCGGTCCAGGGCAACCGCCACGCATCGTCCAAGCCCGTAACGCCCGCCAGGGCCTCGGCAAGTTTGTACCGCTCCGTCTTCCGCACACGCAGGTCTGCCCCTCGATCAACCGACAGTTTGTGGGCTTCATCGAAGACCACGAGGTCGTACGGCAACACACCCTGCTCGCGCAGGCGTGCGAACATTCTCGCGCCGGCAAGCGTGTCCACGCTCACAATCAGTCGATCACTTCCCTCGCCGATGAACGGATTCTCCTCGCGGGCAGCAGCCCCGGTGATGATCCGGAAGTCCATGTCGAACAACGTCCGCAACTCGCGCTGCCAGTTTCCGATGAGGCCCGCGGGTGGCACGATGAGGACCCGCCGCAGGAGTCGCCGGGCTTTCATCTCCCGCAGGTACAGGCCCGTCATGATCGTCTTGCCCGCGCCTGCGTCGTCAGCCAGCAAGAAACGGAGCGGCGACTGCGACAGCATGTGCTCGTACACCGCGATCCGCTGGTGTGGCAGCGGGTCGATCTGCGAGATTTCGGTGGCGAACGCGGGATTGAAGAGGTGCCCGAAACTCAGACGCTCGCCTTCCGCCAGCGCACGCACAACGTCGGCCGAGCCAGTGAAATCGAGCGACGGGGCAGATACGGCGGTGGCAACTGCCGACTGCTCCTCGGCGTCCCCCTCGTCCATCCGCATGATCTGCTGCCAGGAGAGCGGCGACGGGGAGGTCTGGCCGTTTTCCCACCGGTTCACGGTTGCAAAGGCCACACCGAGTCGGCTCGCGAGTTCGACCTGTGTGAGGCCCAGGCGGTCCCGCAGTCTCTTCACGCGATTCGGATAGTCACTCGGAATCTCCGGCGAACGTCTACTCGTCATGGACCTCAGTATAACAGGTGCGATATCCATGTCAACCATGCCACCCGATCTGCATTTATGGAGCACTCAAGAACGATAGGTGTTTGGACGGGCCACTGCCCGGTTTCCATGACCCAACGCCTGGGAAAACGCGTTCGCTTCGGAGCCCCGCACACGGGGCTACGGCACGCGCACCGCTAGCACCTCGCCCAGGTACGGCAGTTTCGCCAGACGCTCTGCATCGAGGCGGTCGTGCTTCCGCTGGGAGCGGAAGATCAGTCGCAGATGCCCGGGGTTCGCCACCACGACGCGCCGGGCGAGCGTGGCCAGGCGGTCGTGCAGCAGGCCGTAGCCGCACGAGGCCTCGAAGCAGACCTCGAAGGGCGCCTCGATCCTCCCGAGCCACGCGACCACGTCGGTCCAGAGCCCGCGGATGGTCGCTCGCTGCACGATCTGGCCGTGCTCGTCGAGGACGCACACCGATGACCGCCGCAGATGAACGTCGATTCCAACGTGCCGCATGAGGGGCCGCCTTGTCGGCTCCCGGCCTCCGGTGGGCAGCGTACCCGCCGCGGGGCAAGGCTTCCTCATGGAATCAGGACGTCATCCCATTGGCTCTCCCTCGCATATGGCAAACCACGTTTCGTGTGCATCAACTAATACCACTTCCGTTGTAGTCGGCACAGGACACTCGATGATCCACATACGCGGGTCTGTCGTATATTGATCCACCAAAACGCCGTGGCTGCCGCGAGGCATGGTCGTCGTATTCCCAGTTGAAGACCAGCTCGTCTTACAGTCTACTAGAAGGACTACATTGTCAAATAGCTTCGGCATCAGATCGCTCAGTTGGGAACAGCCGTGATGAAT
>JAPKGU010000231.1 GCA_026647565.1 Phycisphaerales bacterium | reverse complement strand
CCAGTGTGTACTCGGTCTCGTGCGTGAGGTCCAGACGCCACTCCACGCCCAGCGCCTTCTTCCACGGCACGCGCCACTCGCGATCGAACGCGGGGACCCTGATCAGGAAGCGGGGCGACCCGTACCACTCGCGCCACCGGCGCAGACGCGCCGGCCGATCCGAGATGTGCTCCAGAACGTTCGAGAGCACCACGACGTCGAACTCCCCCGGTGCGCGATCGCTCGTAATGTCGCCGTGCACGAGACTCACCGGTGCCCGCTCGCGTGCGATCACCTCTCGCGCCCGCTCCAGGTTCTTCTCCGACCAGTCGATCCCCGTGACCCGCGCCCCGGACCGCGAGGCGATCGACGACGCGAGCGCCGCGATCCCGCAACCAAGGTCCAGCACCCGCTCTCCCGCGCCGACGCGCTCCACGAAGAAGTCGTGGTACCGCATCAGCTCGTGCTTCGGATGGATGCCGCCCCCCGCCGCGATCGCCGCCTCGCCCTGCATCGAGTACACATAAGTATCCAGTTCGGCAAGGAACTCCGCGCGCTTTCGCGGCTCCAGCCGCTTGGCGAACCCGTTCAGACTGCGCTCCCAGCACCTCACCATCTCCGCGCGTTCCGCGCCGATCAGCGCCGGATCCCAGCGCACGGGCGGCGCCCCGTCCACCACCACGACTCCCGACGAGCCGGACGACCCGCCGCGCGCCGCACCCCGCCTCGCCCCGGACCGGTGGATCGCCAGCGCGTGCGCCTCCAGCTCCAGTTCCGTCACGGCATCGAGCGAACACCGCTCACGCACGCACGCTCGCGCACGCTCCCCCAATCGCGCCGCAAACGCCGCATCGTCCAGCACCCGCGCGATCGCGCCCGCCATCGATCCCGCGTCGGGCGGCGCCAGCACCGCGGTCCGATCGCGCTCGACCCCCTCGCAGTCCGACACGCCCGGCGCCTCGCTCGCCACGACCGCGGTTCCGACCGACATCGCCTCCAGGAGCGTCTTCGGGTGGCCCTCGAGCGACGAGGCCTGGACATACGTCCAGCACGTGCGCATCCGATCGAGCAGTTCCCGATGCGGAATCCTCGCGCCGAACCAGACCGGCGCGCCCGTCTCCCGCGCCCGACGCTCCAGCGACGCACGCTCTGGCCCCTCGCCGCGGATCTCCAGCATGACGCGGCGCCCCGAGTGCGCCAGCATCGCCGTCGCGTCGATCAGCAGGTCCACCCGCTTCCGCCGCGACAACTGCCCCGCGTACAGGAGTAGCCCGTGTTCGCGCGCACGCGCCTGCGCACCCGTCCCATCACCCGCCAGCACATAGTTCGGAATCAGGCGCAGCTTCTCTGCCGCAAGCCCGTCGCGCCACGCCAGATCCTCCAGCATCGAACGCGACGTCCCCACCACCACGTCCGCACGCCTTACCAGCTCCCTCTCGCGGCTTGCGCACTCCGCGAACTCCCGCGACTCCGCCCCGAGCTCGTGTGCCACGAACCGCGTCCACAGATACCCGCCCCGCGCTACCAGCGCCGCGTCCACCCCCGAACGCTCCAGCCCCGATACGATCGCAAGCGCGGCGTCCGCCGCGGAGTGCTGGTTTGTCTTCACCACCACCGACCGCGGCTCACCGCCGATGGCGCACCGCACCATCTCCCCGAGCCGCGCCAGGTGCGCCGCCCGCTCCGTGCCGTCCTCGTTCATGACCAGCGCCGCGCGGAGCGTCGCCGCGATCTCCCGCTCACGCTCCGTCTGGTCCGCTCCGGCGTCGCTCACGACGATGATCCGCTCATAGGTGCCGCCGAGCCGCTCATACAAGGCCCACTCGCGCCCCAGCGACCCTTCCCGCTCCCACGCGCACAACGAACCCCCCGCGCTCAGCACGAGCACGAGTGCTCCCGAAGCCCCGGTCATCGCTGTCAGATCTTCGTTCATCACGCCTCCAGACTCGATCAAGATCGGCATTCCATGCGTGCCGGGACGATTCCCAAAGACACGCGCGCGATGGCGCAACCCGTGCGCCAAGCCGCCGATTGCGGGTCGCCAACCCTCTCGAACCGATGAAGAGCCGGAGCGATCCCAGTTCGGGCGAGTCGCCAAGACGTCACGGCAGGAACCGGTACCGATGAAACCACTCGTCAGCGTCATCATCCCGATGTACAACGCCCGCCAGACCATCGGGCACACGCTGGAATCCCTGCAACAACAGACACTTACGCTCTGGAATGCTCTCGTTGTCGATGATGGCTCCACCGATGGCAGCGCCGACATCGTCCGGGGACTGGCCCAGGAAGACCCGAGGATCACGCTCCTCTATCAGGCCAACCGAGGCCCGGGCGCTGCCCGAAACGTCGGCATCGAACGGGCCGACGGCTGGTTCCTCAACTTCCTCGACGCCGACGACACCCTCGAGCCCGCGGGCCTGCGCGCCCTCGTCGATCGCGCCAGCGCCGATCCCTCTCGCTCGATCACGATCGGGCGAACCCGCCTTGTCGGCCCGCAGGGCCAGTCCATCGGCTCCGGCTTCCTGAGCGCCATGCCCGGCCGCCCTGGCGCCACACTCACGATCGATGATCTCCTCGAAGACAACCCCATCCAGCTCGGCGCAGCCCTGGTTCGGCGCGACCTGCTGTCAGACCTTCGCTTCAGCGAGCACCAGCGATTCGCCCTTGACTACGACCTCTGGCTCCGGCTGGCGCTTCGCGCCGTCACCTTCCGGCAGACACCGGACATCGTCGGCTCCTATCGGCTCCGGCCCGGCAGCCAGTCGCGCCACGTCGCCGAGCAGCTCCGCGCGATCGACACGTTCCTCGCCGACGCGTACGCCGCGGCACGCGAGTCCGTGTCCCTCCGACGCGCACTCGACGCATCCGACATCCGACGCTCGCGCGTGATGGCTCGGTTCGCTCTGCGGCGCGCAACGGCCCTCGCCCTCACCAACCGCTCGCACGTTCGCGACGCGCTCTTGCTCCTCACCCCCTACGCCGAAGCCGCTCGCGGCTCCGGTTGGTCCGTTACGCCCGCCGACGCGGCCCAGGCCGCCCACGAGAGCATCCTTCACACCACCTGCGCCGCTCCGACACCCAGCGTCGACTGGGCCACCCCGCTCGCCGCGTTCTGGCTCGCACTGGTCGAACGCCAGTGGGCCGACAGCGCGCTCATCGACCACGCCAGGCACGAACTGGCCGCTCGCATGGTCGATCCCGCACTGGTCGCCAACACGCTCCTGGACCGCGCGGGCCAGCATCACAAGCACATCACTCTTGTGGGCCTGGGCAACAACGGAAGACTGCTCGCCGAATATCCGGGATTTGGGCAGCGGTAAAAGCCACGACCTCGTAATCTTTATTCCCTCTAAAAAACG
>JAPKGU010000230.1 GCA_026647565.1 Phycisphaerales bacterium | reverse complement strand
GTCGGGTTGATAAAAGGCTGCTCATCCCACCGGGTGGCGATATGCCCAATCTGGGTACGAGCCAGAAAATCACAAATCCAGGCGTCATCCTGAACATGTTCAGAAGCAGAGGGAGTGTGCAATGGCACGCCCGACGGTGTCTCGGGGGATGCCGGGCGACCAATAGGAGGTGGCGAGGAAGCCGTGGATGGCGTCCAGGTCCAGCAGATCAGGGTCGGTTGAGACACGGAAGGTGCCTTGCAACGCCTCGAATGGGTGCGCGGAGCCGCCAGTGTGGTGCATGAACGGAAGGTAGGTTGGGGTCCCCGCACGGATTTCATGGAACATTGCGATGAGCGGGGTGTTCGGCGGCGTCTTGGTCGGACACGAAAGGAGTCCGACATGGCGAACGCGGTGCGTAAGGGCTTGATTCTGGCGGTTCTGGGTTTGGCGGCGGCGATGCCGGCGGTCGGTCAAGATGGCGGTCAACCGAATGGCCCGGCGCCGGCTTCGACGAGGTCCGTGGGCACGCCGACGGCCTTGGGCTTGCTTGGGGGTCAGCCCTCGGTCCTGTCGTTGAGCTTCTCCGGCGGCACCGTCGGGGAGTACGTCGAAGCGCTGCGGGCGCAGTCGGCGGTGGGCGCGAACATCTCGCTCGGACCGGCGGTGGCGGAGATGCCGATGCCCCCGATCCAGCTGAGGGATGTCGTGCTGAGCGTCGCGGTGCGTGCGGTGGAGACTGTGACGGACTCGCAGGGGGCGCCGATGATGCTGACGCGTTCCATCGTGGGCGAGGGCGGCGAGCCGCTGTTTGTGATCTCGGCGCGCGCGGACGGGGCTTCCGGGGGCGGCTCGCCGACGCTCCGCTCGTTCAGCGTTGCGACGCTTCTGGACTCGAGGCGCGGAATCGGGATGGAGCCGAAGACGCTGCTCGGAGCAATTGAGTCGCTGCTTTCCATGGAGGACGGAGCGGGTGAGTCGGCGCGGGTGATGCTGCACAAGGAGACGTCGACGCTCATCATGCGGGCGAGAAAGGACCAGCTGGTCGCGGTGGAGGATCTGCTTGTGGGGCTTGAGCGGGACGCGGTCGAACTGCGGGACTCGGAGCGGCCCGCGCGGGCCCTTGTCACCGAGCTCGAAGCGGAGCTGCGGGCCGTGAGGGAGAAGCGGGAGATCCTGCACGAGCGGATGCGGCTCAACGAGAAGAACATTGCGCAGACCGATCACATGATCAAGCAGGGAGTCGTGCCGCAGGGCGCGCAGGATGCGAATCGGGAGCAGTCTCGCAAGCTGGAAGAGGAGCGCATCGAACTGGAGCTGCGCGAATCTCACCTGACGAATCGCCTCGAGGACGCGCTGGCGGCGGTTGGAGGACGGACTGTCGTGGTGTTGCGCGTGAAGCCGGAGGCATTGGAGCGGACGCTCGACGCGGCAGGCGCGATCTGCGGTGCGATGTCGCCTCGGATGAGGGTCGGCAAGGGGGACCAGCCGGGCGAGCTCGAGTTCATGGGAACACCGACGCAGATCGAGGGCGTGCGCGGCTGGTTGCGCGCCCAGGCCCTGCTCGCGGAGTGAGAGTCGTCGGCCGGTACGATGTTGACGAGATGGACGCGCTGACGGTGCCATACCCGCATGAGAGAGCGAGTTCGGACGATGCGTCCGAGCGTCCGGCCTCCCGGCCTCCCGACCGGGAGGCCGCGGCACGCGCGGGGGGCGGCGTGGCGCGAGGCACGGCCGGGGGCCTTGCGGCGGGCGATCCGAAGGCGATCGAGCGGTTCTATCGAGAGTCGTTCGGGGCGGCGCTGGGCGTGGCGAGGCGGGCATCGGGACGGGACGAGGCGTTCTGTCTTGACGCGGTTCACGACGGGATGCTGCGGCTGCTGAAGTGTGTGCGAGGTTCCTTGACGGAAGAGCAGCTGGATCTGTACATGAAGCGGAGTGTGGTGTCGGCGTGCCGCGACGCGTTGCGCAAGGAGCGGCGTCGGCTGGTGCGTGAGCGAGCGAGGGGGGAGCTTCGCGGAAGCATCGTCGGCGGCGGCGAGGGCATCGGACCCGATGAGGTGCGCGAGGCGCTGCTTCGACTTGATGGTGTGGAGCGGGACCTGTTGGCTTCGAGATTCTTGCGGGGGCAGTCGATGGAGCGTGCCGGCGCGGCGCACGGGATCACGGGCCCAGCGGCGCACGGGCGGGTGAGACGGGCGATCGCGCGATTGCGCGAGCTGCTCGGAGAGGAGTCGTGATGAGCGGGCATGAGTTTGACTCGGGAGCGGGGCTGAGCAAGCGCGGCGAGGCGAGGCGCGAGGAGATCCTCGCGGACCTGATCGCGCGGGCGCCGGGAGTTCGTCGGCGGCGACGCCTTCGGCGGAGCGCGATGTCGGCGGCGATCGGCGCGGCGCCGATGGTGGCGGTGGCTCTCGTGTTGGTGTTCGGCGAGCGAGGGCGTCCGATCGGGCACGGTCCGGAGGCGTCGGCGACGTCGGCCACGAGCGCGCCTCAGGGGGCACTCTCGGAATCGCATCGCGCAGAGCCGTTGCCGACGGCGGTTTCGGCGCGGGGCGTGATCGTCGGCATCGTCTCGACGGCGTCGAGGTCGTTTGACGCACAGATCGCGTCGGCCTCGGGCGATCGCTTCGAGTTCATCGACGACGAGGCGCTTCTTCTCCTGCTGGAGCAGGAGGGAAAGAGGGAGGGCCTGGTGCGGGTCGCGGGGAAGGCGATGTTGTCGTCCGAGGTCGCGAGCGAGAGCGAGAAGAAAGGGACGCCGGGGCGTCCACAGGGAATGGGGGAGGGACCGACCGGGTCCCACGGAGCTGCGTGATGCAGCGGATCGGGCTTTGGTAGCCGCCCTCGAGGACGGACAGGACGCGGCCGCCCGCGGTGGCACCGGCGAGAGCGGTGATCTCGCGCGTGATGGCGGCGAAGTGCTCGGCCTCGAGCAGCCAGTTGCCCAGCGGGTCGAGGCGATGCCCGTCGAACCCGGCGGAGACGAGGACAAAATCGGGCGCGAAGCGCTCGCGCACCTCGTGCAGGACGTGGCGCATCTCGGCGACGATCTCCCCAGGCGGCGTGGCGGGGGGAAAGGGACGGTTGAACGTCGTGCCCGTGCCCTCGCCGGTGCCGGTCTCGTGCGGCCATCCGGTGCCGGGGTAGTTGCCGGCCTCGTGGATGGAGACGAAGACGACGCGGGGGTCGGTCTCGAAGATCGCCTGGGTCCCGTTGCCGTGGTGGACGTCGAAGTCGACGATGACCGGCCGCCGGGCGAGACCTTCTCGGCATCCTTCTCGCGGCAGAAGAGCAGGGCGCGCGGCGTGTCGCCGGCGACGAGCACGATGCAGGCCTCCGGCTCCGGGAAGCCGGAAAGGTAATAG
>JAPKGU010000023.1 GCA_026647565.1 Phycisphaerales bacterium | reverse complement strand
GCAGATCGCCAGCCGCATTGCCAAACTCCGCGAGGTTCAGCGCCTCATGAAGAAGTGGCCTCCTCTTGAACTCTTCATCGATCCGTTGGTGCAGCTCACCTATCGCGAGGTCATGAGCGGCAAGCAGCTCGACAAGCGCATGCAGCCGACCGAGGACCTCCAGGTCGTCGAGCTCGACCGGCGTCCGATGGAGTTCCTCTTCACCGACAACACCGGCTCGACCTTCATGGACCTTGAGAACTACGACCAGCACATCCTCAACAAGACCCTTGTCGGCGATGCGATCTACTACCTCCGTCCGAACACCGAGGTCATCGTCCTCTGCAACGACGGGAACCCCATCCGCGTCGAGCTTCCCGCCTCGGTCGAACTCACGGTCACCGACACGCCGCCGGGCATCAAGAACGCGACCGCGACCAACCAGTTGAAGGAAGCGACGTGCGAGACCGGGCTGAAGACCAGGGTCCCCCCGTTCATCGAGACCGGTGAGAAGATCAAGGTCTCCACCGCGGACGGGTCCTACCTCTCGCGCGCCTGATTCCGGGGCGGCACCACGCTCCAGAGCCGTGTGCGGTCCGGATCGGGGTGGCGTCTCGCGCCGGGGCGGTGTCCGGTACACTGCCGGGCGATGGCCGGGCAGCCCACCACCATCCTGATCGGACTCCGCGGGTGCGGCAAGAGCACGCTCGGGCGTGAACTCGCCCTGGAGTCCGCACGCGACTTTATCGACCTGGACGATGTCACGCCCCGCCACCTCGGGAGGGCCTCCGTCGCCGAGGCGTGGCGACTGGACGGCGAGGAGGCCTTCAGGCGCGCCGAGGCCGCGGCACTGCACGACAAGCTGCGCCACCAGGGGATCGTTCTCGCACTCGGGGGCGGCACCCCCACCGCGCCGGGTGCGCGCGACATGCTCATCGACCAGCAGCGCACGGCACGCGGGCTGATCGTGTACCTCCGAGCGTCCGCTTCGACGCTGCGCGAGCGGCTCTCGCTCGCCTCCAACGCGGATCGTCCCACACTGACGGGCGCGGGCACGCTCGAGGAGATCGAGGGCGTGCTCGAGCGCCGGGACCCGATCTATCTCGCGCTGGCCGACGAGGTGGTGGAGGTCGACGGGTTGACGCAGGCCGAGGCGCTCGTGGGGCTGCGCACCGCGATCGGCCAGTGAGGTCGGCCTACCCGCGCGGGTGGTACTTCTTGTGGACGCTCCGCAGACGCGAGCCGTCCACGTGCGTGTAGACCTGCGTGGTGCCGATGTCGGCGTGCCCCAGGAGTTCCTGCACCACACGGAGGTCCGCGCCGCCCATCAGCAGGTGGGTGGCGAAGGAGTGGCGGAGCACGTGCGGGTGCACGTTGCGCAGCCCCGCGGCGTTCGCGTGCTTCCGCACCAGTTGCCATACGGCCACGCGCTCGAGCGGCAGGCCGCGCACCGACAGCAGCAGGCGGCCCCGGTCGCGCCCGTCCGGGCGCGCGAGCCTCGGGCGACAGTCCTTCAGGTACGCCTCGACCGCGCTGATCGCGGGCGTGCCGACGGGCACGATCCGCTCCTTGTCGCCCTTTCCCCGCACGCGCACGACGCCGATCGTCGGCGTCCAGTCGGTGAGCAGCATGTCCGCCGTCTCGCTCGCGCGAAGCCCGCAGGCGTACATGAGCTCGAGCATCGCCCGGTCACGCATCCAGAGTTCGTCCGGGGCGCGCGGCGGTCCGGCGCGGCCTCCCGCTTTGGCCTCGATGTCGCCGTGGGGCCTGGTGCGCGTCGTCGGGCGCGGCGCTTCGAGAAGCGAGCGCATCTGCTTCGGCGAGAGGACGTCCGGGAGCTTTTTCCAGCGTGTGGGGCGTTCGAGGATCTCGGTCGGGTCCTCGGAGATCACGGCACACGAGCGCAGGAATCGGAAGAAGACGCGGACGGTGGCCAGGTGGCGGGCGACGCTGGATGGCTCCATGCCCCGCTGGCTGTGGAGCCGCGCGAGATGCGAGGCCAGGTCGCGCCCGCTGACCTGCTTCCAGGCCGTGGTGCCCTGCTGGGCGAGGTCCTGGGCCATGTCGATGGCGTCCCGCTGATAGGCCTGGAGGGTGTTGGGGCGGAAGCCGCATTCAACGCGGAGGTAGGCGAAGAACCGGTCGAGGTCCGGCGCGAGCCCGGCGGGCAGCCCTTCGGTGGGGCGCTCGGGTCGTGCGCGGGCGGAGCGTCTGCTGCGCACGGGATGTCCCGCCGTCTGGGCCATGCGTCAATCATCGGCGCGCCGGGCGACCTGGGCGGAGAACGAGAAAGGCCCCGGGGGAGTGCCCCGGGGCCGTGAGGTCAGGTCGATTCGTTCAGCCGTCTCGGATTAGCCGAGGAGCTGGAGGACGGCCTGCGGCTGGCTGTTGGCGATCGCGAGGATGTTCGTCGAGGCCGAGACCAGGATCTGGTTGCGGGTGAGGGCCGCGGTCTCGGTGGCGAAGTCCGTGTCGCGGATCACGCTCTCGGCGGCGGAGGTGTTCTCGACCGCGATGTTGAGCGAGCGGATGGTCGCACCGACGACGTTCTTCTGGAACGCGCCGAGTCGGCCACGCATGCCGGAGATCTGCTCGATCGCCGAGTTGACGATCTTCTGGGCCTCGGTCATGTCGCCGTCGACGACGTTGAAGGCCTTGCCGGAGCCGAGGTCGGACAGGTAGCCGGTGCCGGAGATGCCCAGCTTGCGGGTGGTCACGTCCTTGATGCCGAGCGAGACCTTGCCGGCGATGTCGACCGAGCCGGCGAGCTGGAAGTCGGCGCCGCCGCCGGTGATGGAGAAGGCGGAGACGGAGGCCAGGGACTGGGCGGTGTCGGTGTCGACGGTGAGCTCGACATCGAGGAAGTCGGAGTTGACGCGGAGGGTCTTGCCGGTGGAGGTCGCGACGAGACCGTTGATGGTGCCGCCGATGTTCTGGCCTGCGTCGCGGACGCCGTTGTTGGCGTTCGCGAAGGTGCTGGCGGCGGTGGTGTTGATGGTGGTGGCGTCGTCGGACTCGAAGTTGTAGACGCCGATGTCGGTGCCGGTGGCGCCCGCGTCGTCAACGACCTTGACGGAGACGAACTGCGAGGAGCCGAACTCGTTAGACAGGATGGAGAGGCCGGTCGAGGAGGCCGAGGCGGTCACGCCGGTGACGTCGGAGTAGGTGTTGATCGCGGCGGCGATGTCGGCGACCGAGGTGCCGGAGGAGAACTGGAGCTCGCGAGAGCCGAGCGAGCCGGCGATCTCGATGGTGAACTGTTCGCCGGAACCGCCGAGGTTCAGGTTGCCTGCGGCGAAGGAGAGGTAGAGCTGCCCCTGCTGGGCGGACTGGGTGACGAGGACCTCGACGTCGAGCGAGTCGCCGCCGGACAGCTTGGCGGCGTTGACGGAGTAGCCCTGGACCCCGCTGTCGACGCTGGAGACCTGGTAATCGAAGTTGCCGTTGAGGAGCTTGAAGCCCTGGAAGGAGGTGGAGGAGGAGATGCGGTCGATGGTCTGCATGATCGAGTCGATCTGCAGCTGGTTCGCCTTCTTCTCCTCGCCGGAGAGGCCGGCGGTCGAGGCGGTCGTGGTGAGCAGGCCCTGGAGTTCGGTCAGAAGACCGGAGATCTCCTGGAGGCCGCCCTCAGCGATGTTGACGACCTGATCGGCGCGCTCGGCGTTGCCGATGGCGGCGTTGAGGCCGCGGATGTCGGAGCGGAGGTTCTCGGAAGCGATCAGGCCGGCAGGGTCGTCCTTGCCGCGGTTGATGCGCAGACCCGTGCTCAGGCGCTGGAGCGAGTTCGTGAGTGAGAAGTTGTTCGCGCCAAGGACCCGCTGACCGACCAGAGAACCGACGTTCGTATTGATGCGACTCATGACATCCTCCGTGACAGGTTCGGCCCGTGTGTCGTTGCCGACCTTCCCGCGTTGGGGTGGGGCCGAACCAAACGGCCCTGTCCACCGTTGATTCCCCGGCGTCCGAGCCGGGGCTTGCTGACCCTTGGTCCGGCACCGCGCCGGGGGTCGGCGTTCGACATCGACGCCTCGGTGGGGTCAGTTGAGCGCGGCTGGAGGAGTTGTGGCGGAAATCGCGGTGGGGGGATGCGAAAGGGGCCTCGCCGAACCATTCGGCGAGGCCCCTGAACGGGCGATGATGTGGTTATGAGACGTTCTTGCCTGATCAGCCGAGGAGCTGGAGGACCTGCTGCGACTGCTGATTTGCGAGTGCGAGGACGGAGGTGCCTGCGGAGACGAGGATCTGCGACCTTGTGAGCATGCTGGTCTCCTGGGCGAAGTCCGCGTCGCGGATGCGCGACTGGCTGGAGGAGAGGTTCTCGAAGGCGGCCTGGAGCGAGCGAACGTTGGTCTGGATGACGTTTCGTTCGAAGGCGCCGAGGGAGCCGCGGAGGATGGAGACCTGATCGATCGCGGATTCGAGGATGTCGGAGGCGGTGGAGAAGTCCTTCCTGACATTTGACTCGGCGAGTGAGTTGCGTTCTCCGGTCTTGAGCGAGGAGAGGAACTCGAGTCTTCCGTCGACGAGTGTGCCTCCGAGGAGGGACGCGGCGACGGTCGGGATGCCGAGGTTCGCCTGCTGCTGGCTTGTGACCTGGGGCCCGAGCTGGAAGAGGGCGCCGCCTCCTGTGATGTGGAAGGACGACGTGGTGATGGTGGGATCGGTGGCGAACGCCTCGGTGAGGAGGAGGTCGACGGCGAGTGAGGGTGAGTTGACGGAGACCTGGAGTCCCTTTCCGGTGGCGAGAGCGCCGTTGATGAGGGCGACGACGTCCTTGCCCTCGTCGCGGTTGTCCTCGGTGAGGACGGAGCCGATGGAGCTCCATGGGAAGGGCGCACCCGGGACCTCGCCGTTGTCGACGAACGAGTAGAGTCTGAAGGAGTCGGCGGTGGCGTCGGTGGGCCGGTTGGTGCGTTCGACAGAGACGAACTGTCCGGAGCCGTATTCCTCGGAGCTGAAGGTGAGTCCGGAGTTGACGGAGCCGTTGATGAGCTCGGCCTCGACGCCCGTGAGCCCGGTGACCTTGTTGACGGCGTCGGCGATGGAGTTGAGGGAGGTGGCGGTGGCGAACTGGAGTTCGACGACGCCGCGCGGCCCGGCGATTCGGAGGTTCATGCTGGAGAGGATGGTGCCGTTCTGCGGCGCGCCGGGGGTGGGGAGGTCTCCGCGCATGTAGAGGGCGGCGGTCTGGGCGGAGGCGACGACGTCGACCTCGACCTCGAGCGAGTCTCGTCCGATGAAGGACGCGCCCTTGACCTTTGCCATGGTGATGGAGTCGGTGGCGAGTCCGGAGAGGGTGTAGTCGAGTGATCCGTTGAGGAGCTTGAGCCCGCCGAAGGAGGCGGTGTTGGAGATCCTGGTGATGGACTCGATGGCCGAGTCGATCTGTCGCTGGTTGGCCTCGATCTCCGCGTCGGAGAAGGCGCCGGTGTTGGCGGCCTCGACGAGGAGGGACTTGATGGAGTTGAGGAGGTCGTTGACCTCGGCGAGCGAGGCCTCGGCGGTGGCGATGACGGAGGAGGCGCGTTCGGAGTTTCGAACGCCCTGCTCGTTGCCCTGGATCTCCGTGCGGAGGCGCTCGGAGATGATGAGTCCCGCGGGATCGTCGGCACCGCGGTTGATGCGGAGTCCTGTGGAGAGTCGCTGCAGCCGGACCTCGAGTTCGCGGTTGGTCTTGCCGAGGTTCGCCTGGGCGATCACGCTTGGGATGTTGCTGTTGATGCGTGTCATGGGCATCCTCCGTGATGGTCCCGTGAGAGTGCGATGTTCATGATCCGGTGGCTGCGCGCGGCGGGAGCGTCCCGCCCTGGTTCGACGCGTTCCCCGCGCTGAGTGCCGAGACCCGCGTCCGCGCGGGTCCGGGTGAGATGGTCCTTCCGAGGGTGGTGAGCTGGTCTCCGGCGAGGCGTGCGGCCTGCTGGTTCTCGCGCTTGATCGCCTCGTAGACTTCCTTGCGATGCACGGCGATCCGTGTCGGCGCCGTGATGCCGAGGCGCACCTTGTCGCCTCTGATGTCGACCACCGTGATCTCGATCTCGTCGCCGATCATGATGGTTTCGTCCCGCTGTCGTGAGAGCACGAGCATCCGTGTGCTCCTTTGCTTCGCTTCCGTGCGATGTGCCCGCGGCGTCCCCGAGGGAACGCCGGACGTCCCGACTCTGCTCCGTGGCTGCGCGTCACGCCGAGGCGCGTGCGGCCGTGGTCTGTCCCACGCGCATGAGCGGGTGGCGGGTGGTCCATCGCTTCTCGGCGATGACCATCTGCTCTCCGGTGCGTGTGAGCGTGTTGATCACGAGCGGGCCCTGGAGGTTCCCTGTGAGCTGCCCGTCGATCTTGTTGACGATGACGAAGACCTGGGCGTCCTCGAGCTTCGAGAGGGAGAGTGACTCCATCTGCTCGGCCCGGATCGGCACCGAGTACTCGGGGACGAACATCGATGGGTCCGTCACCACGAAGGCAAGCGCCGGATCGTCCAGCGACTGCAGCCAGAAGAAGCACGCGTCCTCTCCCGGCTCCAAGAGGCAGAATCGAGTCTGGCCTCCGAACCCGAGGAGGCCGGCGGGGAAGGTGATCACCCGATCATCCTGGATCTGGATGACACCGAACCGAGTCGTCCGCACGTCCATGGTGCGCTCCAATTCCGCGGCCTGGCCACGCGAGCGGCTCCCACCCTCCATCGGCGGGCCTCGCTCGCACCCCTGGTTCCCGCGGCCGGTGCGGGAGAGGGCACATTCCTTGAATGAACGGCCGGGGCGTTGGCCCCGAGAGTTCGGCGTGGGCCTTAGCCCAGGAAGTCCAGAAGCGTTCGGCTGGTTGCCATGGACGCGGCCTGCATGCCCGCGGTCAGCTGGGTCTGGAGGAGCGTGAGGCGCGTGGCGGCCTCGGCGAAGTCCGTGTCGATCAGTCTGCTGCGTGTTGCGAGGTCCACCGTCTTTCGTCCTTCTTCCTGGCTGAGGTCCTGGTCGATGCGTCGCGCGTAGGCGCCGACGGTGCCGCGATCCTGCGCGACGCGATCGACGAACCTTCCGAGTCGTTCTCCCGCAATCGCTATGCCAGAGGTGCTGTTGGTCGCGAGGGCCTCGCGGAGATCGAGCAAGGCGGTGAAGAGGTTGTCGGGCCGGATGGAGGCGGGATCGCTGCCGGTCACGGTCGAGCCGTCGGTCGAGGTGTCGGAGGCGAGCAGGCCGAGATCCTGGGCGGCGCCGGAGTTGTTGGCGCTCTCGACCGTCATGTTGCCGGTGAACGAGCCGGTGCGTGTGAGGATGATGCCGTTGGTGGTGGCGCCGATCGCGGCACGAACGGTCCCGGCGGGGTAACCGGCGGCAGCGGCTGCGTCGTCGAGTTGCGAGTTGATCCGCGCAAGAACGGCCTGCATCGAGGTCATATCTTGCGGGCGCAGGTCCACGGTGAGGAAGGTTCCGGCGGTGTCGCCCAGGGCGATTCTGAAGTCGACGTCTCGATTGGGGTCGGGAAGTCCGGTGATCGGGTCGGTCTGGTTGTGGACGATTCGGACGCCTCGTCCACTGTTGAGTTCGGAGACGAGGGTCTCGGGCGCGAAGGTTCGGATGCCCAGGCGCGTGGCGGTGGGATTGGTGCCGCTGGCGTCGGTGATGGACATGGCCATCGAGGAGGGTCCGGAGACCTCGCTGAGGACGTCGATGCCGGTGCCGGCGCTGTTGATGACGACGCGGACGCCGAGGCCGGCGCTTTCGATGGTGTTCTTGATGTCCTGGAGGGTGACGGCACCGGAGAGGTCGAGGTCCCTGGTGCGCCCGGCGTTGGAGATGCGGATGGAGCCGAGCGGTCCGGCCCCCGCGAGGTCCAGCGTCTGGAGGGAGGCGAGGGGTGCGGTCCAGGCGAGGCGCGGCTGGGTGTCCCGGCCGAGCGCGGAGGTGGCATCGAAGGAGATGGGGGTGGCGTCCGAGGCGAGTCCGAGGTCCTTGGCGGTGACGCCGGAGCCGATGTCTGCGAAGGTGAGTTGGGGATCGGGCGGGCCTGGAACGATGTCGATGCTGATGGAGCCGCCGGAGGCGGAGACGCCAGCGGGGCCGAGAATGGTCACGCCGTTGTCCGATTCGTAGAGTCTGATGGCGGCGGTGAGGGCGTCGGTGACATCGCCGACGGAGTCGGCGTTCGAGAGGTCGATGGTGGCGGCAGGCCCGCCGTCGAATCGCATGGAGATGGAGCCGGTGGCAACGCCGAGGCCGCGCGCGCCGCGGAGATCGTTGAGGCGTGTGGCGGCGGTGAGGGATGGGTCGAGATCGACGAAGCCGGCGACGCGTGCGGAGGTGGCGCCGATCGCGTTGCCGTTGCCGAGCGTGAGCGGTGCGGCGGAGCCATGTCGAAGGTCGGTGAGCAGGCCACCTGAGGGCGCGGCGTAGCGATAGGCGCCGAAGAACTCGGTGACGGGCGGGGTTCCCGGGGCGGTTCCTCCGAAGAGGTGTCCTTGGACGCCTGTGCGGTTGGAGAGGGAGAAGAGCTGCTGGAGGAGTGAGTCGACGACGGTGGCCTGGGCGGCACGGTCGGACTCGGAGTAGGTGGAGTTGACCTGGTCGAGGGCGATCTGCCGCGCTTCGAGGACGAGATCGGAGGCCTCGCCGAGCGCGGTGTCGAGCGAGGCGAGTGAAGCGGAGGCGTGATCGAGGTTTCGGACGATCTGGGCGGAGCGTTCGAGGCGGGCGTCGAGGATGGAGAGGGTCGCGGCGGCGACGGGGTCTTCGCCGGGCCGGCTGATGCGCGAGCCGGTGGAGAGCTGCTGCTGGACGGCGTAGAGGCCGACGGAGCTGCGCGTGATGGACGCGAGCGCGTTGCGGCTCATGATGAGGTTGGGCACTCGCGACAGCCCGGGCGGGATTGAGCTCATCTTGTGCGGCTCCGTGCGCGGTGGTCAGACAAGGGAGATCAGGGTGTCCATCAGCTGGCGGGCGACCTCGATGACGCGGGCGCCGGCCTGGTACTGGCGTTGGAAGTTCATGAGATTGATCGCTTCTTCGTCGAGGGAGACGCCGCTGACGGCGGCGCGCTGGCTGTCGAGTGACTCCCGGACGACGGTGGCGGATTCGGCCTGGATGGAGGCGGTGCTGGAGGCGGATGCGACGACGGTGACATGGTCGCGCCAGGACTCGATGAGGGTCCTGGAGCCGAGGTTGTCGAGCCGCTTGGTAGAGAGGGAGGCGATGAGGAGAGCTGACCCGTTCTCGACGAGGGTGGTTCCGTCCCATGATCCGACGGCGAGGAGGTCGGGATTCTGATCGAGATCGGAGGCGACGGCGATATCGCGGGCGTTGGACCCGGTGAAGTAGGCGTTGAGGCCGAGCGTGGCGAGTGCCGCGGAGGAGTCGTCGGCGAAGGAGAACTCGAAGCCCGCGTCGGCCTCGACGACGAGCTTCCCCGAGGGGTCGAAGGATGCGGCGAGTCCGGCGACGGCGTCGAGCGCGTCGCGGATGTCCTGTGCGGAGGTGTCGTCGGCGGTGCCGGCCGTGCCGGCGGCGGTGATGCCGTCGAGGTCGACGTCGATCCGGACGGTGGAGACGGTGCCTGTGACGGTATTGCGGACGTTGACGCTGAATCCGCCGTTGTTCGGCTGGAAGGGGAGGGAGGCGATGGCTGTGTTGGCCGGGTCGTTGAGGGCGAGCGAGCGATCGGCCGTCTGGAACTGGAGGGAGCCGGCGGTGGACCTGAGCCAGGAGGCGCCGACGCCGGTGGAGTGGATCTTGTTGACCTCGAAGATGACGCGGGAAGCGAGGGTGTCGAGGGCGGAGATGGAGCGGTCGATGGTGTCGGTGCGTTCGGCCAGGAGGGCGCCGAGCGAGCCGTTGGCGGCGGGGACGTTGGAGCTGTCGTCGCGGGTGACGAGGCGGGCGGCGCGGGAGCCGTCGGCGTTGGTGGTGAGCTCGAGGGCGACGCCCCGGGACCTGCCTCCGAGGACGACCGGGGTCGAGCCGACGAGGACGTCGACGCCTCCGGCGCCCTGTTCGACGACGGTGACGTCCATGATGGTGGCGAGCTCCTCGAGGATGGAGTCGCGTTGATCCCTGAGGGTGTTGGCGTTGACGGAGCCGACCTCGGCCTGCGAGATGGAGGTGTTGAGATCGCCGACCTGGGCGAGGAGCTCGTTGGCGCGGGACGCGAGGGCTCCGACCTCGGCGTCGATGGCGGCGCGCTGATCGGTGAGGTCGGTGCGGAGGCGCTGGACGAACGAGCTGAGGGAGCGACCCTGTTGGACGACGACGGCGCTGGACTGGACGAGGTTGGCGCGTTCGGACCAGGAGTTGAAGAACGCGGAGAGCTGGGAGGAGAGGTCGTTGTCGCCGAGTTCGCCGAGGGTGTTCTCGACGGCGCTGATGATGCCCTGGCGGGTGTAGGAGGCGTGCTCGGAGGAGATCGCCGAGCGGGTGCGTGCCTCGAGTGAGAAGGAGACCTGGCGCCGGATGTCGGAGACGGCGACGCCCATGCCGATCGAGCCGGCGTGCCCGCCCCCGGCGCCGCGCATGGGCGTGAGGGTGGCGATCTGGCGCCGGTATCCGGCGGTGGCGGCGTTGGCCATGTTGTTGCTGGTCGCGGCGATGCCGAGCTGGCTCGCGTTCAGCGCCGACCGGCCGATCTGCATGGCGGAGGAGAGACTCATGTGGACATGTCCAGGAGCGCGGAGGCGGGGCCTGCGGGCCTGACGGCGCCGGCGCGGCCGTAGGTTCCGGCGTGGCTGAGGGCGGAGGCGACCTGGGACATCAGGCCTCGGGTGTGGTCGAGGAGCGAACGTGTCGCGGCGCGGACGGCTTCCTGGCGTCTGCGGACGGTCGAGATGGCTTCGCGGAGCTTCTCGGCGAGTTCGAGGAGACGGGTGCGGTCCGGCTCGTCGAGTGCGGAGGCGGCGTCGCGGATGGTGATCCTGCCGCGGGCGCCGAGGAGTTCGGCGCGCCGGGATTCGAGAGCGGCGATTTCCTGGAGGGCGATGGTCTGGGTCTCGATGGCCCGGGCGATGGCCTCGGCGTCGGCGGCGGCGAGGGCGGCGCGATGCTGGTCGACGCCCGCGAGGAGGCGCTGGTGCGCGTCGAGCATGCCGGTGAGGATGGCGCCGAGGGCGTCGGGCATCGACGGGGCGTTCGGCGTGGACGGTCGCGGTGCGGGCTTGCTTGCGGCCATGGGGCGTCTCCGACGCGAGCGCGGGGCGCTCAGGGATCTCTGAGCATGTCGCGTGCCAGGCGCTGAACGAGCGGGAACCGCGCGGCGCGGGTGATCTCACGCGCAACGTGTGCGTCCATGAGCGCACCGAACTGCTTCTCGGCGTCCGAGGGGGCGAAGGGCTCCGCGGCCCAGGAGGACTTGCGGGCCTCGGCGAGGAGGGGCTGGACGAGCGCGACGGCGACAAAGGTCTCGGCGACCTCGGTCGGCTCGGGCTTCGAGGCGAGGGGCCCCCGATCGGCGATCGACAGGATCTCGGCGAAGGAGCGCTGGCCGTTGCGCACGGGCGCCGGGGTCGCGGGATCGAAGCTCAGGGGTCTGAGCGTGTCGGCGGCGGATGGGATGGTGATGGGCGAGGCCATGGTGTCAATCGATGACGAGGCGTGCGTGGAGCCGTCCGGACTTGTGGAGCGTCTGGAGGATCTCGATCTGATCGGCGGAGGGGACGTCGAGCCGGTCGAGGGCTCGAAGGAGATCGGAGAGGCGGGCCTCTTCGGTGGGTCGGGCGTCGGTCTCAAGCCCGGCCCAGCGGGTGGTCTCGATCATGGGATCGGCGGGCGTGGGGATCGGTGTGGGGACGGTGGTCGTGATGGTCAGGTCGCGATGGGTGATGGCGACGGGTCCGATGCGGACGTCGCGCGTGACGATGATGGCGCCGGACCGGGAGTTGACGACGACCATCGCGGGCAGACGGAGCAGTTCGGGGTTGATCTGCGTGTTCATGACGTCGGCGACGAAGGGGCCGGGGTTGACCAGTTCGGGGTCGGGGATGTCCACGCGGATGACGCGGTCGTCGATCTGGGTGGCGACGGCGGGGCCGCGATGGACGGGGGAGGCGAAGTAGCCGTCGTTGATGGCGCTGGCGATCTGGGCGGCGGATGACCACCCTGCGAACGTCGGCTCAAGGACGAGGTCGAAGCTCTGGTCGACGGCGCCGGTGGGGATGTCGCGGACGAGGCGGGCGCCGAGGCGGACGCGCCCGGTGGTCTGGATCGTGAGGTCCTCGATCTCGACGGCGCCTTCGGCGATGGCAAAGACGGCCTGTCCGGGGTTGGGTCCGGAGAGGGGGGCGAGGAAGAGGCGGCCGCCACGGATCGACTTGGCGGAGTTCAGCGTCGTGACGTGGACGTCGAGCCGGTCGTCGGTGCGTGCGCCGTTGGCGGGGACGGTGCAGGTCACCATGACGAGGGCGACGGACTTGCTCTTTTCGAGTTCGGAGAGATCGGGGACGGGGACGCCGGCGTTCTGGAGGACCTGCGCGAGGGGACGGGCGGCGACGAGTTCCTTGCCGGAGTCGCCGGTGCCGGGGAGGCCCATGACGAGTCCGACGCCACGGAGGACGGACTCGCCCTGGCCCTTGATGCGAGAGAGGTCCTTGACGGTGATGCCCTGGCCGGCGGCGGGGCGGGGGAGGAGCGCAATGAGAGCCGCGGCGAGCGCAAAGGCCACACGTCGAATCGGCAGGTTTCTGCGCATGGTGAGTCTCCGTTCCGGTCGTCGAGTGCAGACGCGAACGGGATGCCACAGGCGGGGCGATCGGCGAGAAGGAAGCGTGAGGGAGGGGTGTGCGCGCACTCCCGCCGGTCGACGGCCAGGACACCGGCGGCACCGGATGACGCTCGCTTATGGCTGCTGCGGTCAAGCCCTGACCAGGTTCACGGGACACCCGTGCACCGGGCCCGGCCGTCGACCGGCGGGAGTGGGTCAATGCTACGCATGGCGCGGGTTCGCGTACACTGATTGCACGTGAGAGCGCGTGAGCCCAACGTGGAGCCACTTCCGGCGGAGGCCAAGGAGCGGCACCGCACGACCATGGTGAACTTCGCCCGGCTGGGATTCCTGGTGACGTTCATTGTCGCTGCGTTCCTCTATATCACCGAGCTGGCGGACGATCCGATCACGGGCGAGGCGCGGCTGCAGAACGTGCAGTGGACGATCGCGACGGTGATCATGATCGGCGGGGTGGTGATCGCGATCGACATCCTGACGCCGAAGAAGCGGATCTCGACGCTGGTGGGGATCCTGGTGGGGCTGGCGGCGGGGATGCTTGCGACGTGGGCGTTCGGGCAGTTGATCGATCTGCTTGCGGTGCTGTACGGCTTTGAGGGGGACAAGCATCGGACGATTGTGCAGGCGGTGAAGCTGCTGCTGGGCGTGTGCTTCGTGTACCTTGCGATCACGACGGTTCTGCAGACGCAGGACGATTTCCGTCTTGTGATTCCTTACGTGGAGTTTGCGAAGGAGATCCGGGGCGCGAAGCCGCTGGTGCTTGACTCGTCGGCGCTGATCGACGGTCGGGTGGCGGATCTTGCGGAGACGGGGATAGTGCAGTCGCCGATGGTGATTCCGGCGTTCGTGGTCGCGGAGCTGCAGACGCTTGCGGACCAGTCGGACAAGTCGAAGCGGGCGCGGGGGCGGCGCGGGCTGGACCTTGTGGCGAAGCTGCAGAGGTCCGCGCGACTGGACGTGACGATCGACGAGACCATCGTTCCCGGCAAGGGCGTCGACCAGATGCTGATCGAGCTGGCCAGGCGGATGTCGTCCATCATCATCACGACGGATTCGGGGCTGGCGCGGGTCGCGGCGATCCGCGGCGTCTCGGTCATCAACGTGCATGAGCTGGCGACGGCGCTCAAGCCGATCGTGGGGCTGGGGGATGCGATCTCGGTGCGGCTCACGAAGCAGGGCGAGCAGCCGGGGCAGGGCGTCGGGTATCTCGACGACGGCACGATGATCGTGGTGGACGACGGGCGCGAGCGGATCGGTCAGACCGTGCAGGTCGCGGTGACGTCGACGCTGCAGACCGCGGCGGGGCGGCTGGTGTTCGCGAGGATCGTGGAGGATGAGGGCCAGAAGCATGGGCCGGTGGAGGCGCAGGCCGGCATCGCCGACGGGGCGGCTCATCCGGAGGAAGAGGGGCCTTCGGCGGGGGCGAGAGAGGGCGATTCCGCGTCGGGACGGGGAGCGGGGCCCTTGGGTCCGGGAACGGAGAAGTCGCGTCGGCCCTTCAGTCCCAGAAACCCCCGGCGCTGACGTGCGAATGTGTAAGTGAGGCAAGAGGGTCGGATCACGACGGCCCCAGCCATCGACGTGAACGCTGAATCCGTGTTGAACGCTGGCCTTTGACGGGCCATCGGGCATGTTGTCCTCATCGACGAGCACGCGGCCTCAACCGCCGCATGCCACGCCGAAGCACAACAGGAGACCGGAGATGAAGCGCACGAACATGATCGTGGCCGGGATGTCGCTCTGCCTCATGGCCCACCATTCTCAGGCGGATATCATCGGGGTCGGCGGCAATGGCCAGCTTGTATCTCCCCCGATGTCGCTCGACGTCGGTGTGTTCGAGAGCGCGACGACGATCTTCGCGCTGAATGAGCGTCAGGGCATCTCGCTTCCTTATGACCTGGCCGTCGACGCCACGGGCCCCGGCTCCTTCGCCTCGATGGCGTCCTTGAACGGCGGCGTGATCGCGGCGGGCACGCTGATCTCCAGCCACCTGATCCACATGGACACGGACCTCAACGTGCACGGCCTGGTGGAGGCGACGTTCACCTTCGACCAGCCGATTCTTGGCATCATCGTGACCCGCGCCCGGCTCGACGCGAGCGATGTTGATCTCGGGTTTGCGACGACGCTGTACCCGCTCAGCGCGTTCCGGGGACCTGAGCTGAACGCCATGGATCGGATCGTGCTCGGCGAGGACGGGCACTCGATCTGGGTCAGCCTGCAGCAGACGGTCGAGGTTGATGAGATCCGTGTGATCACGGCGGCGCCGATCCCCGCGCCGGGCGCGATCTCGATGCTGGGGCTCTCGGGGCTGATCGCGGGGCGCCGGCGTCGGCGCTGAGTTTGATCCTCCCGCGTCGGCCACGCACGTCCGCCGGCGCGAACCAGACGTGTCCTTCCCCTGTTCCCTTCGTGCGGCATGGGCTCCGGCTTCCCCCGGGGCTCATGCTTGTTTTTCGGGGATGTGCGATCGGCTTGGGCTGAAGTGGGGGTGGGTGTGGGTCGATAACGCACTGCCGCCGAGCGCGAGCCGGACCGCCCATGGACCCATGAGGCCGGTTTCGCGGGGGCATCGTGAGGCCAACGCATGGGCGCTATTCCGAGTCGTCCGAACTCGTCCGCTTCGGGTTATGTGGAGAGCAAGCCGGGGTGTGAGCGGAGTCCTTACTCGGATCGGCTGGTGTTTGATCGTCGCGAGTCGACGCGGACGCGGCTGGAGGGGCGTGCGATGGCGGCGTTCACCGATCCATCGGGCGGTGTGGCGATCGCGTACGTGGACCTGATCGATGAGAGCGCGGGCGGGCTCGGGTTTCACTGCCCGGTGGACGTGGCGGTGGGTTCGATGGTGACGCTGTACAACCTTCCGCGGAGCACGAGCGAGAGGGGAACGGTCGTGCGTGCGGTCGGGGACGCGGGGGCGCGTCGGGTGGGTTGCCGCGTGGATTACTCGCGCGTCGCGGCGTGAATCACCAGTTCCGGCTCGGAACGCTGCGCGTTCGATCCGGGAACTGGTGGCACCCATCTCGATTACTTGAGGTCGTCGCGGTTGAGCGGCGTGTCGGCGTGGACGCCGCGAGCGAGCATGCGGCCGATGACGGTTTGGAGTTCAAAGGCGGGGATGCCGTTTCCGGGGCGCTTGACGGTCAGGTCGCGGGATGTCAGCACGTGTCCGGCGGGGAGAGCCCTGGTCGTGACGACGGACTGGCGCGAGACGCGGCGGACATCCTCTTCGATCGCGATGACGCGCTTGATCGGCTCGACACCGGTCGTCTCCATGGCGCGGCCGTCGGTGCGGAGTGAGCGCCAGGCATCGCGAGCGAGCGTGGCGTACTGCGCGAATGCGTCGAGCGTGAGGGATGCGGCGTGATCGGGACCGGCGGCGCATGTGTCGTACGTGAAGTGCTTCTCGAGGATGCAGGCGCCGAGGCCGACGGCGATCGCGCCGGTCTCGATGCTCGCGGTGTGGTCGCTGTAGCCGATGGGGTGGGGGAGCAGCGAGCGGAGGGCGAGGATGCCGCCGAGTTCGGCGTGCTCGATCGCGGTGGGGTACGAGCTGACGCACTGGAGGAAGGCGGTGCGCGAGCCGATGGCGCCGTCGCGGGCGGTGAGCCAGCTTGCAGCGCGGATGACTTCGTCGGGTGTGCTCGCGCCGGTGCTGATGATGAGGGGGCGACCGGTGTCGACGAGCCGTTCGAGCAGCGGGCGGTGGATGATGTCGGGGGATGCGGTCTTGTAGGCGTCCCACGCGAGCCGCTCGGCGTCGGCGATGAGTTCGGTGGAGAAGACGGTGACGATCGCGTGGATGCCTTGCGCGTGGGCGCGATCGACGATGGGGGCCATCTGCGCAGCGGAGAGCTCGAGGCGGCGGAGCATCTCGATGGGATCGCTCTCGCCCGCGGCCTTCTGGTAGGCGGCGAGCTTGGCGGCGGAGGACATCAGGCGATCGGCTTCGAAGAGCTGGAGCTTGATGGCGTTTGCGCCGGCAGTTGCGGCGGCATCGGTGAGCTCAAGGGCGCGATCGACGGAGCCGTCGTGGTTGACGCCGATCTCGGCAATGATGTAGGGCTCGTGGGCAGGGCCGATGTCGTGGGTGGCGATGCGCATGGGGGTGTTTGGGCGGGAGCGTATGCGAAGATACGAGCATCAGTTCCGGCTCGCCTCCCTCGCGGGGGCTCGCCGGGAACTGATGGCACCCGCGCTGGTGTTCATCACCCCTCGACGGCGCTGTCGGTCGCGGTGGCGAGGCGTTTGAGGAGGGGGTGCCTGGCGACCTTTTTCTGGCGGAGCAGTTCGACGACGAGTGGGGGGACCATGCTGGCGAGGGGCGTGAGGTCGCGGCCCATGGCGGTGATCTGCTTGATGAGACTCGATGAGGTGTAGGCGAAGGTCTGGCCGGCGACGACGAAGGCGGTTTCGAGGCCGGCCACCTCTCGGTTGGTGACGGCCTGCTGGACCTCGTACTGGAGATCGGAGAGATTGCGGACGCCTCGGAGGAGCGCGGTGGCGCCGACTTCCTTGGCGAAATCGACGGTCAGGCCGCTGAAGGCGCGGACACGGACGGGCGCGGCGTCCGGCTCGGTCGCGACCATCTCGGCGAGGAGGCGTTCGAGCATGTCAACGCGTTCATCGGCGGTGAAGAGCGAGTCCTTGCCGGGGTTGCGGCCGACGGCGACGACGAGTTCATCGAAGAGGCGTCGGCCTCGGCGTATAACGTCGAGGTGCCCGTAGGTCACGGGGTCGAAGGAGCCGGGGAAGACGGCCAGATGCGTCCTGGGCATGGGAGATCGTACGTTGGCGGCGGTGCGGGGCGTCCGGGTCACATTCGCTCGAAGGTGGGGAGCGAGCCGACGAGCGGGAGGGCGTACTCGATGAACTGGCGAGAGACGTTGTTGTGCCCCTGGATGAACTCCTTGGGCATGTGGCGGGTTTTGGCGGCGACTGCGGAGAGCTCGACGCGCTGGTACTCGCTGACGTAGGGCGCGCCGTTGTCGAGGCCGAGCCAGAGGGCCGAGCCGGAGCCGGGGCGCTTGATCGCGACGCTGCCGTCGAGGTGGCCCTGAAGGGCGAGGCGGGCGGCGAACTGGCCGCTGCGGCGGGCTTCGAGCCGGTCGCAGGGCGAGGTGTCGGGCCAGCAGCGCTGGATGTAGCCGAAGGTGTCGGCGCGGACGCGGGGGGGCTTGCCTCCGGCGGGCGTGAGCTTCGCCTTGATGAGGTCGGCGAGCTGATCGCCGAGGGCGCCGGAGCCGGAGAGCTGGACGTTGCCGTGTGCGTCGACCTGGCCGCCCTTGATGAGGGTTGCGCCGATGGGTGTGCCGCTGGCGTCGGAGATGCCCTCGGAGACGGCGATGTGGCAGCGGCCCTTCTTGGCGTAGATCGCCTCGACATCGGCGAGGAAGCGGTCGGTTTCGAAGGGGACCTCGGGGAGATAGATGAGCTGCGGACCGTCGGTCGATTCGCCCTGCACGTGCGGGTTGAGGTGACGGTCGTAGCGGCGCGCGAGGGCGCTGGCGGCGGTGAGGAAGCCGGCGTGGCGTCCCATGACGACGTTGATCTTGATGCCCGGCAGCGAGATGTTGTCCATGAAGTCTGCCATGCAGGCCATGGCGACGAAGCGCGCGGCGGAGGGGAAGCCGGGCGTGTGGTCGTTCTCCATGAGGTCGTTGTCGACGGTCTTGGGGACGTGGAAGCAGCGCATGTCGAAGTTGGAGGCGACGGCCATCTCGCGGACGATGCGGCAGGTGTCGCTGGAGTCGTTGCCGCCGATGTAGAAGAAGTAACGGATGTCGTGCTTCTTGCAGGACTCGAGGATTTTCTCGCAGTAGGCGCGATCGGGTTTGTCGCGTGTGGAGCCGAGGCCGGCGGAGGGGGTGAAGGCGAGGCGGTCGAGGACGTCCTGGTGGGTGTCGGTGAAGTCGTGGAAGTCGCCCTTGGTGAGTCCGCGGACGGCGTGCTTCATGCCGAGGATCTTGGTGACGTGTCCGGAGGCGTGGAGGCCGGAGCGGAGGCCTTCGACGACGCCGACGAGGGACTGGTTGATGACGGCGGTGGGGCCGCCGGACTGGCCGATCGCTGCGTTACCACGGACAAGGTCGGGCATGGGGGGCTCCTGTGAGGTGGGAATCCTAGAGGGAACCAAGATGGGCAGATGGCGCGGAAAGGGCCGAAGGGCCAAATTGCCAAAGGGTCACATCGGAAAGGAGTGCCGCGTGCGCGGCGATCAGAGGCGCATGCCGTAGATGACCTTGTCGTCGCCGGGGGCGTAGAAGTCTGCGAGGCGGGCCTCTTCGGCGTAGCCGAGGGAGGTGTAGAACTTGCGGGTCGGGGCGTAGAGGTCGCGGCCGGAGGTCTCGGCGAAGAGGCGGCGGCCGCCGAGCGCGCGGATGCGCGATTCGGTTTCGCGCTGGAGGAAGCGACCGAGGCCGTGGGCGCGGAAGTCGTTGTGGACGGCGATCCAGTAAAGGTCGAAGGTGCCCTCGGTGCAGGGCGTCTGTCCGTAGGAGGTGTAGCCGATGGTGCGGGGGACGCCGTGCGTGTCGGGGGCGTCGGCGAAGAGGAAGCGGTAGCCCTCGACGGGGCCTTTGGCGAGCGTCTCTTCGACGAGCTCGCAGGCGACGTCGATCTCGTGGTCGTAGAAGAATCCGGTGCTGGAGACGATCTCACGCACGCGTGCGATGTCGTCGCGCGTGGCGGTCTCGCGCAGGGTGAGGGTGCGGAGGAGGTCGGCGGGTTGGCGCTGGGGCGCGTCGGTTGTGCTCATCGTGGTGCGCTCGCGTGGTGGGGGAGGGGCGAGGGGGCGCGGCGGGCGACGGCGCAGCGGACGATGCGATCGATGGCGGCGGGGTACGGGATGCTCGCGCGATCGAGCGCGGCGGCGAAGCCGGCGTCGGGTGAGATGCAGGGGTTGGTGTTGACCTCCAGGATCCACGGCTCGTTGCGAGCGTCGATGCGGAAGTCGATGCGTGCGTAGCCGGAGAGTCCGAAGACTTCCCAGGCGCGGCGGGCGATGCCGCGGAGGCGGTCGAGGAGAGGGGCGTCCTCGCGCGGGAAGTCGAAGCGTCGGACGGTGCGCTTGTACTCGTCGCTGGATTCGTCCCACTTGGCGCGGTAGCCGATGACCTTGGGCTTGTCGGCGCCGTATCCCTCGAAGGCGATCTCCGCGGGGGGGAGGATCTCGGGGACGCCGGGGGCGCGCGGGTCTTCGAGGAGGGAGAGATTGAACTCGCGGCCGTCGAGGAACTTCTCGGCGAAGCCCTCGCCCCCGAGCGCGGGGAGGCGGCGGGTGATGTGAGATTCAAGCTCTTCGCGCGTGGTGGCGGTGACGACGGAGTCTTCGTCAAGGCCGATGGAGGCGTGCTCCCAGACGCTTTTGACGATCCAGGTCGAGGACCTGGGGAACGAGGCGCCCCCGACGGCCCCGCCGACCGTGTGGGTGGGGAGGTGGCGGCGGGTGGGGTCGAGCTCGATCCAGTCGGCGGTGGGAAGGTTCGAGGCGCGCATGAGGCGCTTGGCGGTGAGCTTGTTGGCGGTGATGAAGGTGGGGGCGGAGGCGTTGCCGGTGAAGGGGATCGCGAGGGATTCGAGGAGGAGGGGAACGAGGGGGCAGAGGCGGCCGCGGGAGGCGAGGGTCTCGACGAGGTTGAAGACGAGGTCGGGACGAACGCGGGTGAGGGTTGATTCGAGCGAGGCGAGATCGAGCGTGCAGGCGAGGCGATCGATGCGATGGCCGGCGGCGAGGAGGGCGGCATCGACCGCGTTGACCTGGAGGAGGAGGTCCTGCGCATCGGCGGGCGCATCGGGCGGGACGTGGTCGTGGAGTATCAGGATGTTCATGGGTGGGCGCCGTGGGGCGCGGCGGTGCGCGCGCCGGCACCGACCCGCTCGAGGGCGGACTCGATGATCCAGCGGATGAGCTGGTCGTACTCGATGCCGGCGTACTTGCAGAGGAAGACGAGGTCGGACCAGCCGGGGCGGAGGCCGGGGAGGGGGTTGATCTCGATGAAGGCGGGCTTGCCGGCGCGGTCGGAGCGGACATCGACGCGCGAGACGTCGCGGCAGCCGAGGCCGCGGTAGGCGGCGAGGGCGAGATCGGCGGCGGCACGGGCCTCGGCGTCGGTGGCGATGGAGTATGAGACCTTGCCGACCCAGTCGTCCTTGTTGGTGGCGGAGTAGAAGCCGTGGGGGGCGGCGGCGCCGATGTGGATCTCCATGCAGCCGAGGACGCGGGCGCGATCGCCTGTGCCGACGATGCCGACGGTGAACTCGCGGCCGGGGAGGTACTCCTCGACGAGGACGGGCTGGTTGTACTGCGAGAGGAGGGAGAGGCAGAGGGCGCGAAGCTCGGCGGGGGAGGAGAGTTTCGAGGCGCCGGTGACGCCCTTGCTCGAGCCCTCGGCGACGGGCTTGGCGAAGAGGGGGTAGGTGAGGTCGATGGTGTCGAGGTCGCTCTCGCGCGAGACGAGGGCGAAGCGGGCGGTGTTCAGCCCCATGTCGCGGATGACACGCTTGCACATGCCCTTGTGGAGCGTGAGGGCGCAGACGAGCGGATCGCTGAAGGTGTAGGGGATGCGGTACGCGTCGAGGAGCGCGGGGACCTGGGCCTCGCGCCCGATGCCGTGCATGCCCTCGGCGATGTTGATCACCAGGTCCCAGCGTTCGCCGGCGACGAGACGGCGGGCGAGTTCCTTGACGTGGCCGATGCGGACGGTGCGGTGGCCCATGGACTCGGCGACGGAGGCGAGGGCGTCGATGGTCTCGACGCTGTCGAGTTCGGCGCACTCGTCGGCGGTGTAGCCCTGCGCGACGTACTCGGCTTTGAGGTCGTAGGTGAGGGCGAGGGTGAGAGAGGGGGTGAGTGGGGGCATGGGGGAGCGGCTCCGGGCGAGCCGAAGGGTAGAGGGGAGTGGGAGCCGGATGGCAAATGGCAGATGAAGACGAGACGGAGAGAGGAGCGGAAGAGGCGAGCGGCAACGCCAGACAACCGCCGGCCTGGCGCGCCGTGGGGCGGTTGGGCGTTCAGAGCGGCGGCGTGGAGGGGCTTGGCGGGTGGGCTTGGCGGGTGGTATGTTGGCCGTGTCGTGCGTGGCGTGCAAGGGCGGCGAGGGGATGAAGACGGGCGGACGGGTAAACGGAATCGGTCGGAGTGCCGCAGATGACGGTGAGATGCGCACGCGAGCCGTGGTTGATGGGAGGGGCGGAGTCTGTTGCTCGGACACCGAGCTCGGCCCAGAGCGGCCAACCTCGGTGGCACGGCGGTCCGTGTGATCAGGGCGGAGGGTTGGAGGAGGTCGGTGCCACCCGCCCAGCGCGAAAATGGACAATGCACATTCCGCATACTGTGGGTCTTTGGACACGTAATTCTGGATGTATTGCCAGCCAATCGATGCGAACGTGATTATAATGAAGCACAGTGTTGCGCAAGACAAATGGGTGTTCCAAGCGGCAGCAGCGAGCAGGGATGTATGGATGCCGTAGTTGCATCGATGATACTAGATGACTGCAAAGCATCTGTTCGACAGGGCGTCAAGTATTGCTCTCCACCTTCCCAGGCTCCCTGTGCCAGCGAAGAACTAGACCAACGTCGGTTTGAAGATGGTATAAGAAAAGACGCATTAATGTAGATATGCACAGATTATGTAAAGTATGATAAAGCGTTCAATTACATATTCTGTCTTAATAAATAGTGCAGCCATACTTGCATCAGTGCTATTTGTTTCGCGACCAATGCATCGGCAAATGTCTGAAAACTGGTACGATGCGTTGCATGCCAATGGACTCGGGAGCCTTTTTCTGATTGCATATATGGCTTGCCCAGTTGTGATATTCGTAATATGTATATATTGCTTTATTTCTTGCTATTATCATCGGCGGCTATGGAAGTTATTGTGCGGATTGTGTCTGCCTGGATTGGTGTTCTCCATGCTATACATAGGTTTTGATGCCTTTTTGTACGGCGCGCTTTCGAGAACATAAAATCGGTAATTGTCCTGTTCAAGAGCCCCATCCGTCATCAACTTGCGGCCTCGCAACGGCTTACGCAGCACTTCGACGGTAGCTCTAGCAAGCCTCCGAGCCGCTGGCGGCACACGACGCGGCCGGCCTGCTGAGATGGGCCGGGTGGCCTGGAGCGCAGGATGAGTTCGTTGCCCACGCCCAGGTGCGGCTGCTCTTCGTGGTCGTGGTTGACGAACACGCGGACGCACCGTGTGAAGGTGGGCGCCACGACGGTGTCGGAGTACGCGTACCTCGGCACTAGCTCAGTAGTGGGCACGGAGTTGCCGCAGCCGGACGTGTTCAGCCGCAGGTGGACGGGGGCGTCGACGTACGGGGAGCTGGACCGGTTCAACCGCCCGGTGACCTGGACGTGGACGAAGGACCTGTCAACCGACGTGCCGTTCTACGACGTGGATGTCGCGTATGACGAGAACGGGAACATCACCAGGACGGAGGACAATGTCCACACGGCGGGTGCCGCCGGAAGCGGCAACGGCCTGTTCGACGTGGCATACACCATGGACGGGGTGGGCCGGGGGCGGCTAACTCAGGCGCTCGAGGGGCACTGGGGCGGGAGCGCGATCACGGTCGCCAAGCGTGACGAGAACTGGGCCTTGGAGCACACCGGCAACTGGGAGTTCTTCAGGCAGGATTCGAACGGCTTGTTTGACGTGTGACATCCGCGCGGTCGGGGCTTGGAGTCCTCCAAACGCCGGTTTGGCGTGTGTATCCGTATGATCAAATCCGTCGTGCGTACTGCGATCAGGTTGGTCGATGCCGATGTCTCAGGCGGGTGTGCATATGCGGCACTCTGAGCAGGTCAGTCCGCTGTCGGTGCGGATCAAGAGGTACTCCGATGAGCGTTGAGAGTTGCCGCAGACAGATTGAGAGCGTGAACCGCGATCTCACCCAGCTACACCAGAAGCTCGCAGATGAGCGGAGACGGGAAGCGGACAAGATCGCCCGCATTGGCCAGGTTGATCGCAGCATCAGCGCAGCCACTTCCTCGGCCACGCTTCAGACCAAGGCCCGCGAGATCGATCGCCTGCATCGGGACATCGAGCAGATCAAGAAGAAGCAGGCGGACCTGTCGAGTCAGATCGCGGCAAAGGAGAGACGCAAGCACGACTACGAACGGGATCTGCAGCGGGAACAAAGCAGAGAGCAGCAGTCGGTTCAGAAAGATCAAGAACGCCGCATGGCGCAGTTCGAGGCCGACCTTCGCCGCTCACTCACGGCGGCCTCTTCGCCGGTTCCCGCAACCACCATGCTCCCAACTCCCAAGGAACACGACGTATTCATCTCCCACGCGAGTGAGGACAAGGAGAGCTTTGTCCGCGCACTCGCGGACGGCCTCCGTCGCCGGGGCGTGAACGTGTGGTACGACGAGTTCAAGCTGCGCGTCGGCGACAGCCTTCGGCGATCGATCGACAAAGGGCTCGCCAACAGCCGCTTCGGAATCGTTGTGCTCTCCTCTGCGTTCTTTGCGAAGAACTGGACGCAGTACGAACTCGATGGTCTGGTGACAAAGGAAACCTCCGGCACCGACAAGGTCATTCTCCCGATCTGGCACAAGGTCTCAAAGGATGAGGTCGCGAGCTACAGCCCAACCCTCGCGGACAAGGTAGCGCTCAATACCGGTGTCTTGGGTCTAGACGAGATCGTTGAATCGCTTTTCGCAGTCGTCCGTCCGATGACCACGCTCACGTGAAATGAAGCAAGCAGCATGAGATCCGGGGCTGCCGGAATGGCAGGTCCCCCCCCTCCATGAGGCTGGTCGGCAGGTCAAAGCCTCACGGGATTCGATCGTTACACCGTTGCCGCTGGCGCGGCGTTTGCACGCTCCAGCGAAGATCCCCATCTCGAGGAGGGCTGCTGAATGCCGATCTCGTATCAAGTTGGCACTATCGACGATTACCTGAGCCGCATCTGCGAGCAGATACAGCTCACCGAAACCCAGTTCCTGACCGCGGTGAAGCGGTACCGTATCGTCGGCGAATGGCTTACTGAGACCGAGACTCATCTGGATCGACTTGGGCCGGAGATCTTCCCTCAAGGCTCCATGCTGCAGCGGACCACCATCCGTCCCATGCGGCTGGGACAGGATGTGGTGCCGTTCGACATCGACACCGTGTGTCGTTGCACGATCGATCCCTATGTCCGCACGTCGCAATCGCTCTACGGGAGCGTGCAGTCGCGTTTGATCGCCAATGCGGACTTTGCGGAGCGAAACCGGGAGGCTCAGGACAAGCTCGGTACCAGCGGCAAGTGCATCCGGTTGGCCTACACCTCCGACGACTTCTATCTCGACGTCGTTCCTACGTGCAAGGACCCGAGCGATTCTGAGGGCGTACGGCTCCTGATGTGCGAGCCGAAGCGGTGGCATGACTACAAGAAGCCCATCGAAACGTGGCGCCGAACCGACCCGTTCCGCTTCGCGGCCTGGCTGCAGGCACGCTGCGAGATTAGGGGCGTTCTTTCCGAGAAGCGCATTGCTGCGAGCGTGGCCCCCGTTCCTCCGCAGGAGGATGTCGATGTGAAGGCCCCCCTTCGCCTCATCACCCAGCTCCTCAAGCGGCAGCGGGACATCGACTTCATTGCTGACACATGCCGTCCCACATCCATCCTGCTGACGACTCTGGCGGGCCGGCACTATCGGGGGGAAGAGTCGATCGCGGAGGGACTGGAGACCGTTCTGAACGGGATCTTGTCCCAGATCGCTATGGCGGGCTCACGACGGATCGTCGTGCTCAACCCGGCGGATGAGATCGCGCCGCACGACGGCGGCGTTGAGGATCTGGCTGCCCCGCTCGACGATGCGGCATACGGGAAGTTCTGCGCCATGATCGGCAAGATGCAGAGGATGCTCGCCGAGGCCAAGGCCGCCCGCGGCGTCCCCAGTCTGTACCCGATCTTGGCGGAGTCGTTCGGAGACAAGGTCGTGAAGCGTGCCTTCAACGCCTCTGAGGACTCGGTCAAAATGGCGAGCAAGACGGGCGTTCTGGGAGCGGCAGGGGCAACCGGCTTGCACATCTTGCCCGAGCCGAAGGCTGTGTCCGGAATTCAGCCCGTGCCGTCCCACAACTTCCACGGGTCCGCGGACGGGGTGTGACGTGCGGCCGCCCTTGACCCTGCAGCAACAGGCCAACATCCTCAAGACACTCTTCGCCAAGGCGAAGATCTGGCACGTCAAGGTCCTCGGTGTGCCGGTACTCGGCTGCACGTTGAGACTGCGACCCACGCCGACGAGCGCTGTCTACACCGTCGAGTACATCTATGCTCCGCCATTTCCGCCGGGTGTTTATCTGCGGGAGCCGCCATTGGTGCTAGAGGCCCACGGCATGCGAACGCCGCACCTGTACGCGGACGGCACCCTCTGTCTCTATGACCCGGCCAAGCACGAATGGACGGAGAGCGACTCGATCGCGCACACCATTGTGCCGTGGAGCGTGCGGTGGCTGTATCACTACGAGCACTGGCTCGCTTTCGGAGAGTGGCGAGGTGATTACACTGACGCTCCGCCCGCACCAAAGGGTGACAGGGAGGCCGCCGAGGGGGTGTGCGAATGAGCCAGAAGTTTCGGGTGCTGAGTCTGAGCGGCGGTGGGATTCGCGGACTGTACACGGCCAGCTTCCTCGCTCGGGTGGAGGAGCTGAGTGGCAAGCGGTTCGCCGACCACTTTGATCTGATCGTGGGCACATCCACCGGCGGCCTGATCGCCCTCGCGATAGGACTGGGCCAGGACGTTCACTCCATCCGGGACTTCTACAGGGAGCAGGGGCCGACGATCTTCCCCGCCGGTGTGGTCCGTCGAAAGTGGGGGTTCTGCAAGCAGGTGGCTTTCCCGAAGCACAACGACGCGATCCTCCAAGATCTGATCCAGAAGCGGATCGGTGATCAAACACGGCTTGGCGACTCAAAGCGTCCGCTGGTGATCAACACATTCCATGCCGCGGGTGGCAAGCCGGTGTGTTTCAAGACACGCCATCACGCGGACTTCGTGAATGATCACACAAAGAAGGCCTGGGAAGTGGCGATGGCCACCTCGGCGGCGCCAGTGTTCTACCGCGCGTTCCAAGCGGGCGATGGCTCAGACTACATCGATGGAGGAGTATGGGCGAACTGTCCCGTACTCGTGGGCGTCATTGAGGCAATAGATCGCTTCAACCGCCCTCGCGACGGAGTCGAGATCCTGAGCGTCGGTACGACGCGGACCCCGTTCCACCTGAACCAAGCCGCACGCCGCGGCGGCGCTTGGCAGCACGTCTCCATGAAGAACCGAGTCGCCGTCAACTTGTTGATGGAAGCCAATCGGGCCGCATCCATGTTCATGGCCCAGCGGCTCGTTGGTCGAGACTCAATCGTTGAGATTGATCGAGTGGTCGACGGAGGCGGGTATGAGATGGACGATGCGAGCCCCGGCACACTGCGCGATCTTCGATCGCTCGGGGAGGATGACGCGAAGTCGCATGTACAGGCACTGTCGGCAAGGTTCTTCCAGATCCCTGCGTCCGAGTGGACTCCGGTGCCGTGACTCAGCCGATCAGAAAATGCTCGCACGAACAGTCGTGAGTCGCACTCGCCTGCGCAGTCGGCTCTCGGATCGCCCATTGCATGAAGCTGCGCTTATGGGCCTGCATTCAACTGTACCAGCTTCGACACCGTGGACTCGTGGACTCAGCGACGCCCGGCGCCTGGGCCATCTGTGCTGCACGACGACGGTCTCGGAGTACGCGTATCTGGGCATGGGCTCGGGGGTGGGGACTGAACTCCCGCAGCCGGACGTGTTCCGCCGCCGGTGGACGTGGGCGGCAACATACGGGGAGTTGGACTGGTTCAACCGGCCCCTCACCTCGATGTGGACGAAGGTCATGACGACCGACCTGCCGTTCTACGACGTCGACATCGCCTGTTACGAGAGGGGGGCATCACGCGGACGAAGGACAAACTCCTGCACACGGCGGGCGGGGTCGGCACCGGCAACGGCCTCGTCGGCGAGGCGTACATCATTTACGCGCGTTCCCGTTTGATTTCTGTAAGGAGGTTGGGTTTGGCGCTTTTTTGGCCATGTCGGACCGTCCGGGGACGACACGACGTAACTCATATGAACACAAGGTGTTACGCGTATTTCGACACTGGCCAACCCTGACAAATCCGACACCGCAATGTAGACATTTCGTGGCATCACGTCCCCTGAGCACAGATACGAACTCCCCCATACCGCTTCCCTCTCCGCTTTCCTGCATACGCACGCGATGCCCCCGACCTGATTGAGGCGGGGATTCGAACCCCCGGTGAGATGAAGCCGGTTCGACGCCCGAAGGGCGCCGCGCGGCGAATCCCCATCGAACGTGTACTCTCGCGTCCGACTCGGCGCAGAGGACGCGCGGCACAAAGCGGCGCCGCAACGCAAACGCCCCCGCGCATCCGTGAAGGACGCGCGGGGGCTGGGAGGCTCAGGACCGGCTCACACGCATTCCGTTTCCGGAACGGCGAACCCGTCCTGGTGGTGGGTCCGTCCACCCTTGTCACGATGCGCCGAGCACAGGCACCGCACCCGCACGACCAGACTCTTTCGCAGCTCGATCCCGTCGGACGCTCCGTGGCGCCAAGCGGCAACGCTCTCGCCTCGCCGCCACCGCCGTCTGGTCCGCCGGGTCTCGGAGTTCACGAGAACAAGGACAATCCCTCTCCTGCTCTCCGGCCCGGTTCCGTCCGGGCCGACTCTCGCTGCTTCAGATCCAGTCTCCGGAACGGGTCACGCGCCCTGCCTCCGGCGCATCGCAACCATCGATCCATCCTGTCCGTCCGGCGCGAACGGTCCTCGCCGCTCAACGCTGCCCCCCTCAGCTGCATCCCATGCTGTTCCCGCAGTTCAGACACTTGTGGCACGTCCCGCTCCGCACGGTGATCGTCCCGCACACGTCGCACGGCGGCGCATCGCTCGAACTCTCCATGGCGACCGAGAGGGTCGAGGAGTGCGTGTGCGTCGCGGTCTCGACCGCGCCGCCGCTCCCGACTCCTGTCACACGCGTCCGCTCGACCACGTCGACCTCCTGCGTCACCATGCGCAGGCCGCCCACGCGGGAATCCGATCTGCTCGGCGACCATCCCTGATCCTCCACGCGGGGCGTGATCCTCCCCGCCGCCGGCTCCGCCGGCGATCTCATGTCCGACTCTCGCTTCGGGGCGTGCTGCTCGCGATACCCCTCGATGAACTGCATGCCCATCCATCGGAAGATGTAATCAACCAGCGACTTGGCGATCGGGATGTCGCGATTCGTCGTCATCCCCGCCGGCTCGAACCGCTGGTGCGTGAACTTGTTCACGAGCGACTGGATCGGCACGCCGTACTGGAGCGCCACGCTCGTCGCCGTGCCCAGCGAGTCCATCAGCCCGCCGATCGTTGAGCCCTCCTTCGCCATCGTGATGAACAGCTCGCCCGGCTGCCCGTCGTCGTACAGCCCGACCGTCAGGTACCCCTCGTGCCCGCCGACGTTGAACTTGTGCGTCAATGAGCGGCGCGTGTCCGGCAGGCGCCGACGCATGGGCCGGTGCTGCACCTCCACCTGCTTGGCCTCGACCACCGGCGCATCAGCCCGCGCAACCGCCTGCGCAACCTGGACCACGACCTGGGCGACCTCTTCCTTGGCCTCGGACTCCCCCAGCTCATCAACCTCGCTCTCAAGGTCGACATCCGCCTTGGTGTCGCTCGTCGAGTTCAAGGGCTGGCTCAGCTTGCACCCGTCTCGATACAGCGCGTTGGCCTTCAGCCCCAGCTCCCACGAGAGCAGGTAGCACGCCTTGATGTCGTCCACCGTCGCCTCGTTCGGCAGGTTGATCGTCTTCGAGATCGCCCCGGAGATGAACGGCTGCGCCGAGGCCATCATCCGGATGTGCCCGTGCGGATGGATGTACCGCTTGCCGGTCTTGCCGCACGTGTTCGCGCAGTCGAACACCGGCAGGTGCTCCTTCTTCAGGTGCGGCGCGCCCTCGACGGTCTGCGTGCCGCAGATCACGCGGTTGAGCTCCTCGATCTGCTTGTCATTCAGACCGAGCTTCTTCAGCAGGTTGAACGACTGGTCCGCCCGCGCCTTGGCCGGGTCGACCCCCGCCGCCTTCAGCACCGCGTCCGAGACGACCCATGCCCCGAACGCAAAGCCGATCTCAAAGACGCCCGGCAGCGACTGCTCGATCTTCGCCAGCTCCTCGGCGCCGAACCCCTTGCTCTTCAGGAAAGCCGCGAAGTTCGCGTGCCCGGCGCATCCCTTCGGCATCGGCACGTCCAGCGAGAGGGTGCCCAGCAGGTACGTCATGATCTCCTTGACCTGGGCCTGAGAGTACCCGAGGGCCACGAGCGCCGGCTGCACCGACTCGTTGGCGATCTTGAAGTAGCCGCCCCCGGCGAGCTTCTTGAACTTCACGAGCGCAAAGTCCGGCTCGATCCCCGTCGTGTCGCAGTCCATCAGCAGGCCGATCGTGCCGGTCGGCGCGATCACCGTCGTCTGCGCGTTCCTGTACCCGTGCTCGCTGCCGAACGCGACCGCATCGTCCCACGCACGCGTCGCGCTCGCCAGCAGCTCCTTCGCGTTCGCGATCCCGTCCGCACGCCCAGCCCGCACCAGGTCGTGATCGACCGGCACCGGACGGATCGACAGCGCCTCGTACTTGTCGCTCGTCCGGCGTTCGCCGTGCGCCGCCAGCCGATGATTCCGCATCACCCGGAGCATGCTCTCCCGATCCGCCTCGTACCCGGGGAACGCCCCGAGAAGCTGCGCCATCAGCGCCGACTGCCGGTAGCTCCGACCCGTCAGGATCGCCGAGAGCATCCCGCAGATCGCCCGCGACTCGTCGCTGTCGTACGGAATCCCTGCCTGCATCAGCATCGCGCCCAGGTTCGCGTACCCAAGCCCCAGCGTGCGATACCGGTAGCTCAGCTCCGCGATCTCCCTGCTCGGGAACGCCGCCATCAGCACGCTCACCTCGAGCACGATCGTCCACAGATCGATCGCGTGCTCGAAGCGCTCCACGTCGAAGCTCCGCGTCTGGGGGTCATAGAACCGCAGCACGTTCAGCGACGCAAGATTGCACGCCGTGTTGTCCAGGAACATGTACTCCGAGCACGGATTGCTCGCGTTGATCCGACCCGCGCTCGGGCACGTGTGCCACGCGTTGATCGTCGTGTCGAACTGCACGCCCGGATCGGCGCACCGCCACGCGGCATACCCGATGTCGTCCCACAGCTCCCGCGCCCGGAACGTCCGCGCGTGATCCCCGGTCGTCCGCCAGAACGTCTTCCACTCCCCGTCCTCCTCCACTGCCCCAAAGAACGAGTCCGGAATCCGCACGGAGTTGTTCGAGTTCTGCCCGCTGACCGTCTGGTACGCCTCGCCGTTGAAGTCGTAGTCCAGCTTCAGCCCCATCTTCGAGGCCGTCTCCTGCTGCTCCTTCGAGAGCTTCTTCATCCCCTCCACCATCGCCGCGACCTTGATCTCCTCGCGCACCTTCCAGTTGATGAACGTCTGGATGTCCGGGTGATCCATGTCGAGGCAGACCATCTTCGCCGCGCGCCGCGTCGTTCCGCCGCTCTTGATCGCGCTCGCCGCGCGATCGCCGATCTTCAGCCATGACATCAGCCCGCTCGACTTCCCGCCGCCCGACAGGGGCTCGCCCTCCCCGCGCAGGTGGCTGAAGTTCGTCCCCGTGCCCGACCCGTACTTGAACAGGCGCGCCTCACGCACCCAGAGGTCCATGATCCCGCCCGGGTTCACAAGGTCGTCATCCACGCTCTGGATGAAGCACGCGTGCGGCTGCGGGTGCGTGTACGCGTCGCTCGCCAGCGACACCTCGCCCGTCTTCGGATCCACCACGCAGTGACCCTGCGCCGGACCCGAGATCCCGTACGCCCAGTTCAGCCCCGTGTTGAACCACTGGGGCGAGTTGGGGGCGCACATCTGGTGCACCATCATGTAGACGAGCTCGTCATAGAACGCCTGCGCATCCGCCGGCGAATCGAAGTACCCGTGCGTCTCGCCCCAGTAGCGCCAGCACCCAGCCAGCCGGTGGATCACCTGGCGCGCCGAACGCTCCGGGCCGGTGACGACCTTGCCGTCCTTGTCCTTCTTGAAACGCCCGCCCGCACCCGCGCCGGGGATCGCGCACGGATCCTCCATCTGCGGCACGCCCGCCTTGCGGAAGTACTTGGAGACCATGATGTCGGTCGCCAGCTGCGACCAGGTCTCCGGCACCTCGGCATCCTTCATCTCGAAGACGACCGAGCCGTCGGGGTTCGAGATCTTCGACGACCGGCGCGTCCAGCGCACGCTGTCGAAGGGGTTCATTCCGTCCTTGGTGAACTTGCGGGTGATCTTCATCGTTCGACGCCTCGCTTCGTGCGTATTGGGCGACAACCAAAGTCAAACACTTTCAGAGCATAGATCGAAGATACGAGTTCATAGATGAGAAAGTGAGGATCGCTTCGCGATCAATCTGACCATCGGCAGCCATGCGGTTGATACGGTCTTTAACACAAAATGGAAGCCTTGCATTCTCGCCCATCAGACCGCTCGACTCACGGCTTGACACAGCGAAGTAAAAAGTGGGGAAAACTTTGTGCACCTTCGCCGCCGCCTCATCGGCGC
>JAPKGU010000229.1 GCA_026647565.1 Phycisphaerales bacterium | reverse complement strand
CCGGCGCCGGCGCGCGGCTCTGATGAGTCCTCCGACCGTCCGGAGGACCGTCCCTCGACGGACGTGGAGAAGACGCTGGCGACGATCTGGGCCGAGGTGCTGCGCCTACCCACAGTCAACGCCACCGACAACTTCTTCGAGATCGGCGGAGATTCCATCCTCGGTCTGCGCATCGTCGCCAAGGCGCAGGATGCGGGCCTGACGTTCGCGATCCACGATCTCTTCCGCACGCCGACGATCCGCACGCTCGCCGCCCAGATCGGCACACCCGTCAAGGCCAGCGGCTTCCGAACGGAGCCGTTCTCTCTGATCAGCGCGGCCGACCGCGCTCGCCTGCCGGAGAACATCGTCGACGCGTACCCGCTGTCGGCGCTCCAGGGCGGCATGGTCTTCCACAGCGAACGCGCCATCGGGTCGTATCTCTATCAGGTCGCGATGAGCATCCACGTCAAGGCGAAGCTCGACATGACGCTCCTCCAGCGTGCGGTCGATCGCGTCGTCTCACGCCATCCGATCCTGCGGACCAGCTTCGACCTCGGCTCATTCAGCGAGCCGATGCAGCTGGTGCACAAGGAAGCCCGGACGATCATCCAGTATCACGACATCACGGGCTCGCCCGCCGCGCGTCAGAAGGAGATCCTCGCCAAGTGGATCGACGACGAGGCCGAGTACGTCTTTGACTGGCGGAAGCCGCCGCTTCTGACCTACACGGTGCATAAGCGCTCGGACGAGACCTTCCAGTTCGGCATCACGTTCCACGACGCGATCCTCGACGGCTGGTCGACGTCGAACATGATGACCGAGATCTTCGATCGCTACGTCACCATGCTCAACGGTGGTGAGGACACGGCGGACGCGCCGAACCCGATCACGTACCGCGACTTCGTGACGCTCGAGCGTTCGACGATGACGGACCCGGCTGCGCGGGAGTTCTGGACGAACCTCATGGGCGACGCGCCCTTCACGCCGATCCCGCGCCTCCCCGGCGTGGGGCGCGACGTGCGCGTGCCGCGGAATCTGGACGTCATCGTGCCGATTCCGCACGAGATCAACCGCCAGGTCGAGGAGCACGCCCGGCGCCTCGGCATGCCCGTCAAGGCGTTCTATCTCGCCACGCACATGCGTGTGCTCGGCATGCTCGCCAAGCAGACGGACATCGTGACGGGACTGGTGATGAACGGCCGCATCGAGGAGCCGAGCGGCGATCGCTGCCTGGGGAACCACCTCAACACCATGCCCTACCGGCTCGACCTCGGCGTCGGTCGCACGTGGGCAGAGATCGCGAAGGACGCGTACGAGTCGGAGCTCCGCGCCCTGCCTCACCGGCGCTACATCGGCGCCCAGTTGCTGCGTGACCTCGGACGTGCCGGCCAGGACAACATGTTCGAGACCGGCTTCAACTACACGAAGTTCCACATCTACGACAAGCTGAAGGGCAAGCAGGGCTTCGAGCTCATCCACGTGGACTTCACCGATCCGTTCCACTACGCGTTCGTCGCCAACTTCCGCGTCGATGCGTTCGACGATCGTCTGGACGTGGTGCTCAACTACAACACGAAGCACATGACCGCCGATCAGGTCAAGCAGATCGGCAAGTACTACCAGAACGCCATGCGTTCGATCGCTTCGTCGCCCGACAACCTTGCCTCGACGGACTCGATGGTCCCCGAGAACGAGCGTCAGCAGGTCACAACGACCTTCAACTCGACAGAGAAGGCGTACGAGAAGGGGCAGACGCTCGCGTCGCTCATTGCTCGCCAGGCGAAGAAGACGCCCTCTGCACCCGCTCTGGTCTTTGATGGCCGGGTGGTGAGTTATGGTGAGCTTGATGGGATGGCGTGGGGGATCGCGAAGAAGCTGAGGTCTCTGGGGGTGAAGCCGGGGACGCTGGTTGGTGTGTGCGTGGACCGGAGCGTGGAGCTGGTGGCGGCGTTGGTTGGTGTGAGCTACAGCGGTGGGGCGTACGTGCCTCTGGATCCTGGGTATCCGTCCGACCGTTTGGTCGGGATGTGCCAGGACGCGAAGATGCCGGTGGTGCTGACGCGGAAGGACGAGCTGTCTCGTGCCGGTGCCGCGTTCAATGCCGTGCCTGGTGGGGTCCAGATCGTCCGCCTGGACGATGGTTCCGTCACGCCCTCGGAGCCCTTGGAGCTTGTGGGGACGGAGGATGACCCTGCGTACGTGATCTTCACCTCGGGCTCGACGGGGCGTCCCAAGGGGGCGATGAACGCGCACAAGGGGATCGTGAACCGCCTGTTCTGGATGCAGGAGGCGTACCAGCTGGACGGCCGCGACCGGGTGATGCAGAAGACGCCGTACTCGTTCGATGTGTCGGTGTGGGAGTTCTTCTGGCCGCTGATCACGGGCGCCTCCATCGTGGTGGCCAAGCCCGAGGGGCACCGCGACAGCGCGTACCTGGTTGAGCTGATCAAGCGTGAGCGGGTGACGACGATGCACTTCGTGCCGTCGATGCTGCGTGTGTTCCTGGAAGAGCGAGGATTGGAGTCGTGCGAGTCCCTTCGCCGCGTGGTCTGCTCCGGCGAGGCGTTGCCGACGGACCTCGTGGACCGGTTCTTCACGCGGATCCCGCACGCGAAGCTGGCGAACCTGTACGGCCCGACCGAGGCGGCGGTGGACGTGACGAGCTGGGAGTGCAAGCCCAACCAGCCGATCGTTCCGATCGACAAGCCGATCGCCAACACGCGGATGTACGTCCTTGACCAGGAGCTTCGTCCGCTGCCGGTGGGGGTGCCGGGCGAGCTGTACATCGGTGGCGTGCAGGTGGGCATGGGGTACGTCTCACGCCCCGAGCTGACGGCCGAGCGGTTCGTGAAGGATCCGCACAACTCGCCAGTGGGGGGGCCCAATGGCCGGATGTACAAGACGGGCGACCTTGGCCGGTGGCTGCCTGATGGGTCGATCGAGTACCTGGGCCGTATCGACGACCAGGTGAAGATCCGCGGCTTCCGGATCGAGCTTGGCGAGATCGAGCAGGTGCTGAGCAAGCAGCCGGGTGTGAAGGACGCGGTGGTGCTGGCCAGAGAGGATGTGCCGGGGACGAAGCGACTGGTGGCGTACGTCGTCGGCAACACATCCACACACGATCTCAAGGCCGCGGACCTGAAGGCGGGCCTGGGCAAGCACCTGCCGGAGTACATGGTGCCGACGGCGTTCGTGTTCCTGGATCGCCTGCCGGTGACGAGCAACGGGAAGCTGGATCGTCGGGCTCTGCCGGCGCCGGCGCGCGGCTCTGATGAGTCCTCCGACCGTCCGGAGGACCGTCCCTCGACGGACGTGGAGAAGACGCTGGCGACGATCTGGGCCGAGGTGCTGCGCCTACCCACAGTCAACGCCACCGACAACTTCTTCGA
>JAPKGU010000228.1 GCA_026647565.1 Phycisphaerales bacterium | reverse complement strand
GCTTCGACGGCCCGGTCGTTTTCGTCGGCGGAGTCGCGCTTCAAAGCGGGATGGTCAAGGCGTGCGAACAGCAGTTCGGCCATCCGGTCTTTGTTCCGCCGTCCGCGCCGCCGCGCGATCCGCGTCCACGTTGATCGCGACCCCATCTTCCGTGATCGCCGGAGGCGTCAGCACCGGCACATACCCGCGCTCCAGCAGCACCTCCAGCAGCCCCGCATCGACCCGCTCGACCGTCCCCGAGAGGTCATCTCGGATGATCACGGTCCGTCCCTGCTCGATCGCGCGGATCGCGTCCTTGCGCGTGCCGCGCCAGAGCCCCCCGTCGATCCCCGAAAGCCCGACCGCGTTCACGCCCGCGCGCCGCAGCCGCTCGACGATGCTCTTGTTCACACGCCCGCAGTAGACCATCGTGAAGATGTCCAGCGTCGCGCGATCCGTGCGCCGGCTCGTGTGCCCGCTCGGGCTCGTGATCGTCCGCGCCGGATGCCCCAGCTTCTCCGACAGCACGTTCGTCTCGTGCGAGCCCCCGTGCACCAGCACGATCCGCTCTCCGCTGCGCACAAGCGCCGCAAGCTCTTCGAGGATTGGCTCGAGCTCGATCCCCTCGCCGCCGCCGATCTTGATCACCAGTGTCATCTGACGCTCCATCTCGTTGCCTGCCCCGATCAGGACTCACCACACAGACACAGAGGACACCGAGAAGACAATGCAGTCGGTCGAAGCCACGATCTCATGCGGGCGTGCCGAGCACACTTCTCCGCTGTCTTTGCTTCTATTCCATGGCTCCCCTCTGTGCTCTCTGTGCCTCTGTGGTAAGTCCTTCCTTTCTTCGCCTTCAACAGGGGTGCAATCCCGCAAACCCCAGCCCGGCCCGCTCATCCAGCCCGAACGCCACGTTCATGTACTGCACCGCGCTCCCTGCCGCACCCTTCATCAGGTTGTCGATCGCGCACAGCGCCACGATCCGCCCCGACCTCGGATCGATGTCGAACCCGACATCCGCGTAGTTCGTCCCGGCCAGGATCTTCGGGTCCGGCAGCCGGTGCAGCCCGCTCTTCTCTGCGACCAGTCGCACGAACGGCTCGCCCGAGTACGCCCCGCGATACGCCCTCCACAGGTCCTTCATCTCCACCCGCCCCGTCGGGATCACGTGCGCCGTGCAGAGCACGCCCCGCACCATCTCGATCGACGTGATCGAGACGTCGAGCGGAAACCCACCCGACTCACCACCACTCAGCTCCTGGGCAACCTCCGCCGCGTGCCGATGCCCGACCGGCGCATACGAACGCACCGCGCCCGATCGCTCCGGATGATGCGACCCCGCCGACGGCTCCGCGCCCGCCTCCGACGATCCGACCTTGATGTCGCAGATCGCCCGCTCGATCAGCCCCGCCCGCGCCAGAGGCAGGAGCGCCAGGTTCATCGCCGTCGCGTTGCACCCGACACCGCTGATCAGCCGCGCCGGCTCCGCCCCGACCCTCATCTCGCGCCGATGCAGCTCCGGCAGCCCGTACACTGCGCTCGCCAGCCGCCCCGGCGCCGGATGCTCCTCCTCGTACCACGCGCGATACACCGCCGCGTCCCGGAGCCGGAAATCCGCCGACAGGTCAATCACCGTCCGCGCCCGGTCCAGCCACCGCTCGATCTCGCGCGACGCCTCCCCGTGCGGCATGCACAGGAACACCGCATCACTCGCCGGCACCTCCTCCGGCACCGTGAACAGCATCTCCGACCGACCCCGCAGGTTCGGATGAACGCGATGCAGTGGCTGCCCCGCCAGCGACCGCGATGTCGCGCACAACACCTCCGCCCCCGGATGATCCAGCAGGAGGCGCAGCAGTTCGCCCCCCGTGTACCCGCTCGCGCCGACGATCGACACCCGCACGCGCCCGCTCGTCGCGCTCATCGCGCACCCCCGACCGGCACACCCGATCTCATCACCGGCTCAACGATTCGATCGCCGCGCGCCGCCTCACGCTCGCGCCCGATCCGGATCGCGTGCTCCGCCACCAGCCCCGGGATGTCCACGCCGCTCGTGTCGATGCTGTTCCGGAACTCCATCGAGTGGTTCAGCTCGCTCACCAGGTACCCGCGCTCCGGGCACTCCAGGAGGTCGATCGCCACGACATCCGCGTTCACGCACGCCGCCGCCCGGCGGCAGATCCCCGCCAGCTCCTCATCCACCCGCAGCCCCGCCGCTCTCGCCCCACGCGCCGTGTTCGTCACCCAGTGAGCGCTCGTCCGCACGATCGCCGCGATCGGCTCGCCACCCACCACAAACACGCGGATGTCCCGCCCCGGCTTGTTCACGTGCTCCTGCACATAGAAAACGTGATGGTTCACGCTCCCCAGCGTGGCCCGATGCTCGACGATCGCCTCCGCCGCGTCGCGGTCGTTCACACGCGCGAGCAGCCGGCCCCACGACCCGATCGTCGGCTTCAGCACCGCCGGATACCCGATCGCCTCGATCGCCGTCATCGCCGCGGCCTCGTCCGTCGCCACCGTGACCCGAGGCGTCGGCACCCCCGCCCGCACCAGCGCCATCGACGTCCGCAGCTTGTCCGAGCAGACCTCGATCGCGTCCGCCGGGTTGATGCACCGCACGCCGAAGTGCTCCAGCACGCGATTGGTCGTGAGAGAACTGGTCAGACTCACCGAGCGGTCGAGCACCACGTCGTACTCGGGCCAGTGCTCGGGCCGCTCGATGTCGAACATCACCTGGCGAAGATCAACCAGATCGGGCGTGACACCCCGCGCCGTGAGTGCGTCGGCAAGGAGTCGTTCTTCAACGCGCAGACGTGTGTGCAGGATGGCGATTCGCATGGGGGTTCCTGGGGAAGAGGCAATGGGGATTGGGCAAGAGGCAGTGGCAGAACAAGCGCGTTGGTGGGTTGCTTACTCCCCCCAGTCCTCTTCCACCTCGGGCGCTAACGCGAGCGTCAGAGGCGACGTCGCCGTCACCTCGAGCTCCACCCCGCAGTCCGTGCAACGCGCCACCTGGCCCGCGAGCGGCGGGCGATCAAACCGCACTGCGCCCTCGCACTCGGGGCACTGCGACGCGACGGTCTGGGACGTCACAGACTGGTTGGATGCGACCGGGGTTGGACTCGACATCGGAAACTCCTTGCGACAGTGGGTTGAAGCGGACTCGATCGAAACGGGGAAACGGAAAAACAACCGCGGCTCCCGGAGCATCCGGAAGCCGCGTAGATTGCGTGTTCTGTTCGGTTCCTGAGTCTGGACTCAGCCCCCGCTCACGCAGCGCGACCGCCGGACGCTCGTGGCGCCTTTGGCTTTGGTCGCTTTGCTGGTGAGGGACTGGATCATGGTCTCTTCGAGCACCCCGGCGTAGGTGAGGGTCCAGGAAAGGCCCATGTGCCGCAGG
>JAPKGU010000227.1 GCA_026647565.1 Phycisphaerales bacterium | reverse complement strand
CGCCCCAGCTTCTCCGCGGCGATGATCTGTGTGCCGCTCCCCGCAAACGGCTCGTAACAGATATCGCCGCCCCCCCGCCTACTTCCACCCCGAGCCCCACCCCCACCTCGCGTGTGCTGACGCATGGGGATCTCGAACACCTCAAGCGGCTTGGGGGTGGGATGGTCGGGTCGCTCCGCGCCGTTGGGGATCGTGTCGATGTGCCAGACGGTGCTGAGCACACTGCGCTCTGCGCGGAGCGGCTTATTGCCCTGGATCCATCCCATGAGGCAGGGCTCATGCTGCCACGCGTACCACGTGCGTGTCAAGACTGGTCGGTTCTTGGCCCAGATGATCTGGCAGTGAACGAAGGCGCCGTGCTTGACCCACGTCGCCTCCACCATCGCCTGCCGCTTGCTGGCGTGCCAGCAGTACCACGCGGCGTTGGGGGCGATGGCGTGCTCGACAGCAACCTGGATGAACTTGTCGTAGAGATCGCAGTTGGCATCGGCGTCGTCCCACGTCACGCCGTAGGTGCCGGACCAGTCCTTGTTCTTCGTCGGGCGGGTTCGGGGCTTTGTCGTGCTCGCCGCACGCATGGATGGTAACGCGGCGCGAGATGGGACCATGTTGTCGTTTCGTGCTGTCTTACCCCCTTGCGTTGCGGCCCTCGTGACTCGTTGATTCGTACCTGGGTGATTCGTGCCGTCGTAGTCAACGAGATACGGCGGGTCAGTCGCGAACAGCACCGCCCGCTTCCCATCCATGACACGTCGGACATCGGCAACGTTCGTGCAGTCGCCGCAGAGCAGCCGGTGCTCACCCAGCAGGATCAGCTCGCCTGGCTTCGTCACCGCGGGCTTGGCCGTCTGCAGATTGGCGGCGACATCGAACGCGGCGTCGTCGTTGGCGAGCCCATCCGTCGTCGTGACGTTCGCGAGGACGTGGTCGATCTCATCGCTATCAAAGCCGGTGAGTCCGATATCGAGCGATGGATCGGCGATCAGGTCTTTGAGCAGTTCCGCCAGCTTGCCCTCGTCCCATTCGCCCACGATGCGGTTGAGCGCAAGATTGAGCGTCTTTTCCTGCGGGAGATCGAGATCAACGACCACAACATCGACATGCGTGTGGCCGAGGTGCTTGAGCACACTGAGCCGCTGGTGGCCACCCACGACATGGCCCGTGCGGCTGTTCCACACGATCGGCTCAACGGTGCCAAAGGTCTCGATGCTGCGGTGGAGCTTCTCGAACGTAGGGTGACCTGGCGTGAGATCAACGCGAGGGTTGTAGGGCGCGCGCTTGAGCGACGAGATGGCGACTCGGCGCAGCTGCATCGGGCTGGATTGCTGCGACGCCTGCGAACGTGTGTCGTTGATGGAGCGACCTCTAGGCATGACATGTCTCCTGGCTGTGTAAGCAGCCATGTGCCGGACGTTGTCACTGATCGCTCGTGCGCGACACCTCTCGTGACGGCGCACCGTGTGCGCTAAGCACTCCGCAGGAGAACACCTCCTGCGCGCACGCTCATGAGCACACCGTCATGCGGACGCAGCAGGCCACCTTGCCACACGCGACCATGCGACACCACGCACGACGAATCGATCAGCGACGGATGAACTTGTGATTGGAAAACACGCTCGTTGGCATCAGCGTCGGCATTCCGCCTGAGCCTTGCCAGCGGGAGCTTTCCGTTCCCGCCCTACCGCGTCGCCGGTATTCCACCGGGCCTCTGGGCTTGGGCATTCCACCCTCGTCCAGACCATAAAGCCGCGTATGAAGCGCGGCCCTGCTTGAGAACACTAATCGCGAGCGACATCGGCGTCAAGCCCTCTGTTCGTCGGCCACAGCTCTTTGTACTAACAGCCCCGTCTCTGTCGGAGCGGGGCGGCTGTCTCGGACGCAAGCCCTCCGAGGGCGTCGCCGCCGTGCCGCTGAAACACCATCCAATGCTCCCGCAGAGGCGGGCAGCATCACATCTCGTGCGTTGTGGTCATTTGCGAACCCGAGGAACCAGTGACGAGAATCGAACTCTCTCGGACATCGCCGATCAAGCCGTTTGCCCATCTCGCAAGCTCAGCGTCCCTCTCGCATGGCGATCTGGGTGCGAGCCCAAGATTTCCAGGCGTCGGACTCGCCGCGCATGGCGATCTCCCTGAGCATGGCGGGCGTGCGGTCGTCGGCCTTCCCGGTCCGAATCTGCAGCGAGACGAGCGCCTGCATGCTGGGCAGGTGCTCGGGGTAGGCCTCCAGTGCTGAGGCGTAGGCGTCGAGGGCGTCATCGGTGCGGCCTGCCGCTTCGAGCGTCATCGCGAGGTTCATGCGGGGGTCGGGATGTCCTGGCATGAGCTTCCTGGCCCACTCGAACTCCGAGGCTGCCCCGTAAAGATCGCCCTTCCTGAGCATGAGGACGCCGAGGTTGTTGTGGGCGGGTCCGCAGTAGAGATCCGCGGCAAGGGCCTTGCGCAGGAGCGACTCGGCTTGAGCAGGATCTTTGTCCATGACCTCTGAGGCCTGCTCGTTGAGCCGCCCAGCGAGTGTGGAGTCGCGATCGGCCTCGGTGAGCGGGTTGTATGGATCGGACCGCGGCGTGGTGGCGCAGCCACCCACGCACGCGAGCGCAGTGGATGTGATAGCGACCAACACGCACGCCGAGGCAAGGCTGGTGCGGCGAGTGATGCCCGGGGTGCAATCTCGGATCGGGTCGAACATCTGCGGCTGTCGGCGTGTGGCGTAAGGCATGTCGTGCGTGCTCATGGTTCGGAGTCGGAGTTGATGCCGTCGGGGGAGTCATCGTGGCGGTCGAAGGCGATGGACTCGACGACGAGGACGGCGCGGATGGGGAGATCGGAGCCCGGTGTGACTTTGTCCCCCGCATCCGGCGCGAGATCGATGGAGGTGAGGATCCACGCGGGATAGCGAGATCGCCACTCGGCGATGAAGCGCCCGACCTCGGGGAGCGTGACGGACTGGAGGGTCAGGGTGGCGCGGACACGCAGGGCGGTTCCGGCCTCCGAGCGCTGGACGACGGACTCGGGCGAGAGCCCGGCGAGGGAGGACTGGGCAAGGCCGGAGGCGGCGAGCACCGCGGAGACGCGTGCCGCGAGCGTCATTGAGCCTGCTTGCTCGCCATCGGTTCCGTGCGCACCCTCGGCGGCGAGAGAAGCCCGGAGCAGGTGCAGCCGCTCGATGTCGTCGACAACAGCGAGCGCGCGTGCGCGTTCCCGGCGGGCCAGTCGTGCGGAGTCCGACGCGCGGAGCGAGACCGGGATGGCGGCGAGGGTGATCAGCGCGGCGAGCGCGCACCAGAGCGCGGGCACCGTCGGGCGTGCCGCCGCTCGTGGAGCGTTGACCGGTTCGCGGAGGGGATCGGCGTGGGTCTGGTTCATTGGCCTACCTCGCTGTTCGCGATAGGTACGAGTTCCAGTGAAAGGCGTGTCGCGTCACCGACGGAGGTGAGACGCG
>JAPKGU010000226.1 GCA_026647565.1 Phycisphaerales bacterium | reverse complement strand
AGATCATCTCCGGCGTTCGCGGGTGAACGCCGATCGTTATGCAGCCACAGCCGCCGCCAAATCGGAGTGGGCTGCTACGGCGCCTTCCGGGACACGCGCTGAGTCCGGATGGTTTCGGCTTGGTCGAGCAAGGGTCCGACCTCAGAGGGGCCACGCGAACATCCTGAGCACGATTCAACGACCGGGGTCAGAAGTCTGAGCTGCGCGATCGTCTGACTGTCAGCCTCGTTCGCCGCGCCCTGTAGAATGAGCTCCTCAGCCGCGAGAAGTCTGCCTCCCTCGTTGGGGTGTAGGGCCTCGGTTCCCGTCGTGATCCCCCGCCCGGATCGCGTCGGTCTGCAAGCTCGCTGGGTCGGCTGAGACGGTGGGCGATTCTGGCAGCTTCAGCCGGGAATTCTGCCTGAGAGGTGCGGGCGGGCGACGATCACGGGCGTCGAAAGGAGTGAGCCCGCAACGTTCTGGACAACGTGCGGGCTCGGTGTCGGCGCCGTGCAGATGTTCTGGAAATGCCCGCTCACCGACGAGCGGTACGTTACACAACGCGCGTGGGAAGGTGCAGTTCTCGACGGGTGCCCCTTCCATCCGGAGGGGGGCTGCGGCCTCGAGAGGCTCGGCTCGTACCGGCGGGTCGAGCCGCCGGGGGCGCAGATCCCGCGCTGGTGGTGCCCAAAGCAGCGCCAGTCGATCAGCCTCCTCCCGTCGTTTCTCGCGGCGCGGCTCCGGGGCACCCTGGCCGACGTCGAGCGGGTCGTCGCGATGGTCGAGGCGGCGGGCGGCGTGTCCGCCGCGGTGGACGCGGTCCACCCGCCGGACGCCGACAAGCCCGTCGGCTTCGTCGGCGCGCTTCGGTCGATTCGGCGGCGGGTCCGGGCGGTGCGGGCGGCTCTCATCGCGGTCGTGACCCTGCTGCCGGAGCGCTTCGCGGGGGTGTCGCCGACGCTCGCCGCGTTCCGGGAGGTGCTCGGCGGGGAGGCCGTGCTCGTCCGGCTCCGCGAGCTCGTCCAGCGCCATCTCGGCGCGCTGCCCGCGCCCCTCGGATTCCGAGCACGGGCAGGCGGGTGACGGAGCGGAGCTTGGCATCGCCCACACGAAGCGGGGCCCGTCACCGGAGGCGACCTCGATGACCGTCTCTCCACGCCGCACGGAAGGGTTCCGGGTGGCGCAAGGAGACATCCCCCCATGCAAGACGATCCCAATGCTCCCAAGGCGCTCGACATCGACGAGCGTCGCCGCGAAGTCGCGCTCTTCCGCTACGGCGTCATTGCCGACCTCGTCCACCTCGAGCCGCACCACCGCGGCCTGTACGCGCTTCTTACGAAGAAGGCCGGGCAGGAGTTCAACATCCCCGGTTCGCTTCGCCGTCACGTCGCGCCGGAGACCATGCGCGGTTGGCTTCGCGCTTACCGGCGCGGCGGCTTCGACGCACTCGTGCCGCGCGTCCGCGCCGATCACGGCTGCGCCCGCTCAATCCCTCCCCACGTCGTCGACCTGCTCTGTCAGATGAAGGAGGACAAGCCCGAGCTGTCGATCCCCTCGCTTCTGAAGGCCGCCCGCACCCAGCACCCCGAGGTCGTCACTGTCGAGGTGAAGCTCCCGGAGTCCACCGTGCATCGCTTGCTCGCGCGCCGCGGCCTCATGAAGAAACAGCCCGACGACCCCACCAGCAAGGACCGGCGCCGTTTCGAGCACGAAAACGCTGGAGACCTGTGGATGAGCGACGTGATGTACGGGCCGAAGATCCGCGACGCCCGCCATCAGCGGCAGACGTACCTCATCGCCTTCATCGACGACGCGACAAGGGTCGTGCCCTACGCGGCGTTCACGTTCTCCGAAGGCGCCGTCACCTACCTCTCCGTCCTCGAGCAGGCCGTGCGCCGCAGGGGCATCCCCAAACGGCTGTACGTCGATAACGGCTCTGCCTTCCGCTCGAAGCAACTCGCCGTCGTCTGCGCCAAGCTCGGCATCGCCCTCATCCACGCCAAGCCCTACAAGCCCCAGGGCAAGGGCAAGATGGAGCGCTGGTTCCGCACGGCCCGAATGCAGTTCTTGGCGCTCCTCACACCCGCAGAGCTCGTGTCGCTCGACACCATGAATCGCGCGCTCTCGGCCTGGATCGAGGGCGAGTACCACCACGCGCCGCACCGCGGCCTCGGCGACGAGTCGCCGGCGGACAAGTGGGCCCGCACCTCCGAGGGCGTCCGCATGCCCGGCGCGGATCTCAGTGATCTGTTCCTCGCCGAGCAGAAGCGAAACGTGCGGGCCGACCGCACAGTCACGCTCGACGGCGTCGCCTTCGAGGTCGATGCCGCCCTCGTCGGCGAGCGCGTCACGCTCCGCTTCGACCCCGCTCAGAAGCCCGAGAAGCGCTCCGTCGAAGTCTGGCACCAGGGACGGCGCATCGAGATCGCCCGCCGTGTCGATGTGCTGGCCAACTGCTTCGTCAAGCGCAACGCCACCACGCGCGACATCGAGTTCCCCAAGGCCTCCACCGACCTGCCCGAGGGACTCGCCATGCGCGATCTCATCGACTTCGACGGCCAGGACGAGGATTTGTTCTGATGTACCGCAAACACTTCGCCCTCACGCGCCATCCTTTCGACAAGGACCTGGCCGCCGACGACCTCTTCGCGTCGGCCAGCCTCGCCGAGCTTGGCGCGCGTCTCAAACACCTCGTCGACATGCGCGGCATCGGCCTCGTCACCGGCGATAGCGGCTCCGGCAAGACCACCACGTGCAGACACCTCGTCGCCGGCCTGCACAGCGGGCTCTACCGCGTGCTCTACGTCTCCATGACCACGGGCAACGTGATGGACCTCTACAAGTCCATCGCGTGGGAGCTCGGCCTGCCCACCGAGCGCAACCGCGCCGCGCTCTTCCGGCAAATCCGAGGTGAGGTCTCCAGGCTCTGTGCCGAAAGCCGCCTCCGCCCCGTGTTGATCGTCGACGAGGCGCATCACCTGCGCACCGAGTTGCTCGAGGACCTGCGGCTGCTCACCAACTACGCGATGGACTCCGAGAACCGCCTCACCGTGGTCCTCGTTGGCCATCCGGAGTTGCGCCGCCGCATGGGCATGGCCGCCCTCGACGCGCTCGCTCAGCGCATCGTCGTCCGCGCCCACGTCCGCGGTCTCGCACGCGACGAGATGGGGCCCTACCTCACCCATCGGCTGCGCCTCGCAGGCACCGAGGTGCCGCTCTTCGAGCCCGCAACCGTCGAGGCGATCTTCCAGGCGTCCAGCGGCTTGCCGCGCAAGGCCAACGGCCTCGCTCATCACGCCCTCTTCGCCGCCGCCATCGCCAAGGCAAAGTCCGTCACCACCGAGCACGTGCAGGCCGCGATGCAGGAAGTCGCGTAGCCCGACCCCCTGAACGCCGCGACGCCGGGGTGCTCGCGCTTGCCGCGCGGCGCCCCGGCGTCCCGCTTTGTCGCACCGGAGCCGGGTGACAAGACGATCACGCAGTGCGAAGGATCTCCCCGGGCGCGTCACGACAGAGCGTGACGGACGGGC
>JAPKGU010000225.1 GCA_026647565.1 Phycisphaerales bacterium | reverse complement strand
CGAGACCCGGAGCGCGGGCGCTCCGCCGCGGCTCTTTGGCGTCGAGATCCTCAAGGTGGACGTCGGCCAGACCGGGGCGATCCTCGCGCGCTACGGCTTCAACACCTCGATGATCAACCCGCCCTTCCGCTGGCGGCGCACCGGGAGCCGGTCCGGGGAGTCGGGCGGCTTCTGGACGCAGGAGGAGGAGTGGGCGCAGATGATGGACCCCTGGTACGTCTGCCACATCACCGGGGGCGACGGAGGGCAGCAGAAGGACGGGGCGGGCGACACCGCCTACTGGGAGTGACGGGATGGGCGAGGACCTCAAATCGCAGAAGCCGCGCTTCCACATCGCTTTCCTCAAGGCGCTCAAGGACGCGATCCTGCGCCGCAAGCGGGTCCGGTTCGGGGACGGCTTCGTGGTGACCGAGACCGAGGACGAGATCCTGGTGAGCGTGAAGAAGTGAGCCGTTGACAGGGGCGGGGTAGCGGATGCCCGATCCGACCAACATCGCCCGCGCGGTGCTCAACTCCTCCAACGGGAGGTGGTACAAGTACGAGCGGGAGGGCGACCGGCTCAAGGCCATCGACCCCGACGGGCTGATCCTGCGGCCGGCGGCCTCCGGGGTTAACGCCATCGACGTGTACCGCGTGACCGACGAGCGCGGGGACTTCAAGGCGATGGTCGCCACCGCCGAGAAACCCGCCACCCTCAAGGTCTGGGCCAAGGACCCGGAGAGCGACAACCTCAGCCTCGTCGAGGAGGTCACCTGCGCGGCCTTCGCCGAGAACCGCTGCCGCTTCATCTTGGCAGCCGATTACTCGGCCTTCGGCAACCGCGCCGCGCGGCTGGACTTCCTCGACGGCACCGCTGGCACCATCACCGCCAGCTACGACGAGATCACCCTCTGGGAGTGGCAGGAGGACCAGACCTACCAGGGCCAGCGGATCGGGACGTTCCAGACGCTGGCGGCGGTGATCGAGAACCTCGACGACAAGAGGGTGGTCTTCGAGTCCTCCGATCCCTCGATCTGCCGGATCGAGCGCGGGAGCGCGGTGAGCGACTACCAGAGGGTGCTCAACGCGCCGCAGCAGACCGACCAGTACTGCGCCATCATCGGGGTCAAGGCCGGGGAGTGCCAGGTCGTGTGCCGCAGCGTGGCGGACCCGAGCCTCGAGGATTCGGTTACGGTCACCGTCGTCACCCACCCCGACGACGTGCCGAAGGTCATCGGGGGCGACCTCGCGCAGGAGCTGACCGACGCCCTGCACAACATGCGCTGCCCGGTGTCGATCCCGGCCCGGACGTTCGGGCCGACCGGGTCGCCGGAATGGTACAACGGGGACGTTTTGAGCGCCGAGTACATCTACTACGGCGACTACGATCAGGCGATCCGCCTCTGGCAGCGATCGGTCGATGTCCCGGGCTCGGAGAGCGACACCTTCGACGTGAGTCTCAATTTCGCCGGGTCGGTCCTCGCCCAGAACCCGCCGCCGTGGCACGCCTATAGAGGCTCGGGGCAGAACCCCCGGATCGTGCTGGTCATCGGGCTGGCGAACAGCGGAATCCTCGGTCGCCCATCGGCGCAGCAGATCTATAATTACAACCTTAACAATTACGACTACATCTATCCGCTCGGCTACGTCCTAGATGCGATGGGGTGCCTGAGCGCGAGGGTGGTCAACGACTTCATCCCGGTGAACGACAGCAACGGCGGGATCGTCGCCATCGACAACGACATCTCGTTTCAGGTGCAGGGCGGTGACCAGATCGTGATCGGTTGGTACATCGATGACATATCCGGGGCGGTGTACCACGACGCCGCGACTCTCCTTGAACTGCCGACGGGGGACTGGCACGCGCTGCTCACCGTCGATTCGATAACCCACCACCCGCACGGGGAGGCGCCATGATCAGGGTTAAGCCGACGCGCAGGGGGACCGGGGTGAGGTCCGAGGGGGACGTGACCGACGCCGGGGCGTGGCTCGCGCTCTACAACGGGGCCATCGCCGCGAAGAAGGACCACCGCGAGGCGGCGGCGGCGGCAGATCGCGGGTTCGTCGCGTTCAGGATGCGCTTCCCGACGGCGGGGCAGAAGGCAAGGCACGAGGCGGCGACGCAGGCCGCCATCGAGGCGAAAATCGCCGAGGCCGAAAAAGGGAAGAAGTAGATGCCCTTCTCCGGCCAGATCCCGGCCCTGTTCCTGGAGGGCGCGAGCGGCTCCTCGGTGCTGGAGGTATTCGCCCGGAACCTCTTCGCGAACCTCGACACCGGCGAGGTCTACCTCCGCAGCGGCGACCGGTCCCCGATCCTGCTCTGGCCGGCGAAGCGCGGGGACCAGATCCCGGTGCAGATCCGCTTCGTCAACGAGGAGCTGGACGGGGCCGACGAGCTGATCGCCCTACCGGAGGGGTGGGGGATCACGGTGGAGGGGCACCTGGTTGTCGGGGGCGTCGCGCAGTACGGCGGCCCGGTCATGATCCGGCAGACGGTCTGGGCCCAGGAGGACGCGGAGACCGACCCGCACTATGACGCCGTCATCGACTTCGAGACGGTCGGCATCAACGCGGCCATTGGCAAGGGGACGGGCGCGGAACTCCCCTACATCGATATCGAGCTGGACATCGAGGTCACCGTGGGCGGGCAGAAACTTTCGTCTATGAACCTGAAGTGCCGGGTCTACAACGACCACGCGCGCGGGGAGTCGGAGACCCCGGCGCAGCTCGGCTACATCGGCAACGGCCTGCAGCACGGCTTCTGGATCACCGGCCTGACCGGCGGGGAGAGCACCGATCTCGACGGGCAGCCGACCGCGCACCTGGAGTACGGCAGGCCACTGGTGATCGTCGATGTCGGGGAGGGGCCGCCGTCGCTGTACAAGTACATCGAGGACCCGGACCCCGGCGTCACCGCCTGCGACGGGGTGAACCTGATCAAGCCGGCGGATTACGACGCCGAGGACAATCGCGGCCTTTGGGCGCTGAGGGAGTGAGCATGCGCAGGGAACTCCTCTTCTTGGCCGCGGGGATGGCGGCGTTGGTGCTGACGGCTCAGGTCATCAACTGGCGCGGCGTGAGCGTGAACACGGCCACGGGCATCGCCAACGTCACCAATATCGGGCTCAGGGGCACGGTGACGGCGAGCAACTTCGTGGGGAAGGGGGACGGTCTCACCGGCGTCGCCAAACCGGAGACCAACTGGTGGGCGGTCATCACCATCGAGGACCCCGAGGCGCTCAGGGCCGAGGGATACCCGCGCTGGAGCGACATCACCCTCAAGTGCTGGACCAACGGGCCGACGCACTTCGGCGGGCACAACCCGGTGTTCTGCTACACGACCACCGACCCCGCGCTCAACGGCACGCCCTCCTGGGAGAGCTTCACCACGAACTGGTATCCGCGCGTGTTCTATTGCCAGAGCCACGCGAGCTGGGACATCACCTGGCTTGCGGAGTGGAAGCACCTCTCACCAACCCACGCCGACTCGATCTACGACACCGTTTCCGCCTGGGACTCGGCGGAGAGCGCGTCCTTCCCGTTCCGGTGGGTGGTCATGGTTC
>JAPKGU010000224.1 GCA_026647565.1 Phycisphaerales bacterium | reverse complement strand
CTCGGCCCCGCTGAGCGCGAGCATCGGGGCGATGGACGACGTAATGCGGCGCATCGGCGACGATCCACACCCCAAGAAACACCCCGATCGTCCGCGCATGCCCAAGCCGATCCTGGAACCGCGACGTCGCCAGCGCCGCCGCCCCCGCCGCCAGCGACATCACCAGCGCAAACACGATCAACTGCGGCAGCCCGAAACCCATGTCCTTCCCGAGCAGCCCCAGGAAGTAGATCACCGACTGCGTCCCCATGCTGTACACAAAGAAAATGGCAAGGAACCGCGCCAGCTGCCGGAAACGCCTTGCCTCATGCGCCGTGCGCCACAGCCGCGACGCCGTCGAGCCGACAACCGAACCCAGAGACGCACGCGACACCTCACCAATCGGCCTCTCACGAAGCCACGCAAACGACGGCAGGATCCCGAGAAGGAACCACGCACCCGCAAGCACAAACAGCGGCCTCGCCTCCGCAATCTCGTGACGCCCCATCAGAATCGTCCACGCCGCCACAATCCCCAGGAGCGCCAGCGCCCCGATGTACGACATCGTCCAACCGAACGCCGACACCCGCCCCACCGTCCGCGGCGTCGACAACTGGGGCAGGAACGACGCGAGAAAGTTCTCACCCAGCCCGCACGACACCGCCGCCACCACATAAAGCCCCGCCGCCAACGCAACATCCCCGTGACCAAGCGTCGAGAGACACCCGGTCAGCACCGCGCACAACACCCCCGACCCGAGAAGCAACTCCCGCTTCCACTGACGCTGATCCGCCAGCGCCCCGAGAAACGGCGACAGCACCACCACGATCAGCAGCGACCCGGCCGACATCATCGTCCACGCCCGCGTCCCGTCCCCTCCGCCACCCCCGTCCCCGACGCCAACCACCACCTCCGCCAGAAAGATCGAGAACAGCAGCGTGTTGATCAGCAACTGAAACGACTGGTTCGCAAGGTCATAGAGCGCCCACGCCCAGACCTGGCGGCGATTCGGAATGTCGGCGAGCATGGGCATGAAAGAAATCGCGACCTCCAAGCCGACGGAGTAATGGCCGGAGGGTAGCGGGGACCGATACTACGGATCGCAAGGGGTACCCGCGCCACCGGAGGCCCGTATGGGTTGGCTCGATCGCCTGAAAAAGTCCATCTCCCCGGCGCAAAGCGCCGTCGGCACCGCCCCCAGCGATGCCTTCGCCACGCCCCTCGATCTCATCCACACCGCACTCACACGCTTCGAGTCCTCAAAGGCCCGTCACGGCGGCTGGGTCTCCATCTGGGTCCGCGACCCCGGCCGCAAGCAACTCGGCATCGTCCAGTACGCCGGCGACGGCCTCATCAACCTCTGCGACCGCGACGATATCGATCCCGCCGCGCTCCTCCGCGCCGCAGGACGCGAGGACCTCGCCTCCCGCTGCGAAGAACGCGACTCCGCGATGCACTCGATCACCGACGCCACCATCGAAGACGTCGCCCTCGTGATCGACCTCGTGCTCACCGCCGCATACGGCGCACCGGATGGCGTCATCATCGAGGCCGAGATCGACCCGGGCTGACCACCCGTCTCTCTCATCCTCCCGCCCGCAGCGACCTCGACAGAAAGTCTGTCTGAAGATTCTTCGCGTCGTTCGACACCCGCCCGAACCCCACGTGCTCATCCGGCGCGCCCGTTTCCGGCCACGTCGTGAACTCGATCAGCGACGGGTCCGCGCCCCGCGCCACGTAGTGCCCCCGAAGCACCTCAACAAACCTCCTCTGCACGCCCACCGGGATCATCCGGTCCGCTTCCGAATGCAACGCCAGCAGCGGCACCGGCCTGAACCCCACCCCCCCACCTCCCAGATTCTGCATCGGATCAAGCAACGCGACCCGCGACTCATCATGCCTCACCGGCCATGGCGCCTGCTCACCCGGCCCACCCCGCCGCGGCACATACAACCCCGCCAGATTCCCCGTCGTCCCCTCCACCGCCGCGCACCGGAACTCGTGCCCCTCACACAGCCGCCGCAGCGTCACCATCCCGCCCGCCGACATCCCCCCGATCCCCAGCCGATCCAGGTCAAACACGCCCCGATGCTCCGGCGACGCCAGGTACTCGACAACGCTGTCCACCTCCCCCACCGCCTGCTCCAGCATGTCGAGCGTCCGCACCGGCGTGTGATACTCGGAAACCAGCCGCTCGCCGTGCCCCGGCAGATCAATCGCGCACGTCGCGATCCCCGCGCGCAGCCACCTCAGATAACGCCCGGGGTCCAGCTCCTTCGTTGCCGTCCTGCCGTGCATCCACAGCACCGTCGGCGCCGGACGCTCCCAGTCCGGGTGCGCCAGCAGCACAGGGATCTCCCCAACCCGCGCCAGACGCGCCCTCCTCCGAAGGTCCTGCGGCAACGGCCTCAGCAGCGGCGAAATCTCGGTCATCGACAGACACTAGGCCCGAACACCCCGTCGACATCCACGCACCCCCTCACCCGTCCAACGACACATTCCATCCGCACGCTTGCATAACATCGCCTCTCGCCACGCGCCGCGCGGGCGCCACCCATGGACGGACGCGACCTCCCAGACCCGAACGCGCGACCCCTCTCGTCGGATTCCTCGCTCGACGGCGCCGGCGCCATCGCCCCCGCGCCGCCCGGCTCGCTCCTCCCGGATCCCACGCAGGTCGAAGAGTCCCAGCCGACGCCCGACTCCCCGCTTCCGGCTCGCCCCTCGCGACTCGGCGTCCTCCGACACCACCACTACCGCACCATCTTCATCGCCGCCTTCGGCTCCTATGTCGGAAGCTGGTTCGAGTTCGTCGCCATCCGCTGGATCGTCTCGCAGCAGACCAAGTCCGAGGCGTGGATGGGATACCTCGCCGCCGCCCAACTCGGCCCCACGCTCATCCTCGGCATGTTCGGCGGCCTCGTCGCCGACAGCGTCAACCGCAAGACCCTCATCGTCGTGACCCAGGTCTGCATGATGCTCATCGCCCTGGCGATGGCCGCCGCCGCGTTCCTCCGCTTCGCGACGCCCCCGGTCCTCCTCGCCCTCATGCTCGCCCACGGCATCGCGGTCGCCTTCAACATGCCCGCGTGGCAGGTGCTCACCCCGCGACTCGTCCCCCGCGAGGATCTCTCCAAGGCCATCACGCTCAACGGCATCTCCTTCAACGCCGCACGCGTCATCGGCCCCGCGACCGGCGGCCTCATCATGAAGGCCTTCCAGGGCGTCGCCCCCGTCGCCGTCGCCGGCTCGGCGATCGTCGCCGCCGATGCCATCGATCCCGGTTCGAGCACGGCATCCATCAGCCGCGGCGCGTCCGCACTCCTCCTCTTCAACGCCATCACGTTCATCGGCGTGCTGCTCGCGGTGCTGTCGACGCCCGACGCGCCGGCGCCGGCCGAGCTCCGCGGCGCGTGGAAGAAGCCCGGCATCGCCTGGGCCCGCACGCGCGAGGCGCTCTCGTGGACCTGGAGCCACAAGGGACCCCGCGCCGTCCTGATCGCCGTCGTCATCTTCGCCGTGCTCGCCACCCCCATCATGCAGCTCATGCCGCTCATGGTCTCGGCCGGGCTGGGCAGCGTCTGAATCTCGTCGGCCGGTGCCACTGTGACGGCCACCTCCAGCGTAT
>JAPKGU010000223.1 GCA_026647565.1 Phycisphaerales bacterium | reverse complement strand
CGCGACGCGCTGGCAACGTACGAGCGCGGCAAGGAGCCCCGCGGCTCCTGACCGGATGCTTACGGACGGCATGTCGGTCGGGGGCGACCAGGGCGAGGGAGGCGGCGTGGGAGTCGGCCAAGCGACCGTCGAAGCAGGCGGTCACCGCCGTTTGCACGGATATCGCGGTCAGCCCAGCCACGCTTCGACGGCATCGCGATTGGGCGTCAGTCTCCGGTACTCGCGCAGCGTCAACTTCCCGGTCTCGCGGTCGAATGCGGCGATCCGCCCCGTCCCGTCCGCGGCCGAGATGCCGGCGACGGGGATGCCAAACGACGCGAGCGGCGGCGGTCGGTCGACGCGACCGGCAATCCGAAGACCGGAGGCGAACGCTCCCATCACGGAGATTTCGCCCGACCAGTGGCGGAGCACGAGCGTGCGATCCAGCGGCACCACGCGGGCGATCGGCGGGATGTTCCCGACGGGCTCGATCTCCATGCCTTCGCCGAAATATCGGACGAGGAAGCACTGCTCTCGCGAGAAGGCGAGCAACGAGCCGATACCGACGGGGAGAAGCAGAGAGACACTACCGTCGATCGGATGGTCGGAAATCACCTCGAGGCCCGGCCCAAGGCGGACGAGCTGCGCCCTGCCCTCGCAAAAGAGCAGGACGTCGTTGTCGAGCATGGGCGCCAAGGCCGTCGGCGGGCGATCCATCGGATAACGGTAGCTCGCCGAAAGGTCGTGCTCGTCCAGGCCGTCCGCAATGCGCAGCTCGCCGGCGGCAAAGATCATGACGCGATCCGCCGTCGCCCACAGGCCTTCGACCGCGTCCTCCATCCGGAACTCGGACCCGGGCGTCAGCCTGCCCGATCGGGAGAGGTCGAACGTCTTGATGCAATCCTCGGTGCCGGCAAGCAGCCTGTTTCCCCACCACGTCAGCGCTCGAATCGGCTCTCCGAAGGGCTGCTTGCTCCAGACCCGCTCGGTCCAGTATTCGAGCATGAGCTCGATCCATGCGTCGGACGCGGGTGGCGGGACAACGTCGAAATATCCGGCTGTTTCGGGATCTGCGGCGATCACGCCAAGCGCGCCGTATTCCTCCGTTCCGGTCGAGCTGGCGAGCGGTTCGTCCGCCGTCGATTTGAATGCCAGCGAAGCGCCGTTCCGAAGAAGCGGCGCCCGCGCGATCATCCAATCGAAGGCGAACGGCGGCAGAGGATCCGGACCAGGCCCCGCCGGGCGCGGCAGAATCGGTCCTTGATTCATGCGCTCGCGGTATCGCTGCATCTGGAACACGGCGTCTTTCATCTGGCTGTATTCGTACGCCAGCGCGACGATGCCCAGTAGGATGTCGGGGATATAGACCTGGGGACGAAGCACTTCGCCAACCAGCTCGATCGTTCGCGGCGACGATTCCGTCGCGGACTTGATCTCGATCCGCTCGACGAGCGGCGGCTCGGTCGGCCGTCGTAGTCCTGCGTTGAAGGTGATCTGGAACGTCTGGCGGGGGTTCTGCTTCGAAAGCACGAAGGTCGACGGCCCCACGATGCTGAATTCGGAACGCGGCGACGGGCGCGAAACGGTCAGCACGCTGGGTGGCCCCGGGACCCATGTCGCGGAGAGGCTTGCATGGCCGAAGTCCGAGCCAGCGAATCCACCCGCCTCGCGGTAGTCGCGGAAGTTCGTCGCCTTCACGACGACCTTGCCGGGGACGCCGTACTGGCCCTCGATTTCGAACATTTCGACGGGTAGCTTCATCGCGCCGTCGTTGGTGATGAAGACGATCTCGCCGCTGGTGTATCCGGTCGCGTCGTTGATCAGGCCGATCGGGGTTCGCACTCCCGGAGCCACCGACAACGGCAGGCCGGTGACGCGCAGTCCGGGCGGCGCCGTGTGGCTGAGCACCTTGAAGTCGACTCGTCCGTGGCCTGGCTGTGCGGCTGCATTGGCCGCATCGAGCTCGATCCCGACACCCTTTCGAACATAGAGTATTCTTTCGTTGTTCTTGGCGGCGATGGATCCCTTCGGGTTGTCCCAAGGCACGGCCGATCCCTGGCCTTCGACATACAGCATGTCCGTCATCTGCCCGCTGATCCCGATCGCCACGGGATCGATATCGATGGCCCGGCCACCTTTGCCGTATTCCGTATTGATCGTGCTGAGCCATATCTGCTGGTGGCCCTTGATCATGGTGTTCGGATCGCCCCAGCGCTGGGACTGCACGTCCCACTCCTGAAACGACTGGAGGGCGAGCCGCACCTCGATGCTGCTCCGGGCTGGACCGCCCGGGTCGGGAATGCGGTGGTACGGAGGGCCTTCACCGTTGAACCGGAGCGTCTTGATGCCCTTCCCGAATAGCCAGTGCTCCGTGGTGATATCGATTGTCGCGTCGGCGTGCATGGATACCGACGTAGGCCACGCGATCTTGTCGACGGTGGCGGTCGCCGACTGGATCGCGGCGGTTACGCCGAGGCTCTTGAAGAACTCCACCGCCAGGTAGCCGCCGACATAGGCGCCCGCGATCTCCAGCAGGAAATCGTCGACGGCGACGCCGATCTGCGCCGTCGTGCCGAGGTATCCTTTGTACTGGGTCAACCTGGCGGGCGTCGGACTCGGCAGCGCCTGGTATGTCGTCCCCGGCGCCGCTGCGCCACGCGGCGCCGTGGCGCTTGCGCCATAGGTGCCGACGACGATCCCCGACTTGCGTCCTTCGAGCCGTGCCGCGCTCATGGTCAGATAGATTTCGGTCGTCTTGATATCGAAGGCGAAATGCGCCCAACCGCGGAGGCCGAGCTGAAGCGCGGAGCTATGGTCGATCTTGTCCTTGGCAATTTCGGCACCCTTGTCGTTCAGGAAGGCGATCTCGAAATCGGGCCGGCCCCGCGCGCCGATCGCGACGAATTGACCAGCCCTGATGAGTGCTTCCAGCGTGCCGGTAAGCACGAAGCTCTTGTACGGTGGCGGGAGACTTCCGGACGCGTGCTCGATCGTCACTTCGGACGTGACGCCGGTTCCGCCGTCGTACGCCAGGCGAACCTGCCGGATGCGCGGCACGTAGTCGACGATCGTAAAGTTGATGGCCCCGCCCAGGTTGAGCGAGATCGACTTGCGATACGTGGCTTCGCTGCGCAGAGCGGACGTCAATACCTGTGCAACATAGTCGTAGCTCAGCTCCAATACATAGGGATAGCCGTATCTGTACGACATGACGGCCCCATTCACGAATTTACACGGATAACCGCTGACTTCGGCGTCAATATCGCCGCGCGGGGGGCTTCCAGGCTAGTCTGACACCTTGCCGAACGGTGTCAACACGCTTCGCCCGTATCGATGCTGTGCCGAGTGCAGGCCCGCCACCGGACCCTGCGATCCTGGTCGGATGCCTACGGCGCTCCCGCCTTTTCCTGCGCCGCGCGGATGCCGTAGAGCAGGACGCCCGCGGCCACCGCGAGGTTGAGCGATTCCGCTTTCCCGAACATGGGAATGCGCACCATCAGCGTGCAAGCCCGGGCGAGGTTATCCGCAAGCCCGCTCTGCTCGGTGCCGAGGACGGCCAGCACGGCGTCGCCATAGTCGACGCCGCGGTAGGACGTGGCCGCGCCCGGCGAGGTGCCGACGACCGCGCCGGGCCAGGTGG
>JAPKGU010000222.1 GCA_026647565.1 Phycisphaerales bacterium | reverse complement strand
CGGTTCGCAGTGCGTCGGCCAGTGCCGGGGTCGCACATCGTCCGCTCACTCGGCGCCGTCTTCTTCGGGCAGGTCGGCACCGATGTTGTTGGCGATCGCCATCGGCATGAATGGCGCCAGCCAACTCCGCAGCCAGACCGTCTCAATGACGATCGTGGCCTTCACCACGTGGTCGGGACCGTAGTAGTATCCGTCCTTGAGGTCGCCCCAGACGTCGATCGATTCCATGTCGAGGTCGATCACGGTCATGAAGTTTGTCTGCGAGAGCGCGGACAGGAGCGTCTGAAGCTTGTCGCTGGCGACCACGACCACAAGCTCCGCGACGCGGACGTCGTACACCTTGTTGCTGTTGATGTTCGTCGTGCGGCCCGTGACGGAGACGCGCCTGTCGAGCGGCACGCCGCCGGGGAAGGGGCCCTCGGCCGAGCGGCTCTCGTCCTCGCTCTCGCTCGACCTGCCCTGCTGGCGCGGATCGGGGATTCCGTAGCCCGGGATCGGCGGGTTCTTGACGTTGAGCGAGATGATCCGCTTGACCGGCGCGCGCTCGACGGCGAGGCGCTCTCCGTCGGGGGAGGTGTTGGCTCGCTCGATCGCCGCGACGACGTCCTCCAGGACCCAGAAATCCCACTGGTAGACGAAGGCCTGCTCGTGGGTGGGCACGTCGGATCCGGGATTGACCGGGATGTTGTGGTAGCCGTTCATGCGCCTGCCCGAGTCGGTCGCGAACACCGCGGGCGTTGCGAAGAAGCTGACCTCTTGAGCGCGCCGACGCATCTCGCCGATCCGCCTGTCGACCAGTTGCTTGGTGAGGGCTTCGAGCTCGTCGGACGTCAGCTGGCGATTCCCGTTGGAGTCACGCACACGCTGGTCCATGTCGCGGAGGGTCGAGGCGATCTTCGCCGACTCGGCTTTATCTCCGGCACCGTGCTTCTTCAGCAGCAGGTCGTACGCGGAGGGTTGGTTGCCCTCGCGACGGCCGGAGAGAATCTGGATGAACTCCAGCAGTTTCGAGTCGCGATCCCGCGGGTTCCCGGCCTTCGGAAAGAGGTTATCGATCAGCGGCTTGCGACCCTTCTGGTTGAACGCCGTCGCGTCCTTGACGACGCTCTCGACCTCTGCCTTGGCCCGTGCCCGCTCGGCGGCGAACCACTCCGTGAGTTTCTTGTTGGGCACGGCCTTCAGGTCCAGCGATTGCTCGCCAGGCATGACCGCGGGCACCGAATACGTCACTGTCGTCTTGGACAGTTTCGACATCGCGTCCTTGGCCTCCGCCTCGCGCCCGGTCTTGATCTTCTTGTTCCACCCGCTCGAGACGACGAAGCCCGCGGGGATCGCGATGAGGATGACCACAAGGGAGATCACCACCACCAGATTCGACTTCACCCAACCCAGCACGTTCTTCACTGGCCGCCCTCCGTCTCAGGAGCCGTCTTCGGCTTCACCACCACCCGATACGTGACCTTGATGCGTCCGTCGCTGGGATACCCCGACGGACTGTCGGGCGTGATCGGCGCCAGGTTCTCGATCAACTGATTCGAAGCCATGTCGCGCGTTTCCTGCTCGTTCGCAAGACTCGGCCCCTCGCCGACAATCTGTCCTGTGACACGCGGGCCCGACGGGCGTGGCTGCGACGCGAAGCGACGGCCGCTGCCGCCCAGCTCATCCTCGCCCGTCGGCGAGACCGCCAGCTCGCCCCCGCTGGCGGGCGCGGGCGCCGCGGCTTCTGTGAACACAACCCTCGTGATCTCCGGCGGCACGATCACGTACGGCACGTCGGCGCGATCCTTGTTCGAGTCCAGCCAGTCGCCGATGGCGCCCTGGTAGAACTGGCGGAGGGACTTCTCCGGCGTCGCGAACTCGATCTCGACCTCCACGACCGGCCCGGCAAAGGGGACATCGCCGCTCGCACCGCCGGCGGCCTCGCCCCCGATCGCCTGGCGACCGCCCCGGCCTCCTCGCCCACCATCGTCGAAATCCTCCTCGCCCGCTGGCGCACGCGGGGCCAGGACGCCAAGGTAGTTGGTCTTGTATGAGATCATCCGGAGTGCAGGGCGATCGGGTCCGGCGGTCTTGGTGTCGGCGTTGCGAACGATGAGAGAGAGGTCGTTGGCCAGGTGCGCGTACACCGCACGATCGTCGAGGAGGGTGATGATGTTCGCAGCGAGGAGGTTGGGCTGCTCGGCGCCGATGGCGCCCGCCTGCTTCGCTTCGGCCTCGGCCCGTCCGAACCGCTGTGTCGCATCGTCGATCTCGCGCGGGCGAGGGGACGCCGCGACGGCGCTCGAGTCCATCATCGGGCGGATCTGCATCGCAAGGCCGGTCGCGATGGCGAGTCCTGCGGCGGTGGCGAACCACTTGGCCTTGCCCTTCCACATGGCGGATCGCAGGATGGCGGACGGCATGAGATTCGCGTTGATGGTGTTGAGGCCGAGTCCCTGGAGCGCGCATCCGTAGGCGGTTGCGAGCGTCATGGCGTTGGCACCGAACTCCGAGGCGCGATCGCCATCGGCCTTCGCACGCTTGAACTCCTCGAGCCGGTAGACGTCGAGCTGGAGCTGCTGCTTGAGGAACTTGCGCAGTCCGGGGAGTGCGAACGTCGAGCCGAGCCCGATCAGTCGCGTGAGCTTCGCGTCGCGGTGCAGCGACTGGTAGTAACCGATCGAGCGCTGGACGTCCTGCACGAGATCGCCGAAGACCGGACGCATCGCCTGGAGGATCTGGCGTGCCGCTTTGCTGGTGTCGGCCTCGCGCTTGACCTTCTCGGCCTTGGAATACGTGAGCTTGAAGGCCTCCACCAGCGCGTTCGTGAACTGATGACCACCGATCGGGAACGTGCGGACCCAGACTCGTCCCGCCTCGGCGATCACGAGGTCCGTCGATGTCGTCCCGATATCCAGGATGATCGTGCCGGGTGATTGCTCGGTGAACGAGAGATCGAACGCCAGCGCGTTGAACGCGGCAACGGGCCCGAGCGTGACGACCTGGGGCACGATGCCGACGTCCGCGAGCATGTCGAGCCGCTCGCGGATGCGCTGCTTGGTGATCGCGAAGATCCCCACCTCCACGTCGGGAGAATCGGGGCTGACAAACGTCTGATAGTCCCACTCGACTTCTTCCAGAGGGAATGGGATCTGCTGCACCGCCTCGAACTTGACGATGTCCGGCACCTTCTTCGGTTCGACCGGGGGCAGCTTGGCGAAACGCGCGAAGCCCGCATGGCCCGGCACGCTGACCGAGATGGTCGCGCCGGACAGGTCGTACTGGCTCGTAAGCGTGCCCAGGGCGACCCGCATCGCGTCGTTCTGATCAAGGTCCGGCGTCGAGAGCACCTTCGCGTGCGGGACGATGGCAAAGTCCGCGACCCGCACACCGTCGCCGTCCGCCTCAAGCTTTACGGCCTTGATCGCGCCCGAACCGACTTCGATCCCCCAGCTCACGTTCGAAGATGGCATATCCAACCTCCGGCGCGGACGAATCGACGCCCGAACCACCAACCGATCGAGCAGATTGCACGCCCTGAACAACGCCCCGGGGCACCCCGCGACGCCGAAAGGGGAGCCGATGGTACACCCGCGGCCCACCTTTCACAAAGAACACCCTCAAGCTACCAACCCGACAACGAACTCAGGTCGATACGTCGGGGCCCACCCGCCGGATGCCCCGGTGAAC
>JAPKGU010000221.1 GCA_026647565.1 Phycisphaerales bacterium | reverse complement strand
GTTCTGGAAGGCGACGAACTCGTTGATCGAGAGCTTCTATGAGGGTGAATGCACGACGCTTCATGTGTTTCGACTCCTGTATGGATGACGAATGCCAATGACTATGGCACGTACTGCATGCGTCCGGAACGCCCGGACGCGGAATGGAACCGAGGATGGGAACGATCTGTGAGCACCAACTGCAACATTGGCCCGACTTCGTCTCGGTGGCACACGCCGCCCAGAATCAAGGACCGGACGCCGATACAGCGTCCACCAGGATCGTGACGGGGGCCTTCGGGATGTCGGCTTGCTCGTGGTCCCGCGCGTGAATCACGGGTGCGGCAAATCGCCGCGAATGAGGGCATGCATCGGTACGGCACCGAGGCCACTTGCCAGCCAGTCGATCCGGAGAGATCTCCGGCCCGACCCATATAACCTACATCAATCGATTCGTATGTCAAGTCGGGTGGTTCCACCATTTGAACCCGCCCCGACACCCACTCCGCGCCGCCCGGCCCCACATCCCGCAGGAGAACACCCAAATGCCGCAGCCGACCGAACCCAATCCAAACACGCAGACCTCCCCGGAAGCTCGCCTTCTGGCGCTCGGGATCACGCTGCCGCCGGCGCCGAAGCCCGTCGCGGCGTATGTCCCCTCGGTCCGAACCGGGAATCTGGTCTTCGTCGCCGGTCAGATCCCGATGCGCGAGGGGAAGCTGGTCCACCAGGGACGCGTGGGGGTTGAGGTCACTCCGGAGCAGGGTGTGGCGTGTGCGCGCCAGTGTGCGATCAACGGGCTGGCGGTGATCCGCGAGGCGTGCGGATCGCTCGACCGCGTGAAGCGGATCGTCCGGCTCGGAGTCTTCGTGGCGTGCGACGCGGGGTACCACGAGCAGCCCAAGATCGCCAATGGCGCGAGCGAGCTGATGCTGGAGGTCTTTGGGGAGCGCGGACGCCACGCGCGGGCCGCGGTCGGCGCGAACGACCTGCCGCTGGGCGCGCCGGTGGAGGTGGAGTTTGTGGTTGAGATCGAGCCGTGATGCCGGTTCGACCTACGCTCATACTCTCAATGCAGTGATCCGCACCTCGCCGGGAGAAGCACGCGATGGAACTGTACATCGACACAGCAAATCTGAACGAGATCAAGGAAGCCCACGCGCTCGGCGTTCTCGACGGCGTGACGACGAACCCCTCGTTGATCGCCAAGGAAGGGATCGACTACGGCAAGCGCCTGGCCGAGATCTGCGAGGTCGTCAAAGGCCCGGTCTCGGCCGAGGTCATCGCCACCGATTACGCCGGCATGCTGAGGGAGGGGCGGGAGCGCGCGAAGATTGCACCCAACATCGTCGTGAAGCTCCCCAGCACCGTCGATGGCCTCAAGGCGTGCAAGGCCTTCACCGACGAAGGCATCAAGACCAACATGACCCTCTGCTTCCAGCCGCTCCAGGCCCTCATGGTCGCCAAGGCCGGCGCGTACCTCGTCAGCCCATTCATCGGCCGACTCGACGATGTCGCCGAGGACGGCATGGTCCTGATCCAGCAGATCCGGCAGATCTACGACAACTACGGGCTGAAGACCAAGATCCTCGCCGCGTCGATCCGCCACAACAAGCACATGGTCGATTGCGCCATGGTCGGGGCCGACGTCGCGACCGTGCCGTACAACGTCATCCAGCAGTTCATGAAGCACCCCCTCACCGACTCGGGCCTCAAGAAGTTCATCGAGGACTACAAGAAGGCCTTCGGCGGCTGAGATTCAGATCAGCTTCTTCAGCTCACGCCTCACGATCTTCCCCGTCGGGTTTCGGGGCATGGCCTCCACGCGCCGGACCTCGCGAGGCACCTTGTAACCCGCGAGCCGCTCGCGGCACCAGCCCAGCAGGTCTCGCTCGTCGAACTCAAAGCCCTCGTTCATCTCGACGAACGCGATCGGCACCTCGCCCCGAACCGGGTCGCTCCCCCCTACCACCCCCGAATCGTTGACGGCCGGGTGACGGTTGAGCACCTCCTCGATCTCGCGCGGGAAGACGTTCTCCCCCGCGACGATCAGCATCTCCTTCAGACGCCCCGTGATCGCCAGGAAGCCGTCGGCGTCGAAACGCCCGATGTCGCCCGTGCGGAAGTAGCCGCGCTCGTCGAACGCCGACGCGGTCTCCTTCGGAAGGCGGTAATACCCGCGCATCACGTTCGGCCCGGCGATGCGGACCTCCCCGTCACGCCCCGGAGGAAGATCCGCACCGGTCTCAAGATCGACGATCCGCTCGCGCACGCGGGGAAGCGGACGCCCGACAACGCCCGGACGCCACTCCTCGGGGCGGCAGACATTCGTCGCCGGCGCGGTCTCCGTCAGGCCGTACCCCTCGCAGAGCCGGAGGCCGAACCGCTCGTGGAACGCGTCGAGCACGGCGCGGGGGAGCGGCTCGCCGCCGGAGATCGGCAGACGCAACGACGCGAAGTCCTCCGCCGTCGCGTCCTTGACGTGCAGGAGCGCGTTGTACATCGAGGGGATCGCGACGAAGGCGGTGGGCCGGTGCTCCCGCAACAGCTTGATCATCCGATGGGGGACGAACTTGGCGGTGTAGATCGCGCGGCAGCCGACGACCATGGGCAGAATGGTGAGGACCGTCAGCCCGAACGAGTGGAACTGCGGGATGACGCCCAGGAGCACGTCTCGATCGTTGAAGTCCACCCAGTCGATGCACTGCTGGATGTTCGAGCGGATGTTCCCGTGCGTGAGCATCACGCCCTTGGGCCGACCGCTCGTCCCGGAGGTGTAGAGCAGCACCGCCAGGTCGTCATCGGTCGTCCGCGCCGGCCAGCGCGGCTCCGGCGCGCCGCGGAAGTCCTGCTGGTCGAGAAGCACAAGGTTCGAGACCCGGGGCGACTGCCCGACCGCCTCCAGGAATGGGGCGGCGGAGAGGATGATGTCGGTGCCGCAGTCGTCGATGACGAGCTGGAGCTCCTCGGGCTTCAGGACGTAGTTCAGTGGAACGATGGTCCGACCGAGCATCCAGGTCGCCAGGGCAGCGACCGCCGTCCCAGCCCCCGTCGGGAGCATGACGCCGACCGTGGGCGTCCGCGAGCGGCGCTCGATCAGCTCGGCCAGGTGGAGGGCGCCGACGACGACCTCGATCCCCCGGCGCGGCCCCCGATCGTCAATGATCGCGACGCGCCGGGGGTGGGTGAGCATGGTCCGCAGGATTGAATGTGCGAGTGTCAACCGGTGCTCCGAAAGAGGCAAGAACTGCCGCTTTGAAGGTTTGGACGGTACGCGAGCCGATACAGTATCCGAACGTGTGGGAACCGGAAGCCCACCCGAACCTGTCCGTGGCCCCTGCGCCGCGGTCGCCCTCCTGGATGGACCCGTGACATGACCAACCGCTCGCTCGCTCGCGTGACCAAGATCGCTTCGCTGGCCCTCCTCGGCTTCGGGCTGATGCTCGGAGGGTGCAAGGGCAACTCCAAGAGCACCGCCTACATGGACGCCTACAACGCCGGCAATCACGCCGAGGCGTACAAGCGGGCGTCGCAGGCATCGACCAGCGGCTCCCAGGAGCAGCGTGAGCAGGCGTCGCTCGTCGCCGGGCTGTCCGCACACCACCTGGGCAACGACAGCGACGCCAAGCGGTATCTCCAGCCCCTCTCCTACTCATCGAACCCCGTTCGGGGGAGACGGAGGACACTTTCATCGCTGACCTTTCCGTGGCCGTGAATGCTGGGCAGATTAAGACCGGCGCGCCGTGCCGGGTAGACCGAACCGCCAAGTACAACCAACTTCTGAGGATTGAGGAGAC
>JAPKGU010000220.1 GCA_026647565.1 Phycisphaerales bacterium | reverse complement strand
GAAGGAGGATGCCGCGGGGGGAAGCGGGGAAGGATGCGGCGCGGGGGGCGGACGGGGGGCGCACCTCCCGGAGTCAAGGAAGAGGGCTAGGCGGGGAGAGAGTCGGGGCCGTGCGGGCCGCTCCACGAAGGATGCCGCTGCGCGGTACTTCTACTAGACGCCTCAGCAGCGATCGTCGAAGAGTGCAAGTCGTCACGCAAGGTGAGGCTCCGAGGCGAGCCAATCGATCCGCGCGCGGCACAAGGCTCACGATAGAGATCGCCTACCGTTCACGAGTCCGCGTAATCTGCAAGCCAAGTCGGCGTGGAAGCGCATGCACACAAGATACTGGCAGTTCAGTAATGCTGGAGAATCGCATGAGCCCGCGCGAGAGGGATACCGCTGCATGGTCGAGGACTTTGGTGAAGATCCTCCTCATTGCATAAGTTGGGAGCATGTGAGTTCGATCTGGCAGGGAAACGTGGTCACAAACTGGACGGGTAGCCTCGCTGTGCGATGTGATGAGCCGGGTCCCTTGGAGGACATGCCTTGGGCCAGGGAACACATCGTGTCTGATCGACTGCGCATACTCCTCGAAAGGTATGCGCCATCGTGTGCCCAGTACCTACCCATCACACTGAGGCACTATGACGGATCTCCTGCGGCAGACAGGTACTGGACGCGAACTGGACGCGACTAGTCGAATGCCTCGATAGCACGTATTCTCACTGCTGGGACGACGCAGGACCATACTCGAGCTTCGACCGCATGGTCATTGATGTCGCACAGATACCGCTTGATGCTCCGATATGCAGAATGGCGAGATCCACCAATGTCGTGCTCGTGCGAGATGATATTCGAGACGCCATTGTGTCCGCTGGAATGACTGGATGCCAGTTCTACTCGATCGAGCACCTTTATGACGTGCGTGATGAATCGCGAGGCGGAGGCAGCGACGAGACATGACGCGACTCGGTGATGAGCGGGGCACTGATCGTCGTGCGCTCCTTACCCCTTCGCCCCCGCCCCGACTGTGACCCTGACGGGCACGAAGGTGGGGCGGACGCGGGCCTCGAACTCGGGGCGGAACTTGTTCATGATGGTGCGGACGGCCCAGTTGTTGCCGTCGGCCAGGCCGCAGATCGTGGTGCCGGGCATGGAGCCCATGCTGGTCGCGATCTCGAGGGCGAGGTCCAGGTCCTTGGTCTTGGCGTTGCCCTCTTCGATGCGGCCGAGGAGCTGGTAGAGCCAGCCCGAGCCCTCGCGGCAGGGGGTGCACTGGCCGCAGGACTCGTGCTTGAAGAAGCGGGCGATGTTGCGGGCGACGGCGACCATGTCGGTGTCTTCATCGAAGACGGTGGGGCAGGCGGTGCCGAGGCCGAGGACGTTGTGCTTGCGGCCGATGTCGAAGTCGAGCTCGGCGTCGTACTGGTCGGTGCCGAGGATGCCCATGGAGACCCCGCCGGGGATCGCGGCCTTGAACTTCTTGCCGTTGCGCATGCCGCCGCAGTATCTCTCTACGAAGACGCGGAGGGGGATGCCGAGGTCGAACTCGTAGCAGCCGGGCTGGTTGACGTGGCCGCTCATGCCCATGAGCTTGGTGCCCCATGAGGGCGGGCCGCCGATAGTGGAGTTGCAGCCCTGCTTGCTGAACCATTCCCAGCCGTTCTCGATGATGCTGGGGAGGTGGGCGAGGGTTTCGACGTTGTTGATGATGGTGGGCTTGCCGAAGAGGCCCTTGAGGGCGGGGAAGGGGGGCTTGATGCGGGGCCAGCCGCGCTTGCCCTCGAGGCCTTCGAGCAGTGCGGTTTCCTCGCCGCAGATGTAGGCGCCCGCGCCGCGGTGGACGTAGCAGTCGACAGACCAGTTGGACGCGCCGTTGAGGAGGCCCTTGCCACCGAAGACGCCGTGTTCATACGCCTCTTTGAGTGCGTTCTCGAGGACCTTGGCCTGGTGGTGGTACTCGCCTCGGATGAAGATGTAGGCCTTTTTGAGGCGGCAGGCGTAGCAGGCGATGGCGATCCCCTCGAGCATGAGGTGGGGATCGAAGTCCATGAGGAGTCGGTCTTTGAAGGTGCCGGGCTCGGACTCGTCGGCGTTGATCGCCAGGTAGCGCATGCCGGGGTCTTTGCCCTCTTCGACCTTGGGGAGGAAGGTCCACTTGAGGCCGGTGGGGAAGCCCGCGCCGCCGCGGCCGCGGAGCTGGGACTTCTTGACCTCCTCGGTCACGTCGTCGGGCTTCATGGAGAGGGCTTTGCGGAGTCCGACGTAGCCGCCGGTCTTGATGTATTCGTCGTAGGAGACGACGTGGCGGTCGCGCATGTTGCCGTAGGGGGGCGTGGGGATGCGCTTGGTGAGGATGGGGGCGGTGATCTTGGGCTGCCACATGGTGGAGGGGGCTCCGCGGGTAGGGAGCGGATCGTAGGAGGAGTCCGCATCCACCTGTAGGGCGCATGTGGGGGTAGATAGGGGAGGGCGCCCGCCAGCCCCCCACAAGGAACCGGCCGGGCGGGGGAGGGCGGGCAGGGGTGAACGGGAGTCAAGGGCGTGGGGACGCTACTTGAGTTCGTCGCGTGTGAGGCCGGCGATCTTCCAGAGGATGGCGTCGGACTCGACGTCGTAGGCCTTGCCGCACTCGGGGCAGATGCCGGCGGTCTCGAGGGCGGAGAGGTCGTAGGCGCAGTGGGTGCAGAGGCGGCCGCGGGAGGCGTGCCAGGCGCGACGGATGTGGCGGCGGGAGTGGTGGACGTATGGGAAGATGACGAGCGCGGGCACGAAGCCCAAGCCCATGGTGACGTAGCGAGCGGGGCCGCGCTTGGACCAGCCCATGGGGCCACGGAGGAGCGCGATGGCAATGGCGAGGACGACGCAGAGGAGGGCCAGCGCGAGCGAGACCCTGGTGGAGCGCGACCAGACGGGAGGGCCTGCCCAGTATGACCAGTCGCGGGAGGGCATGGGGGGAGTGTAACGTCCCGGTGCCCACGCAACGCTCAGCGAGAAAGGCGGCGGCGAGCGAGCGGAGCGCACGCGAGCGCGAGGATCGCCAGCGAGCCGGGGGCGGGGATGACCCAGCGCACGGTGTTGCCGAGCAGCTGCGTGTAGTTTGCGTCGCTGATCACACCGGTGTTGCTGAACTGGTGCGACAGACTTGCGACACGTCCGGCGCCGATGTCCCAGCCCGTCACGCCCGCGCCGCCGGAGCTTGAGGAGCGATAGAACTCGGTCGCTCCGACCTTGGGGACCAGGCGGTAGTCGCCGTCACCCAAGCTGTAAGGAATCGCGAACGACGCGGGAAGGCCCTCGTCCATCGTCACGTCGGAGGTGATGCGGCTGAACGTGGTGCTGGAGTTGCCCGACCATCCGCCGTAGGTCGCGGGCAGGATGGGGAAGAGCGTGCCGAAGTTGTTGAAGCCGTTGTGCATGAAGTGCACGATCTCGGACGTGACCAGTCCGCCTCCGGCGTTGACGAAGTCGACGAGCTGCTGCTGACCCGCGGCGGTGGGCACGGCGAAGGGCGAGAAGACGGAGCAGGTCATGAAGACCGCGTCGTAGCCGTCGAGACTGATGCTTCCGTCGAAGAGGTTGGCACGGACGCCCATGGTGACGCTGAATCCCTGCGCGGTCAGCGCGCTGTTGAGCGCCGTGTTCACGTCCCCGTTGGGGTTGTCGGTGGAGAAGACGTAGATGTTCTGCGCCTGGGCGTCGGCACCGGTGAAGAGCGCGACGACGGCCGCGGCGCAGGGCGCGACGGTTCGCGAAGTGACGAGGAGGCGACGGGAAAGGCGTAACCCACGAGCAGTCATGAGAGACTCTCCAAAGAGTGGACACCCCGTTTCCCGGGGGGTGA
>JAPKGU010000022.1 GCA_026647565.1 Phycisphaerales bacterium | reverse complement strand
CCACCATCATGTTGTTGATCTTGAGAGACAGCCCCCCCGTGTCATACGTCATCGTCTTGCCCACAAGCACCAGCGGCTGCTGCGCCCGGCCCTTGGCGCCCTTGGGCACATACTCCAGCCGGATCATGCACGGCTTGTTCTCCGATGCCTTCCCAACGTTGATCAGCCCCACCAGCCGCTCACGCTCCAGCTCGTCCCCCTCGATCACCCGCACCTTCAGCCCCGCCTCACGCGCCACGCGACGCGCCTCCTTCGCCATCCACTCCGGGGTCGCCACGTTCGGGGGCGTCTGGCTGAGCGTCCGTGCGATGTTCGCGCTCGCCGCAAGCCCGAGCCCGTGGCGGAATCCCTTCAGCACGTCCTTCTCTTCGATCCGTACCGCAAGGTCCGCCCGCTCAGGCGTCGGCGTTCCCTTCCCCTTGAAGGTGTCGCACGTCCACGACAGCAGCCCGAACGCCTCACCCATCGCACGCCCCGAACGCTCCGCGTCCAGCCCCGCCGCCCCGCACGCGCCCCAGAGCGCCAGCGTTGCGGTCTCGTCCTTGGCCGCCGAAAGCCGTCGCGCCGCCGCCGCCGCCGCCTCGCGGACAGCACCGAGCGTCAGCGACTTCCTCTCACCCATCCCCACGATAAGGACTCGGTGCCGAGGCGACGTCCATGCCTCGACCACACGCCCGAGATCCCCCGTCGCCTCCTTCCGACGCAGCGCCTGCGAGACCGAAGCCCCGGGAGCCGATCGGCGCGACGCCGCGTCCAGGCCCTCGCCCTTGAAACACCCCACCACCGTGACGCCGCTCTTCCCGCTGCTCGAGACCGAGATCCCATTGAACACGTGTCGCTCCTTGGCCCGTCAAGGCCCCGTTGTCGGTGCGTCGCATCGGCCCCGCGGCCATTCGACGCAATGCTAAACACCAACGTCCCTGCCGGGTGGCACCCCGTCACCTCTTTTGTCCCGAGGCCTTCCCCTGTACGCTGACCCCATGCTCCACGCGCTGCTGACCGTGCTCACCCTCGCATCCATCCCGCGCGCCATCGACCCACCCGAGGCGACCGCGCCATCGACGCCCGTCGCCGAGCCGGCCCCCAAGCCCCCTGTCCCCTGGCCGCACCCCCTCATCACCGAGGTCCTCTACGCCGTGCCCACCAAGGGCGGCGACGCCAACGGCGACGGCGAGCGCCAGACAACCGGCGACGAGTTCGTCGAACTCATCAATCCCCACGACCGCCCGATCAGGATCGGCGGCTACACCCTCCACGACTCCGCCAAGCCCGGCAAAGGACAGTTCCGCGTCACGCTCCCCGCGCTCGAACTCAAGCCCGGCCAGGTGCTCGTCGTCTTCAACGGGTACGAGGCGCCGGTGCCGGGTGAGAGCGACGGGCTTGTCGGTGATCCCGCCACCCCGCCCCGCAAGCAGCATCCCGCCTTCGGCAACGCATGGGTCGTCAATGCGCGAGCGACCTCCACCCGCGCCGGCTTCTCAAACGCCGGGGACTCCCTCACGCTCCTCGACCCCCGCGACCGCCCCGTTCAATGCATCGTGTGGGGCGAGGCGGAAACGCCCAAGGGAATCGACGCCTCCACGTGCCTGATCGAGCGCGCCCCCGAAACCTCGGACGCCAGCGTGCAGCGACGCGGCCTCGACGGCGGCTTCGTCGAGCATCCCCCCTACCGCCCCGAGGGCCTCGGCACCGAAACCCCCCTCGTCCCGTTCAGCCCCGGCGTCTTCGTCGTGCCCGGATTGACCCGCCTCGAAGACCTGCCCCCCTACCGCGGGGCCAGATAGCCCGCGGTCCGACCGCGCATGGAAGGGGCAACATCCGCCCGCCCCGACCGTTCCACGGCTTCGGCCACCCCGACCTTGACCCTTCCGGGGGTGTCCGTACCATTACCCTTCACCCTCCGGGCGGCTTCGGCCGATCCTGAGGGACCAAGACGACCCGGGACACAAACCGGTCCGCCTGTCGGGGGCGTAGCTCAGTTGGTAGAGCGCTTCCATGGCATGGAAGAGGTCGAGAGTTCGAGTCTCTTCGCCTCCACTCGACAAAGAAACGCCCGGGCCGCAAGGTCCGGGCGTTGTCGTTGTGCGGCATCAGTTCCCAGTCTGCAACTCAGCCCACACCGCCCCCACCGGCATCGCCACCAGGTTCTTCGCGAACGGCACCGTCTCCGCGCCCGTTTCGAAGGAGCGGGTTCTTCCACACCAGTCGGTCGATTCGGACGAGCTCGTCGAGTGCGCGAGAGTCGTCCACCCTGTGGTTGAAAATCAACCACCAAGCGGCTGATTCTCTATCGTCCGGCGGGGCGCTCACCGCCCCCTCAGCTGCGACAGAGCCGGTCGGCGCCCCAGGAATCCATGAGACTCGTCGCGCCGACAAGGGTGGTCATCACCGCACACCCCAAAAACGAACTCCGCCGGGGGCAAACCCGGCGGGCGTTCGTGGGAAGAAGAACCGAGGACTGGTCGCGGGGTTGCCCCCGTTGGTTGCGTGTGAGTGGCGTCGCTCTCTCGCTCCGTCTCTCTCTGCCTGCACCCGGTGTCCAGCCGGGTTCTCTCTCTCGCGCCGCTCTCTCTGTCTCCGCTCATTCCGGGCTTGACACCCGGCACTCATGCTTGACCTTCTCTCCGGCCGCCCCTCGGTCTTTGTCCCTCTCTCAATCCGTGGGCGTGGCTCGCGCCAGTCGCCCGACTTCTTCTGTCACCATCCGACCAGGGACCATCAAAGCCCCTGTTCAAGCTCATCCATCATCGCCTCGATCGCCTGGTCGATCCGCTCCGGGGTCTCATACGTCCCCGCCTCGATCTCCCCGCGAACTCGATCGACCAGCTCCTGGCGGATCTCGGGCATGCCCTGCAGACGGGCGAGCAGACGCGAGGCGTCGGACAACTCGACCCGATCCTCGCCGCGCCGGGAACGCTCGGCCGGCTGCTCCTGCGACGGAGGCGTGGCCCGGGACTCCGCACGCCCGACAGCGCCGGCGCCCGAAGCCCCCACCGAGTTCGCTCCGATCGAAGACACGTTCATCATGGTCCATACACTCCTGCCCGCCGAACCGGCGCGCACCATCCTCCGAAAGGATGTGCGTCCGATACTCGAGCTTGCCGCCACCACGCGGCCTTTCCCGCCGGTCGTAGCGTTGACGCTCGCTACTCCCGACCCCATTCAGATCGACGCCATACTCACAAACCCTTGAGATTCTCGTTCCTTTCGCTCAAGACACCTAACCACCTGTCACATAGAGGTTTGCAAGTGATAACATCACCCCGGACCAGACAGGTTTTCTCCAGATTCCACACCAGCTCGATCCAACGCGCACGATCTGCATGGTCTGATTGTGTTCGGATATGCCTCCCGCGGCTCTTCCTGCCCCGCATCAACCTCCTTCTCCTCCTGATCGCGGTCCCGCTCCCCGCGCCCGACGCCCTCGCCCAGCCCGAGCCCCGCCCGCGCAAGCCCAAGCAGACCACATCCCAGCCCGCCGCGAAGGACGGCACGAAGACGCTGGCGGATGAGGGCAGGGAGCTCTTCCCCGAGGCCGCCCGCCCCGACACCACCGCAAGCAGCGGCGCCCCCGCCTCCGGGCCCCGTGCCGAGCCGCACTGGCGAATCGTGCTCGCCACGGTCACAGGACCAGATGCCGAATCGCTCGCCCAGCAGGCGCTCTGGAAAGTGCAGAACGTCGCACAGCTCGGCGAGGCCTACGTCATCGAACACAACCCCGGCCCGGTGAAGCCGCCGACCCAGGCAAAGGGAACCAACCGACCCGATCGCTCGCCAAGCTCTCCCGCGACCGACGCTCAGGCGCGCGACGCAGACAGCCAGACCTTCCTCGTCTGCTACGGCCGCTACGAGGGTCCGACCGATCCGCGTGCCCTGGCGGACCTGGCGCGCGTGCGGGACGTGCGTGTCGGAAACGATCGACCGTTCGCCGGCGCGTCCCTCGTCCCGCCGGACGACGACGAGCGCGCCATCACCTCATCGCTCGACCTCCGTGCCGTCCGCGCCTCGCGCGACCCCAAAGAAACCCTCTACACCCTCGCGATCGGCTTCTACACCAGGGCCGACATGGCCAAGCCGAGCGCGGACGAGCTCGCCGAGTACCGCAAGCTCGCCGAGGAAGCCGCCACGAAACTCCGGCGCGAAGGCGACGAGGCATACTTCTATCACGGGCCGAACGGCTCGCAGGTGACGCTCGGCGTCTTCACCACCAGAGACTACGACCCTCTCGGCAAGGACCGCACCGAGAACCCCGCGATCGCGGCACTCAAAGAGAAATACCCCAACTACCTCCTCAACGGCCTCGGCCAGGTCCGCACCGTGGTCAACGCCCAGGGCTGGCGGAAGGAGCTCGTACCCTCGATGCTCGTCGAGATCCCGCGCTGATCATCGCTCCGCCGATCCCTCCTTCGACGTGCACGCCGGCCCCTCCCCATCCGCCAACCTGGAGCTTCACTTCATGGACGTCCGCGTCATCAGCATCGGCACCCTCAGCGCTCACCCGCTCTGGAACGAGCGCGAGCCGGTTCGCAGCGGCCACGCGACAACCACGCTCATCCGCACCGGCAAGCACACCATTCTCGTCGATCCCGGCCTGCCCGAGCAGGCGCTCACCGCCCGCCTCGGCGAGCGCACCGGCCTGACACCCGCCGACATCACCCACGTCTTCCTCACCACCTTCCACCCCGAGTGCCGCCGCGCGCTCGCCGCCTTCACCAAGGCCACCTGGTGGATCGGCGAGGTCGAACGCGAGACCGTCGGCGTCCCGCTCGCCAAGGCCCTCACCGAGATGCACGGACGCGAGGATCCCGAACGCATCGAGGACCTCCGGCTCGAAGTCGCCATGCTCAAGCGCTGCACCCCCGCGCCCGACCGACTCGCCCCCGGCGTAGACCTCTACCCCATGCCCGGCGTCTCACCCGGGCTGTGCGGGCTGCTCATCGCACACCAGAACCACACCACAATCCTCTGCGCCGACGCCATCCCCACCATCGAGCACCTCGAGCAGGGCAAGATCCTCCCCTGGGCCGAGAACATCGACCAGGCCCAGGAGTCCTTCAAAGAGGCCGTCGAACTCGCCGACACTCTCATCCTCGGACGCGACAACATCACCATCAACCCGACCAAGCGCCCCTTCTAAGACAATCACACTCGTGAGCGCGATCCCGTCCCCGCGCTCCAGCACCCCGCTCACGTACCATCCTGCCGATGCTCTGGCTCATCCTCCCGCTCGTGGGCTTCGCGTCCGGATCGCTCCCCTTCGGACTCTGGATCGCACGCGCAAAGGGCGTCAACATCCGCGCGCACGGCAGCGGCAACATCGGCGCCACCAACGTCTGGCGCATCCTCGGACGCGGACCCGGCGCCCTCTGCTTCACGCTCGATGTCCTCAAGGGCCTCCTCCCCTCCATCGGCGCGGGTCTCACCCTCCGCACCCTCAACGCCGACCCCGCGTCAGAGCCCGACGTCTGGCTCCACATGGCGACCGGCGTCGCGGCAATCATGGGCCACATGTTCACGCCTCTCGCCGGCTTCAAAGGTGGCAAAGGCGTCGCCACCGCCTTCGGCGCACTCCTCGGCGTCTGGCCCGTCATGACCGTCGCCGTCCTCATCGCGCTCGCCGCCTGGATCGCCGTCTTCAGGGTCGGACGCATGGTCGGCATCGCCTCGGTCATCGCCGCCATCTCCATGCCCATCGCCGTCGCCGCCATCGGCCAGATCGACCCCGCCCTCCGCTGGCGCACACCCCACCTCGCCGTCTCGATCGCCCTCGCCCTCCTCGTCATCTGGAAACACCGGGGAAACATCAGGCGCACCCTCGCCGGCACCGAACCTCGCTTCGTAAAGAAAGCCCCAGCGTCCGGCTCATCCACCGGCGCCTGACGCTCCAGACCTCCCCGCAACCCCCTCCCCGCCCCCGAACTCCCCGCGCACCCACCCCAAAGAGCGCGGCTTCTGCGCGAGTTCTCGCCCCGACGCCCCCCCCGCCGCGGCATGTTGCAGACCCGTGATGTTCCTGCTTCCCTCGCACGCGCTTCGCCGATAACTCCCCTCGCACCTCGTTGCGGGCTTGAAGCCGCACAAGGTGTGCCGGTTCCGCGGCTCACTCGAGGGCAAGGACGCCCCGACTCGCGGCTCCGGCAGCAAGCGGTGCCGTGCCGTAACCGATCCTTGCGGTTGCTGCAACGACAGGAGTCGGCCACATGCCCAAGCTGCGTCTCATCAAGGACGACCCCTCCCTCCGGGACATCATCCCCTTCCCCACAAACCCCGGGGCCTCCCGCGCGGGCTCCATGATGGGACCCGCCCTTGGTGGCCGCCTTGGCGCTCGCCTCGGACACACCTCCGCCCATGCCGCGCCCAGCAACACGCAGCCCTCGGACCACCAGTCCGCCTCCGACCTTGAGAACGAACTGCTCGGCACCATCGATCGCATGAAGGCCCAGCTCGACGAACTCTCCGACATGATCGGACCCTTCCCCCTCTACCCCGAAGACGACCGCCCCACCGCGGCCTGATCCTTCCCGATCTCGCCTCCGCCAGCGACACACGAGATCACGCGATGCCACCCGTGGGCACGACCGAAAGGCCGTGCCCTATTCATTTGGCGGCAACTTGCGTTCCGAGCCTGCCATCGAGATACTGCGTCCGTGGCTGCTGAACCACGCAAGAACGCTGGAAGCAGGTCTCGCGCTCGAACGATCGCGGCCATGGCCGCCACCATGCTCTGTTGCCTCGCAGTGGTGCTGGTGGTCTATCGAAAGACCGATTCCTCGGAGCGAATCGTCGTGAGCCCGCGGACCCAGAGCGGTCGCCCAGATTCAGCCGACCCGCATCTCGCCATTCCGTCCCTCCACGCTTCGTCGCTCGCGCCGTCGAGTCTCACCGAACTCCTCGCGCTGACCCCGGCCGGAGAGCAGGCATCATCCTGAATTCGCTGGCAGGTCCTGTTGGACAATCTCGAACGGCCAGAGCAAGATACGGGTGCAAGGATGGTAGATCGATCAGAGAATTACTCGGATGCAGACGTGGCCAGGGCGACCGCACTTGTGATGAGCTCGCTTAGGTCGATCGCCATGGACCCGCGCAAGTACCGAGCCGATCTTCCGCCATTTGTGCGACCGGAAGAAGAACTGTTCGCACAGGCAATCGACGCGCTGGACTGCCTGCCATTCCTCGAGTCCTGCGCGACCCGCCTTTCTCCCCATCTCGCCGAGCTCCGAGCGCTCTTCGGTGCTGTCCGCGAAGCGGGAGAATCCGATAAGACATGGATCCAGCGAGGCGCATTCGAGACACACCCCGCATGGCGCGAGACGCGTGATCTCGCGTTCGTTCTGCTCACGAGAATCAATGAGGGATAGAACGCCTGCCCCTTGTGGAGTAAGAGCGCGGCTTTGTCGGCCAAGCCAGCCCTCGGCGGAGGTAGAACGATGACCATCACTTTAGGGAGATCATCAACTGGTTGGTTCAAGTGCGAGATCACACCTCTCGGATGGGGCGCAGGACTGCGGAGGATTTCTTGAGGCGCGCTGCAGAGATCGAGACTCGAGCCAAACGCGCCATGGAACAGATCCGGCAGATGCAATGACAATCCACGAGACAAGAGAGCGAGCGCCGTAACGATGGCCAGCACATCGCGATCGAGGTTTATTGACAACTGGAAGCGCAACACTGGCCGCAGCCACATGGATGCGGCGAACACATTTCACCATTTGTGCGATCTTCTCTTTGCTGCCCGAAACATCGAGCGGCTTGCGCGACTCATAGCAATGGAAATGAATTCCAAGAACACTGATCAAGCGGTGTTTGTAAAGCTGCTCAGGGACTTGCAATCGACGCTCGATCTCGAGCTTCAACCTCATGCCAGTGGGCTTGAGCAAGGGCTTGAACACGCCTGTGCTGCAATCGAAAGGCGGATACGGCGTGGTCGCCGACCGAGGCCCGGCGTGCCACCGCTCTTGCTGGACGATCGCAACGAACAACGCAGAGTGCATCCACGCTTTCAGCGCGTTGTGCGATTCTTGAACACCGATAAAGCGACACGTCGGTAGGAGGGATGCTCCGCTCGCCCGGCCACGCAAGTGGGCCCAATCGAGTTCGTCCGAAGCCTTACGGTCTTGCCTCGGCCCAATGCAGGACGCTGCTGAGATGCCCCCGCGCTGTGCTCCCATCCCTTACCCTCCCCCATGCACGCTTGGCTCTTCCACCGCGGCGCCCTCGGCGACTCCATCCTCCTCTGGCCCATCCTCCGCTCCCTCGTCGCCGCCCACGGCCGCGTCTCATTCGTCACCGACTGCTCCAAAGCCCATCTCGCGGCACGGCTCATGCCCCAGTCCAGTGCATGGCCTTGGTTCGTCGCCAGGACACGCGACACGCAGGCGATGATCGAAGGCCGCCGACTGGGTCGGCGTCTGCGCGAGCAGACGCGCCGGAGCGCTGTCGGGCTTCCAGTCGTCGAGCATCCGGCGGACCGGATGCGCCGCGAGGGCCGGTAGACGAGACGCAAGAACACAGAGGGAACGCGGATCAGAGAACGACGACTCAAGTGTGAATCAATATCGCGGATGCTGAGTGTGCTGAGCCCCGCACGAGTGGGCGCGGACGAGGAGGATCTGATGCTGAATCAATGCATGATCGAACGACACGGGAACACGGCAGGCGCGTTCGTGGCCCGTCTAAGTCAGATGCCCAGATCGCACGCCGGCTCCGCGCTTGCGCCGTACCTGGGCCGTCTGCTCCTTCTGATGTGCGTGCTTCTCGGCATCGCAGGCGACGCTCTCGCCGTCTACTCGCCCCGTACCGGCCGCTTCCTCCAGAAAGACCCCAACGAGAGCGGCATGCTCCATGCAGAGATCTGGCATGGGGGTCATGCGCCTCTGCCACAGCTTACTGTCGGCGAACTTGAGAGCATTCAGCTCGACGGATCGAACCTCTTCACGTTCGTCAGGAGCTCGCCATTCAACGGGACAGACCCACAGGGATTGTTTCTGTTCGTGCTTTCGATGGTCATCGATATGCCGGCACGAATGGACGCGTACATCGACTACAACGACGAGATCATCTCGAATGGTCGTCAGGCCATGAAGATGACCGAGCCCAGCATGACCGGCTATGCCGCTGTGCAGGACGAGCTCATCACGAGCCTGACCGACCCGATAGATGGCGGCTCGTCTGGGTTCCGTCTGCTCGAGTCGGGTGCAAGTCTTGCGATGATTGGCCGTGTCGTCGGCGAGCAGAGTCATCACATTCTGCCCCACTTCCTGACCGGAGTTACTGATCCCGACGGAAAACACCCAATCCCACTCAGTAGCTCTGAGCACAAACGGTACCACCGGATTCTGCGGGAGGAATTCAAGGGGCTCAACTTGGACCCCCCGAACACGAGGGGCGGGCGAGGGACATGGCGCGAGCGATTCGCGCAGAACAAGGTTCCATTAGATGAAGTCATCAGGATTCGTGTGGCGATTCGAGTATCGTATGACCGATTCGTCGCGGAAGCCCCTCCGGGTGTCGACCCGAAAGGACGATACGCCGATCTCCCGAAGAAGGTGAATGCACTTCTTAGTATGGATTCCGTTGCGCCTGGTATAAAACGGGTGCGGAGGCGTTAACGGCGTATGCGGATCTATTTCATTGGCCCAAACAAAGACGCGCCAGCCCCATACCCACAATCATGGTGGGACACGGCGGTTGCCGACATAACGAGGTCCTGCCCCGCGGGATGTGGCGGCGTTGCTCCGGCCTTCTGTCCGAGGCCCGTCAACGTTCCATTTGAGGTAATCACGACCGAGACAATTATCCCATGCGCGCTCGTCAAGATTCTCTCGCGAGCCCTGTATGATCTTGTCGCTCCGTTTCTGACGGGACATGTGCAAGGATCCTGCGTGCGGGCGGATGATGGGACAGTTATTCCCACTCACGTCACGCTCTATGCTCTGCCCGGGATGGGGCTGTTTATGGACGGTGCAGATCCGCAGAAGACGCAATACTTCGTATGTCCGACCTGCGGTGATCGTTATGCCCAGTACTCTCCCAAGTATGTCATCCGACGCTCAGATTTCGCGGGCAGGCGAGCCGCGCTTGTGAGCCGTCATTCAGCATTGGCGGTCGACGAAGACCTGATGCGGCAGATCAAATCGATGAACTTTAAGAACATCCACATTTCATCCGTACCTGTGGTGGATTAGGCCGCCGCCCGCCGTGCGATCACGACGCTTCCCATCCGTAGCACCCCTCGCCTCTTACCATCCCCCATGCCGCACGCTTGGCTCTTCCACCGCGGCGCCCTCGGCGACTCCATCCTCCTCTGGCCCATCCTGCGCTCCCTCGTCGCCGCACACGGCCGCGTCTCATTCGTCACCGACTGCTCCAAAGCCCGTCTCGCGGCACGCTTCATCCCCGGACTCGATCCCATCGACGCCGAACAACCCCGCTTCAACGCCCTCTTCTCCTCCTCGCCGCATCCCGTCCGCGACTTCCGCGCAATCGACTGCTCGCGCGTCCTCTGCTTCCTCTTCGGCTTGGGCGACGCGACCTCGCACACCTGGGAAACCAACGCCCGCGCCATGTTCCCGGGCGCAACCATCGAACTCATCCACGAACGCCCCGACGCCCTCCTCGCGCGCCGCATGGCGCCCGATCATCTGCATGCAACACCACGGCGCCATCACGAAGGGCGTCTCGTGGTTCACATTGGTGCAGGCTCGTTATCGAAGCGCTGGCCGCTCGAAACCTGGCGTGAGATCGATCGCCTCGTCATCACGCGCGAGCTCCTCTTCATCGCGGGCGAGGCCGAGGCCGATGCGATCCCGTCGTGCAAGTGGTCCCCACAAACCTCCCAACGCGGCTGGGCTCTCATCTCATCCCTCGACGAACTCGCGGACGAACTCGTCGACGCCCGCGCCTTCATCGGCTTCGACACCGGCCCCACGCACCTCGCCGCGCAACTCGGCCTCCCGACCCTCGCCCTCTTCGGTCCCACCGATCCCAGCCGCTGGTCACCCATCGGTCCCCTCGTCCGCATCCTCGCCCCCGCCCAGCCAACTCCCGACATGTCCTGGCTCAGCCCCGACGTCGTCGCCCGCGCGATCGCGTCGCTCTGAAGTCGCTTGACTTCTCTGAAGTTGCCATCCGCTACTTGCGACTTGCCATTTTCCCTCCTCGCTACCATCCCCCATGCCCGCCGCCCACGCCCCCCACGCCTATACCCCCGCCGACATCGAGCGTGTCACGCTCGTCCTCGGCATGGAGATCCACGTCGAGCTCGCGACCCGCTCCAAGGTCTTCAGCCGCGCCGCGAATCCCGCCGCTCGGCGAAGCGATCCCGACGCCCGAAACAGCCCCGGCGAGCGAGCATCCCCCAACACCCTCATCGACCCCGTCGTCCTCGCCCTCCCCGGCTCGCTCCCCATCCTCAACCGCGCCGCCGTCGAGATGTCGATGATGGTCGGCCAGGCCCTCGGCTGCACGCTCGCCGAACGCACCAAGTGGGACCGCAAGTCCTACTTCTATCCCGACCTCCCCAAGGCATACCAGATCAGCCAGTACGACATGCCCCTGTGCTTCGACGGCGCGATCGACATCCCCAACTGCGACGAGCGCGGCGAACCCGACCCGCTCAAGGGCTTCACACGCATCGGCATCATCCGCGCCCACCTCGAAGAGGACGCCGGAAAGCTCCTGCACGAGCTCCCAAGCGCAGGCGCAGACGCTCGCGCCACCCGCATCGACCACTCCATCGTCGATCTCAACCGCGCCGGCGCTCCGCTCCTTGAGATCGTCACCCAGCCCGACTTCACCAGCGCCGATCAGGCCGTCGCCTTCGCCCGCCTCCTCCGCATGACCTGCCGCTTCCTCGGCGTCACCGAGGGCATCATGCAGAACGGCCACATGCGCTTCGAGCCCAACATCAACTGCATCATCTACCTGAAGAACGGGCGTACCGCCACCACGCCCATCACCGAGGTGAAGAACCTCAACTCCTTCCGTTCACTCAAGGGCGCGATCGAGCACGAGCTCCGCGAGCAGCCCCGGCGATGGATCGAGGACGGCGTCGAGTTCGGACCCGGCACCAAGTCCACGCGCGGCTGGAACGACGCCCACAGCGAGACATTCCTGCAACGATCCAAGGAAGACGCCCACGACTACCGCTACTTCCCCGACCCCGACCTCCCGGTCCTCGAGATCGACAACGCCTGGCGCGAGCGCATCCGCGTCTCCATCCCCGAACTCCCGATCTCGCGCCTGTGGCGATATCGAGAGAAGCACGGCCTGGACGCCCGCGAGGCCCTCGCCCTCGTCGAGGAACGCCCCGTCGCCAAGTTCTTTGACGAAGCGATCGAGCGAGCCGCGAGCGCGGGCGTGCCCGTCGGTCGCGCAGGCCGCCTCGTCGCCAACATCCTCCTCCAGAACGGCGCCAAGCGCGTGAACGAACGCGCCAGCGAGCGAGCCGGCAGCCAGGCGACGACCGCCCCCGCCGACACGGAATCGTCCAGTCTGACCGTCGCCGACCTCGGCATCTCCGCCGCCGCCGTCGGCGCCCTCGCCGCGTTGCGCGAGCGTGGCGCCATCAGCGCAAACGCCCTCGACGAACTCTTCGGCCTCCTCTGCGATCCCGCACACGCCGGCGCCGACCCAGAAACCCTCGCACGCGAGCGGAATCTCGTCATCGTCCGCGACGACGCGGCCATGGACACATGGTGCGCCCAGGTCCTCGCCGAGAACGCCACCATCGTCGACCAGATCAGATCCGGTAAGCTCCAGGCCGTCGGCCGACTCGTCGGCAACGTCATGAAACTCTCCGGCGGCACCGCCGACGCCGCCCAGGTCCGCGCGAAACTCCTCGACATGATCGGCGTCAAAGATTGACCTGACCGTGCCACTGGCTGCTCGCCAGCCTGTGTCTCCGCTCGGTAAAGTGTCTGTCAAATCGCATCGCTCTCCCTCCTCTCTGTGTCTCTGTGGTGAGTCCCTTCTTCTCTGACTCCGTCACTGTGTCACTTCGTCACTCAGTCACTCTCTCGAGGTCCCCATGACACCCCGCATCCTGGCCTTCTCCGGCTCCCTCCGCACCGGTTCCTACAACCACCTGATGGTCCAGAACGCCGCCAACGGCGCAAAGGCCGCGGGCGCGGAGGTCACCGTCATCCGCCTCGCCGACTTCAACCTACCCGTCTTCGACGAGGACCTCGAGGCCAAGGGCACGCCCGACGGCGCCAAGCGCCTGAAGGAACTCATGAAGTCCCACCACGGGCTTCTCATCGCCTCCCCCGAGTACAACTCCTCCGTCACCGCCGCGCTCAAGAACGCCATCGACTGGGCCTCGCGCCCCGCCCCCAATGAGAAGCCCTTGGAGTGCTTCGCTTACAAGGTCGCCGGGCTCATGGGTTCCTCACCCGGCAACCTCGGGGGCCTGCGCGGCCTCGTCCACCTCCGAGCGATCCTCGGCAACATCCAGACCCTCGTCATCCCCGATCAGTACGCCCTCATCAAGGCACACGAGGCCTTCGACGACAAGGGCATCATCAAGGACGAGAAGCAGCGAGCCGCCGTCGAGAACATCGGCAAGCGCGTCGCCGAGATCGCCCGCAAACTCAACGGATAAGAAGCGGACTCAGCGCTCCTCCGGCGGTGACCCCGCTCTCTTCACTCCCTCGCCCATCTCACTCGCGTTCCACGCCCTCGAACGTCATCCGCACCGGACGGATCGTGCCGTCGTCGTTGAACTCCAGCCGATCGATGCACACCACCCGCGCGTTCCGGTCCGTCTCGCCGAGCGGTCGCCGGTGGTACACGATGTACCAACGCTCGCGCCCCGAGTCTTCGTCCCGCCCCCGCATCACGCTGTGATGCCCGGCGCCCGTGGCGATCGCCCCGTCCTGCTCCAGCACCTTGCCGATCCGCTCGAACGGGCCGTGCACCGAGTCCGACATCGCGTACGCGACCGAGTAGTCCGGCCCCGTCCATCCGCCCTCAGACCACATGAAGTAGTACGCCACCCGACGCGAGTCCCCCGATCCGATCTCGCGCGTGAACATGAAGGGGCCTTCCACGTACCCGCGCGGCGTGATCTCCACGAACGTCTCGCCCGCCGGCCCGTCGCCCATGGGCACAAATCCGGTGAACGTCTCGTTCAGTCGCGCGATGTTGCACCGACGCCATCCGCCGTAGATCAGGTAGTGGGCGCCGTCGCGATCTCTGAAGACGAACTGGTCGATCGGCTGGGCGCCGTTGTGGAACCGATCGATGAGCGGGCGCCCGATGTGGTCGCGATACGGCCCCTCGGGCCGGTCGGCCACGGCCACGCCGATGCCGCCGATCTCCGCTTGGTCCTTGGGGTCGCCCTGGATGTCGTTGGCCCCGAAGAAGAAGTAGTACCTCCCGCCCTTCTCGATCACGGCGGGCGCCCACATCGCCCGCCTCGCCCAAGCGATATCGGCACTGGTCAAGACCCGCTCGTGCCTCGTCCACGCCAAAAGGTCCGGCGAACTGAACGCGTCAAAGTGCAACTGATCGTCGTACGGAGCGGAGAACGTCGGGTAGATCCAGTAGCGATGCCCCGACGGCTCATCCTCGAACACCACCCCCTCAGGATCCGCGTACCACCCCGCGATCACCGGGTTCCCGGCCCGGACCGCGCCCGGCGCCCCCGAGCACCCCGCAAGCACCGCCGCTCCCGCAATCGCGAGCAGGGGCCCGAAGATCTGACCGATATCCCCGCTGCGGCTTGTCGTCATTCGGCCAGTGTACGCCCACGACGCAACTTCCCCGTCGCCACCGGCGCCTTCCGGATCGGTACCCTCATTCCAAACGATGACCCGCGCCTCATCCATCCCCGCCCTCGTCGTGATGCTCCTTCTGAGCGCCGGCGCGGCCACAGCCGTCACCGCGTCCGACGGGTCCTCGCCCGTCGCGGAGATCTCCCAGGCCCCGCGGATCGGCATGTGGTCGTGCTGGCTCTCCAACGGCACACGCGTCCACGCCAAGACCCTCCCTGTCGCGGCGGAGCCGAACTTCAGCATCGTGCTGACGATCTCCGGAGGCGAGATCCTCGAACCGCCCGGACGGCGCGGGCTGGCCATCGCCGCCGCGAGCGCCTGGTCGCTCCCCAAAGACCCCGATCCCTCCCGCGCCGAGACCATCCGGCGATACCTCGACTCGCAGGTGCGCTTCCGCGCGATCGCGCAGTCCGACTGCCTCCAGATCCTGCTCAGCGGGCCCGAGCAGGACCTCCCGCTCGCACTCGATTTGGCTCGCGTGCTCATCGAGCAGCCCGGCATCGATCGCGCGTCGTTCGCCGCGGGCGTCGGCACCCTCCGCGCCGTCGCGAACGAGGCGTCGCGCGATCCCGATCGCCTGATCATCGACTCCCTCCGACCGCTCTCGCTCCCCGCCTCGATGAACGCCGCGCGCCCGATCGGCCTGGCCGATCTGCCCGGCCTGGAATCACCCCTCGGGGCCGAAGCCGCGGAAGAGTGGCTCCGCGGCGTGCTGATGCAGGGCTCGATCGAGGTTGGCATCGCCTCGCGCACCCCCGCCCCCGACGCGATCGCGCTGGCCTCCGAGGCCCTCGGCCCGATGACGACCAGGGCACGCGTCGGCCTGGAGACCCTCCGTGACTTCCGCGACGCGCCGCCGCCACCGCTGAGAGAATCCACCATCCTCCGAAGCGAGCCGGGCCCGGACCGCGCCGGCGCGCCGGGGTGCGCCGCCGTCGCGTTCCTCGGGCCGCACCGGGATCGCATCACCGAACGCCGGGCGCTCGCGCTCGCAACGTTCATCCTCGATGCCCGCGCAGAGGCCGCGTTCGGCGCCCGCGCCAACGAGGGACGGCCCAGGTCCTCCCCGCGCGTTCGCACATACCCCGCCAATCCGGCGGCGCGATCGTCGGCCTCGATGGTCGCCATCGTCGTGACGGACCGCGCGCCGGACCATCCGCACGATCACCCGCCCACCGACCCGAAGGGCACACGCCCGACCGCACCGACCCCGGATCAGGAGGCCCGCCTCCGCGCAGACCTCGCCTCCCTCGAACGCCTCATCACCGACCTGGCCACCGTCGGCCCTCTCCCCGACGAGCTGGCCGAGGCCAAGGCCGCCGTCGCCCGGATCCTCGCCGAGCAGGACCTCTCCGCCGATGCCTGGGCGATCAAGCTCGGCACGCTGACCTACGACGGACTCACGCCCGAGTCGCTCGCCGACGCCATCGACACCTACCAGGCGATCACGATGGACGAGGTTCGCGACACGCTCGCTCGCTGGTGGCTGCCCACGCGCGAATCCCCGATCCGCGCCGCCCGCATCCTCGTCACACACTGATCGAGCGCCCCGCCGATCACGCCAGACCCGCCCCGCCCGCCTCCGGTGCAAGATCGCGGTTCCGGTGGATCATGTTGTCGCCCTTCTTGGACTTGATCTCAAGACGCGGACGCGAGGCGTCCAGCTCGCCCACAACCCACCCCTCGATGATCATCACCTCCAGCACCTGGATCGCCTGCTGCAGCTCGAAGTTCGCGTGCTGCGGCGAGAGCCCTCGCTCGTGCTGCAGGTGGCGGATCACCGCGCGGCACATCTCGTTGATGTCCGAGTGCTTCTCGAGGACCCGGCTCCACAGCGTGTACGCGCCGACCAGCGGCATCGTGAACTGCTGACGCCGATAGCACGGCACGCGATGGATCTTCCCCTGGCTGAACAGCGGGAACTCCTCCCGCACCGCGCCCGCCAGATTCAGGCGATAGACGTTGAACTCGTTGACGCGCCATCCCACAGCCGCCTGCGCGTCCTCCGCGCCCAGGAACATCCCCGCCATCTGCTTCGCGCCCGCAACGTCAAGGCCGCCGATCCCCGCTCGCCCCGGGATGTCCTCCATGAAACCCCCGTTGGCCAGCCACTGGAACGCCTGCTTCGGCGAAAGCTCGATCCCCGCGTCCTTGGCGATCCTGCTCGTCATGTGCTCCAGGTCCGTGAAGCACCCGTTCCCCGCGTACCAGAAGTCCGCGAAGCGGATGTGCTGGCCGATGCGCCGCATCTGCAGGGCTTCGTACTTCTGGCGCAGCCACGCCGCGTCGTGGTCGCCCCGCTCCATCCCGAGGATCACGTACGAAAGCTCACGCGCCCCCGCGTGCGTCAGCATCATCCCGCCCGCAAGGATCGGGTCCGCAAACCCCGCCGCCTCGCCCACGAGGAACCAGTTCTCACCCACCATCCGACGCGACAGGAACGACCAGTCCTTCGTCGATCGCGTCTCGCCCTCGCGCGTCGCGTTCCGCGTGTGCTTGACCACCAGCGGGTCCTGCTTCATCGCCCACGCGTACAGCTCGTCCGGCGTCTTCCCGCACGTCCTGTAGTACTCCGCCGGACAGATGAACCCGATCGACACGCGGCTCGGACGGATCGGGATGAACCAGATCCACCCGCAACCGATCGACAGCACGAACACCCGCGTCGCCCCGGAGCCGATCGTCACCGCCCACTCCGCATCGTCCCAGTAGTCCCAGAACGCCACGTTCTTGATGTTCCCCGGATAGTCGCACTCCACACCCATCGCCCGACGCAGAATCCCGACGTGCCCCGACGCGTCCACGTAGTGACGCGCCGTCAGCGTCCGGCCGTCGCTCAGCTTCAGCCCGTCCACACGATCGCCCGTCCGCAACACCTCACGAACCGACACCGGCTGCAGCACCGACGCGCCAAGCTCCCCCGCATGGTCCAGCAGGATCTTGTCGTAGATCGAACGCTCCACCTGGAACGCCGTGAACATCCGCTGACCGCCGTAACGCTGCACCGGCCGCGGCTCGTCCTTGAACTGACCGAACGGGATGAACTCAAAGTCCCAGAGATCCGGGCTCGATCCCCACCGGTACGTCGCCCCCAGCTTGATCGGAAAGTTCGCCGCCTCCACTTTCTCCCAGCAGCCCATCTCGTTCAGGATCCCCGAGATCAGCGGCAACTGGCTCTCGCCCACGTGCTCGCGCGGGAACACCTCCCGCTCCACCACCGCCACCCGCAGCGACGGCATGTACTTCTTCAGCAGCGACGCCGTCGTCGAGCCGCCCGGCCCGCCGCCGATGATGGCCACGTCGTAGTCTGCCGACCCGCCCTCGCTGGCGCCCGCGACCATACATCACCCCTTCCGACCGAGCGAGACCCGAATCCTCGCCGCCATCGCGGACCGAGTTGTCCGCGCCGCGCCCGGACACCCAGCGCCCGGAACCAACCGATCCTACAGCATGCGGCAAGCGCCCACAAGAGACTTCTGATCCCCCTTCCCGGTGGCCGCCGCCTCGCCATTCACCCAATGCCATTGCCCAATGCCCATGTCTTTCCTCTTTTGCCCCTCTGTCCCTCTGCCCGTTTGCCCCCTCTCGAAAAACACACCGGCACGCCCCCGTGGACGTGCCGGCTTCGTGCCTCTTGCTTCTGTGCCTTCTTCTCACCCGAGTGCCGCGGCACCCGAGATGATCTCCGTCAGCTCCGTCGTGATCTGCGCCTGACGCGCCCTGTTGTACGCGCGGCTCAGTCGCTTGCCCATCTTCCCGGCGTTGTCCGTCGCCGCCTTCATCGCCACCATCCGCGCCACGTGCTCCGACACGATCGCATCATTGAAGCACTGGAAGAGCGCCGCCTTCAACGCCGCCGGCAGCAGCGTGTCCATCAGCTCCTTCGGCGACGGGCTGAACTCGAACGGGAGCGCCTGCTCCTTCGTCTCGCCTTGAGCCGCCTTCGGCGCCTCCTCGGCGACGAACGGCAGCAGCTGCTTGACCTCCGGCGCCTGCTTGCCGACGGAGATGAACCGCATGTACACGACCTTGACGCTGGAGATCTCGCCCCTGGAGAAGCGATCGATATAGGTCTGCGCCAGCTTCTCCACATCCTCGTACGACGGCTTGTCGCCGAAGTGCGTGTGGTGCGTCGCGACGTTGATCTTGTTGAACTTGAGCGTCGCCAGGCCCTTCTTGCCGACCAGCTCGATCACGCCATCACGCGCCTCGGCCGCCGCCCGGAAGTGCTCCATCATCTTGCGGAGGATCGAGCCGTTGTACGGCCCGCACAGCCCGCGATCGCTCGTGATCACCAGCGTCAGGGCCTTCGCGTCGGCGCCCGGCTTGGCATCAATCAGCGGATGGGAGACATCCCCCGCCGCGGACGCCAGCTTGCCGACCAGGTCGAACATCGCGTTGGTGTACGGCTTGCTCGCGACGGCGCGCTGCTGCGCCCGCGCGAACTTGCTCGTCGCGATCATCTGCATGGTCTTGGTGATCCGTCGGATGTTTCCGACGGCCTTCATCCGCTTCTTGATCTCGCGTGACTTACCCATAGGGGCGGAAGCGTAGGCGTATCCGCGCACTGATTTCCCGACACGACGCCGGCGCGGCGGATCGCGCCCGCACCTCATAAAGTCCTAATGGACAAGACTTTATGCCTTCCCCACACTCTTCATCGCATCCCGCATCATCACCTCGAACGTGCCCATCGCCGCGTCCGAATCCGGCGCGTCGCCCTTCCCCGCCACACGCCGCCGATACACCCCGTCCGCGCCCAGGTCCCACGCGCACCGCTTGTCCGCCAGCGCCACCTCAAAGATCCGCAGGATCCGCTTCCGCGCATCCTTGTCGTTCACCGGCGTCAGCGCCTCCATCCGCGCGCTCAGGTTTCTGTACATCCAGTCCGCGCTCCCGATGTACCACCGGCCCGCCAAGGGGTCCGCCTGCCCGTCGGCGAAGTGGAAGATCCGCGAGTGCTCGAGGAACCGCCCCACCACCGACATCACGCGGATGTTCTCGCTCTTCCCCGGGATCCCCGGCTCCAGGCAGCAGAACCCGCGCACCACCAGCGTGACCTCGACCCCCGCGCGCGACGCCTCGTACAGCCGCCTCGCCACCACGCGGTCCTCCAGCGCGTTCATCTTCGCCCAGATCCGCGCCGGCTTGCCGGCCCGCGCGTTCGAGGCCTCCTGATCGATCATCTCGCTCAGACGGTCGCGCAGCGTGAACGGCGCGACCAGCAGCGCCTTGTAGTCCTTGTGCAGCGAGCGACCCGTCAGGCAGTTGAAAAGGTCGACGACGTCCCCCGTGATCACGGGGTCGCACGTCAGCAGCGACAGGTCCGTGTAGAGATGCGCCGTCGTCGGGTTGTAGTTGCCCGTCCCGAGGTGCGCGTAGCACCGAAGCCCGTCGTGCTCCTTCCGAACCACCAGCGAGCACTTGCAGTGCGTCTTCAGCCCCACAACCCCGTACGCCACGTGCACGCCCGCCTTCTCCAGCTGGCGCGCAAACCGCACGTTCTTCTGCTCATCAAACCGCGCCCGAAGCTCAACAAGACACGCCACCTGCTTGCCGTCCTCCGCCGCGCGGATCAGCGACGACACAAACGGCGAGTCGCGGCTCGTCCGGTACAGCGTCTGCTTGATCGCCAGCACGTCCGGGTCGCGCGCCGCCGCGGCAATGAACCGCTCCACCGAGTGCTTGAACGACTCATAAGGATGGTGCAGCAGGATGTCCCGCTCGCGGATCGCCGCGAAAATATCCAGGTCGTCCCCCGCCAGCCGTGGCGGCGTGACCGGCGTCCAGACCGGGTGCTTGAGATCCGGCCGGTCAAGATCCGCGATCGCCCACAGCGCCGAGTAATCGATCGGCCCCGCACGCTCGTACACGTCCTCCGGACCGAGGTCGATCGCGCGCAGCACGAACGACATCACCTCCGACGACGCGTTCGGCTGAACCTCGATCCGCACCGCGTCCGCAAACCGGCGCTGACGCAGCTCCTGCTCCACGCTCCGGAGAAGATCCTCCGTCTCCTCCTCGTCCTGCCTCACCGAGACGTTCCTCGTCACGCGGAACGCCGTCACATGGTTGATCGTCGCCCCGGGGAACAGCTGGCCCAGGTTCGCGATGATCATCTCCCGCAGCGCCACGAACCGCACCGGGCCTCCACCGGAAGCCGCCTTCCGCCCGTCCGGCGCGCCCAGCCGCACGAACAGCGGCAGGTTCGCCGGCAGCTTCACACGCGCAAAGACCGGCTCGTCCGCGCCCGGCATCGTCAGGAACACGCCCAGGTTGTTCGACAGGTTCGAGATGAACGGGAATCGATGCCCCGGATCGACCGCAAGCGGCGTCAGCACAGGGAACACGTTCGAGCGATACCACGCATCCGCAAGCTCGCGGTCCGATGCGACAAGCTCTCCGTAGGGCGTCACGTGGATCTCTTGGGCCGCAAGCAGCGGCCCCAGATCCTCCTTGTAGCAGCGGGCCATCAACTCCTGCTGCTCCAGCACGATCTCACGCACCCGCTTGAACAGCTCCTGCGGCGTCAGGCCCTCGGGCGTCCGCGCCGTCACGCCCGCCTCGAGCTGCACCTTCAGCACCCCCACCCGCTTCATGAAGAACTCGTCGAGGTTCGAGTTGAAGATCGCCAGGAACTTCACCCGCTCCAGCAGCGGCATCGTCGGATCGATCGCCTGGTCCAGCACACGCCGGTTGAACGCCAGCCACGACAGGTCGCGGTTGAAGGGCGGCGACGCGATCACATCCCCGTCCGACGACGCGCCCGATGCCGCCGTCGGCGGTGCGGATGGTGCCGGAGCGTGCGGCTTCGCGCCGTGAGCAACCTTCGTCATCGTGACCTCCATGTCGCGATACACCCCCGAGCTTCCGTGACCGAAACGCTGGCGACAGACGCGCCCGCCGGCAGCACCCGCCGAAGCCCGTCACGCATCGCGACCGCGATCGTCTCCGCCACCCGCTCCGCCGTCGGGTTCACTCCTCGGCCGTCCGGCGCGAACGGGGGCGCGTCGTTCAACGAGCCGTCTCGCCACGGCGCAAGCACCGAGCCGAGCACCCGCTCCACCTCGTGGAAGTCGCACAGAAGGCCATCACCATCAAGCTCCGGACCCGCGACGACCACCGTCACGCGCCAGTTGTGCCCGTGGAGTCGCTCGCGCTCGCCCCGGATCCAGATGGCGTGCGCCGCGCAGAACTCGTCCTGGACCGTCACCTCGTACACGGGGGAGATGATAGGGGAAATCGCCGGGCACGAGGCGCTCGGCGCTAAACTTGGACGGCCGCGAGAACCGCTCGCCCGGAGACCGAACAGTGTCCGAAGCCCCACTCATGCTCGGTGTCAGCGGCTGCCGCGGCATCGTCGGCGCATCCCTCACCCACGACGCCGCCACCCGCTACGCCGGCGCCTACGCCGGATGGCTCCGCGACGCACGCCGCATCGAACGCCCCCGCGTCGTCCTCGCACGCGACGGACGCGCCGGATGCCAGATGATCCACGCCGCCGCACTCGCAGGCCTCACCTCCGGTGGCTGCGACGTCATCGACCTCGGCATCGCCATGACCCCCACCGCCGGCGTCATGACCGACGCCACCAGCGCCGATGCCGGCATGATCCTCACCGCCAGCCACAACCCGCAGCAGTGGAACGGACTCAAGTGCCTCGTCCGCGCCGCGGGCGCAGCGCCCGGCGCATCGGATGCCTGCGCGCCCGACGCCGCAACCGCGAACGCCATCGTCGAACGCTTCATCCGAAACCGCCCGGCGCAGGACGCCCTGCCGTGGGATCGGATCGGCACGATCAGCGTGAATCCCTCCGGGACATCGGTGCACGTCGAACGCGTGCTCGACGCCCTCGACGAGATCGGGCTCGCCGGCCCCGCCCGCGACCGCCACTTCCGCGCCGTCGTCGACTCCGTCAACGGCTCCGGCGCGCCCGGCGCGCTCGCGCTCCTCGAACGCCTCGGCTGCTCCGAGATCATCCAACTCCACGGCGAGCCGACCGGCATCTTCCCGCACACGCCCGAGCCGACCCGCGAAAACCTCACCGGGCTTGCCGCCGCGATGGCCGCGCAGAGCGCCGCCGCCGGTTTCGCCCAGGACCCCGACGCCGATCGCCTCGCCATCATCGACGCCGATGGACGCTACATCGGCGAGGAGTACACCCTCGTCATCGCCGCCATCGCCGTCCTTGGTTCCATGGGTGACCGTGCCAAGGGCCGCGCCGTCTGCGTCAACCTCTCCACCAGCCGCATGATCGACGATGTCGCCGCCAGGTTCGGGGCCCGCGTCATCCGCACCGCCGTCGGGGAGGCCAATGTCGTCGCCGCGATGAAGCAGCACGACGCGATCATCGGGGGCGAGGGCAACGGCGGCGTCATCTGGCCCCGGCTCACCTACGTCCGCGACTCCCTCTCCGCCATGGCCCTCACCCTCGGCCTCCTCGCCCGTGAGGACAAACCCCTCGCGCAGATCGTCGCCGAGCTCCCCGCCTACGCGATCGAGAAGCGCAAGGTCGATCTTCCCTCGAAGGACACTGCCAAGCCCGCCGTCGAGAAGGTCGCCAAGGCCTACAAGTCCGCAGCCGTTGACCTCCAGGACGGTGTCCGCATCGACTGGCTCGACAAGCGCGCCTGGCTCCACGTCCGCGCCAGCAACACCGAACCCATCATGCGCCTCATCGCCGAGGCCCCGACCGCCGAAGAATCCCGACGCATCCTCGACGACGCGGCACGCGTCATCGCCGGATAACGGCAAACGCTCCAACGCAGGAACGCTCCAACGCATCGGAACACGACCGACGCGCGGAATGTCCTCTCCCTGTGTGTTGATGCGTTGGTGCGTTGATGCGTCTCTCCCTCCCTTGCCGCACGACACCCCCTCCGACCCGCTCCCTCACACTTTTGCCGCCCTGCTGCTTTGCTGGTCTGCCGCTCTTCCCCTATCCTTCGCCCATGCTCTCCCTCGACTCCTTCTCCCCCGGCCAGCGCGTCCGCGTCACCCAGCAGGTCCCCCGCCAGACGGGGACCCACACGATCTCCGTCGAGGGGACCGTGCAGCGCTTCGGCCAGGCCACCACCGGCTCCTGGTTCGCCCACAGCAAGGGCAATAAGCTCTGGCTCGACCGCCTCGAACTCAAGAAGGACGATGGCGAGCTCGTCGTCGTCAACCTCGACCAGTTCAGCCGCGTCGAAATCCTCAACTGATGCGCCACCGTCCTCGCTCCGGTCGCGCCCGCCGCTCGCTCACCACGTGCCCATCGGCCTGCCGCACCCCGGACAGGTCCGCGTCCGCACGCCGGTGCTCGGCCCACCCTGCGCCGGATACCCGCAGTGGGCGCACCCCGCGCGGAGCCCTGGCGTCGCCAGCACCTCCGGCCCGTGCTGCGCCACCACCAGCGCCCCGACATCCACCTCGACGCCGCACGCGGGGCAGTGCTCCAGCCCGCCGTCCAGCGGCAGCACCGCTTCACACGCCGGGCACGGCGGCGCCAGCGCGGGATCGAGCAACGCGAGATCCGCGACCGATCGATCCTCCAGGTCCTCCGTCATCGCCGCGGGCGAGGCCATGAACTCCTTCACCGCCGACTCCGCCCGCTCCAGATCACTCTCGGTCCGCAGCATGACGTCGAACTGCGACCACATGCGGAAAATGGCGTCGAAGTGCCCGACCACCGCCGCGTCGATCGAGACCTCCGACAGGTAACCCACCAGCGCATCGGCCTCGGACTTCGATGATGTCGTGTGCAGAACCTTCATCCGGCCCCCTCCACGGCGCCGGACACGCCGCGGCATTCCACCCCGCGGTTTATAGTAACCCATGCGCACGCGCCCACTCGGATCCTCCGGCATCCAGGCCTCCGTCATCGCCATGGGCACCTGGGCCATCGGCGGCTGGATGTGGGGAGGAAGCGACGAGGACGACGCCATCCGCGCCATCCACGCCGCACTCGACCGCGGCATCAACCTCTTCGACACCGCCCCCATCTACGGCTTCGGCCACTCCGAGCTCCTCGTCGGCAAGGCCCTCAAGGACCGACGCGACAAGGCGATCATCGCCACCAAGTGCGGCATGGTCTGCAACACCCGCGCCGGCGAGCTCAAGATGCGCTCCACCGCCTCCGGCCCCAGCGAGCACGGCCACGTCGAGGTCTACATCTACAACCACCCCGAATCCATCCGGCGCGAGGTCGAAGACTCCCTCGCCCGCCTCCAGACCGATCGCATCGACCTCTACCAGACACACTGGCAGGAGGGCGTCACGCCCATCGAAGAGACCATGGGCGCGCTCATGCGCCTGAAGGAGCAGGGAAAGATCCGCGCCATCGGCGTCTGCAACGCCAGCGTCGCCCAGATGCAGCGCTACCGGAGCGTCGGCCCGCTCGACTCCGATCAGGAGAAGTACTCGATGCTCGATCGCAAGCTCGACGCCGAGCAGGCGCCCCAATCACAAGCCCAATGGTGTTCGAAGAACAACGCCGCGATCCTCGCCTACTCGCCCCTGGTGCTCGGCCTCCTCACCGGGGCCGCAACCCCCGATCGCGTCTACGCCGAGGGCGATCTGCGCCGAACGCACAAACGCTTCACCGTCGAGAACCGCACCCGCATCCAGGCCCTCCTCGCCCGCTTCCAGCCCATCGCGGCACGCCACTCCTGCACGCTCGGCCAGCTCGTCATCGCATGGACCATCGCCCAGCCCGGCATCACCCACGCACTCGTCGGCGCACGCACCCAGGCCCAGATCGCCGAGAACGCCAAGGGCGGCGAGATCACCCTCTCCCAGAAAGACCTTCACGAGATGAACGAGGCGCTGAAAGGGTTCGAGCTGGTGATGTGAGGGTCCGCGGCACCCGCACGCACGCCGGAGACAGAAAGCAACGGGAGATGGACGGCCCCACCACGCACAATGGCTGAGGAAATGTCACAGAACAGGGCGCACTCCCTCCCCGTCGCGACGCGACCGCTGCGGACTCAGTGAGTGCTTCGCGCTCGACCCTCAGCACCCCGTGCCGAACGCGTCGATAAAGTCCAGGAAGTCCAGCACATCCACCAACGTGTCGCCGTTGAAGTCGCCGCTCACGCCGCCGCTCCCGCACGGCGCCGGCTGGTTCGTGCACGTGCCGAACGCGTCCATGAAGTCCAGGAAGTCCAGCACGTCGAGCGTGAGATCTCCGTTGACGTTCGCGGCACACGTCACCACGAACGAACCGATCACGCTCTGCCAGCCCGCCGCGTTCTGCACCTGGCCGATGTACCAGAACGTCGCGTCGTCGTTCGGATCAGTCGTGATGTCGAAATAGTCGCCCCAGCGCCCGTTCGCACCGTTCGGACCGGTTGCCACGAGCGACGCAGCCCCCATCGTCCCCACCGGATCCGAGGCGCGCCGCCCCGCAACATAGACCGACGGCATCGTCGTGGCGTTGCACGCGGCAACGACCATCCCCACGTCGCCGTGCCGGTTGGCGCCGATCGCGGGGAAGAAGGACGCCATGCTGCCGCCGAGATTCAGCGTGCCCGACTGCCCGAGCGTCGGCGATCCGGAGGTGGGCCAGTTGTTGGTGTTGACCTGGTACCAGCGTGCGACCGCCTTCCCGGACGAGAAGACGCCGTGCCCGAAGTAGAGGCGTCCGTCACGCCAGTGGGCGTTCATGATGCGCCCGTCGAGAACGTCCGCGTTGCCGCCCGGATTCGGCGCATCGCCCGACGGGTAGGAAAATGCCGGCACGTTGACCAGCGCGGTCTGCAGAGACGGGGCGGTCAGGGGGTTGCGGATCGCCTGCACGCGCATCTGCGAGTTGTTCTCGTCGGAGACGAAGAACGGCGCGATGTTGCTCCCGACGCACTGCGCGACCTGGACCGAGCCCGCGCCCGTGTCGCGAAGGTCAGAGAACGTCACCGGAGAACCGGTCAGCAGCGGCGCCTTGGGATAGATCCGGAAGAGCACGCCGCCCCAGCCGCTGGCGCTGAGACCGAAGAGATTGCCCGTGACGTAGTAGGCATTGGCGTCATAGCCGAAGCCGGGGTAGTCGACCCAGTAGGTCTGGCCGCCGGTGCTGCCGATGACGGAGTTGGTGCGGTACTTGTACCACACGCCGTGCGGATCGCTGTCGTCCGAGACCGCGATGTCGATGAATGACTGCGTGGTCCCGTAGACCTCGAGCGCGACGATGACAAACCGCTGGGCGATGTGGTCGTAGAAGCACTTCGGATCAAAGGTGAACGTCGACGCACCGACCGTCTCGAAGAACCCCGGCGAACCGGTCGAGTCGAGGTTGGCCTGGAACTGCAGGTTCCCCTGCTTGTCGTGGAACGCCACCGCCATGTTGACCGTCGACACGATGTGGTTCGGGCCCGCCGCCAGCGTGACGTCCGGTGGCGTCCACGGCGTCTGCCCCATGCCCGGGAACTGCACGTCCGGAACCACGCGCGACGTGTCGTTCAACACCTGGCCCTCGAGCGCCTCGGCCAGGCCCGGAACCACAGGCTTCTTCCCGCGCTCGTGCGGCGGGAGATTGTGCTTCATCCGCATGCCGGTCCGGTCGCTCCGGATCTCCTGGATCTGAACGGGAAACGTGCGCGTGTCGATGATCGTCGCCTCGCCCAGCGTCTGCGCGACCGCGCCGGGCGCCGACAGATCGATCGGAGGAAGCGGCGGCCGGTTCTCGTTCGCGTTCCACACGAAGCCCTCCGGCCCCGCGGCTGCCGGTGCCGCACCGGAAGAGGAAACACGCTCGCTCGTCCCCGAGCAGCCCGACAAGGCCGCAAGCGAGAGGGCGAATCCCGCGCCCAGCAGAGCCCCACGAACCGACGCGACGCCCAACCGCATGCTGTTCTTCTTCACGTGCAAGACCTCCAGCGCACTCCGCGCTCCGCCGACCCGTTGCATTCCGAAACCGAGAACGCCCTGAAACCCGATCTCCGCCGCTGCCGGCGTGCTCCCCCGCGCACTCGCTCAGCACCCCGTGCCGAACGCGTCGATGAACTCCAGGAAGTCCAGCACATCGATCGACGTGTCGCCGTTGATGTCCGGGTTCCCGTTGCTCCCGCACGGCGCCGCAAGGTTCTCGCACGTGCCGAAGTCGTCCATGAAATCGAGGAAGTCGAGCACGTCACCCTCGTCGCCGCTGCCGTTGTAGTCCGCGATGCAGACCGGCGGGTTGCCGATGGTGAAGGGCGCCGTGACGAACTCGCCGGTGTTGCCCGGCCCGTCGCGCACAACCACCTTGAGCACCGCCTCATCCGTGTCGACGGCGGGCGTGACCCAGTTGTGCTGCCCGTCGTGGATGGTGTTCGAGACAATCGTCGTCGGGAAGGTCACGCCCCCGTCGATCGAGAGCGAGATCGTCGCCTGCGTCGGCAGCACGTCATCGTCGGCGATCCAGTCGATCGAGACCGTCTGGCCCTGCGCAAACGCCTCGCCCCCGTGCGGGTGCTGGACGTACACCGTGGGGCTGGTGCCGCCCCTGTGCGCAGGGATGTGCATCACGATGCAGTGCATCACGCCCGCCAGCGAGACGATCCCCTGGCAGTTGACGCCCACGATCGTCTTGCCCGGCAGCGCCGCGCCATAGGTGTTCAGCGCCTGCGCGTTGTACCCGGCGCCGCTGATCGTCGAGTTCGTGTACGTCGGCACCAGCACCAGATCGTTGCACATCACGACGTTCGTGTAGGTGTAGTGCGTCCCGCTCACCGTGCGCGCCGGCGTGCGATAGACGGTCCATCCGGCAGAGGCGAACGCCGCCGCGGCATTGTCGCAGATCACGTCCTGCGTGGTCCCCGGCTGCGCGGGCCAGTCGCTGATGATGATCTTGTCGTCCGCGATGATCTGCATCCACATGTCGATGTGCTGCGTCGAATCAACGGCGGTCGGGAACGGCGTGTAGAGCGTGGTGTCGAGGTTCTGGTAGGTCTGCCAGTGCTGCTTGATCTGCGCCTCGCTGAGCGACGGATTCTCGTTGTTGATCAGGCGCGTCGCGTGCCCGTTGTCGTTGGCGTCGAGGTGATAGTTCCCCCCCCCGTGAACGAGCGGCAGCCCGTACACCTTCTGACGCCGCGTCGTCCCGCCGTAGAACGCGTTGAACGCGTTGTCGTTGGGACGCGGACGGTTGTACGTGTGATCGACGATCGCCCGCACGTCGCCCTCGTAGATGTAGCGCGGGCCGTAGTCGCGGATCCAGATCGAGTCCGTCGTCCGCACCACGTACTTGATGCGCGCCGTGTTCGCGCTCGACGACGCGAAGATCGATTGAACGCTCGACTGCTCCGTCGTGGTGTCGACCGAGATCCACGCGTCCGCGTTGCCCACGGTCGTGATCTGCTCGATCATCGCCTTCTGGATCGCCTGCTGCGACGAGTCGCCCTCCCACGCGAAAATGATCGCGCTCATCGGCTCGTACTCGGCCACGCAGTGCACCGGACCCACCGGCACCGAGACCGCACGCCCGCTCGGCGCCGTGATCGGATGCGCCGCCACCCACGCCCGCTCCTCCGCCGTCATCGAGCGCGGCACCGCCACGCCCTCCGGATACGTCGGACGACGGGGCGAAGCGCCCGTCTCGGCCCCGGGGGCCTGCTGGGCGTGAACGCTCCCGGCCACCAGAACGATCGAAAGCGCCGCGCCGGCGCGAAGGGACGTGCTGCTCATGTGTCTCGGTTCCACCCGCTGGCCGGGCCATGCGCCTTCCGCAGCGCCCGTGCTTTGACCTCCGGGACGCCCCGCCGGCGACCCCTCTGAAGACACCCCCGAGCCGTCAGGCCCGGGGGTGTTCGGTGTCAGGCATCATCCGTCGGATCAGCCGCAGCCGGTGCCGAACGCGTCGAAGAAGTCGAGGAAGTCCAGCACGTCCACCGACGTGTCGCCGTTGAAGTCGGCGTCGTACACGCCGCACGGGCCGGGCTGGTTCTCGCAGTTGCCGAAGTCGTCGAAGAAGTCGAGGAAGTCCAGCACGTCCGAGTCCGTGTCCCCGTTGTAGTCACCGGGGCAGGGATCGCCGATCGTGTTCACCGTCAGCACCGCAGCGCTGGACGTCACCGCGCCGCACGCCCCCGTCACCTCGCAGGTGTACGAACCGGCGTCGCCCGCGACCGTCGAGGCGATGTTGTACGAGGAGGAGGTCGCGCCCGAGATGTTCACCGTGTCCTTCTTCCACTGGTACCCGATGCCCGTGCCCGAGGCCGTCACGCTGAACGTCACGGGGTCGCCCTCGTCGACCGTCTGCGAATCCGGCTGGTCGGAGATCGTCGTCGCGGCATTGACCGTCAGCGTCGCGGCGGTCGACAGCTGCGCCGTCGAGCACTCGCCCGTCACCACGCACAGGTACGAGCCGTTGTCCGCCGACGTCACGTTGTTCAGCGTCAGCGTGCTGCTCGTCGCCCCGGCGATCGTCACGAAGTTCTTCCGCCACTGGTACGTCGGGTTCGTGCCCGTCACCGCCACGGAGAAGGAGACCGTCTCGCCCGCGCACACCGTCTCGCTGTCCGGGTGATCGGTGATCGTGATCTCGGTGCAGCCGCCGCCGCCCCCGCCCGGCGGATAGTCCCAGCCGATCGCGTCGAACACGCTGGTGTCGGAGGTCTTGAAGTAGTTCGGATAGAAGGTCTGCCCGCCCGCAAACGCCGGGTCCATGATGCCGATGTTGGCGGACTGCTCGCGGAAGTGCGACGCCTGATACGGCGTGCCGTCGGACATGCGCCACTCGCCCGAGATGATGTCGGAGATCGCGTCGTCGTTGGGCGTGTTGTAGTCCACCGTCCGCGGCGTCGTCGAGAACTCCGCCGTGGTGTCCGGGTTGTAGTCGCCCGTGCCGTCGGTGTTCTGGAAGCGGATGACGTCGAGCATGTGCATCACGCCGCCGCCCTGGTTGTCCGCGCTCGAAACGAAGCCCAGCGCGTGGCCCACCTCGTGAATGATCACGTCCGTGAGCGACGTCTGACTCCCCGTGATCCCGTTGCTCGGGTCGTAGTCAAAGTTGAACGACGAGTTGTACTGCATCGAGCCGTCGTTGCCCGACGAGGTGCCGATCGTCGCCTTGTAGTTCGCGCGATTCACCTCGAGCAGGTTCTCCGCCGTCACCGTCGCGCTCGTGCCGACATACCGCACCGGGATCGTCGTCCCCGCCGGCAGAAAGTCCTGGATCGTGTCGTTCGAGTCCTTCCCCGCGATCAGCCCCGCACGCACCGTCGAGTACGCGCGGTTCGCGATCGTCGCCGAGCTGGTCGCCCCGATGATGCCCGAACCCAGGTTCGCAAACGACACGTTCACCGTCACCGTGATCGGATCGCCGAACTGCGACTCGAGATACGTCTCCGCCCGCGTGAACGATGTCACCGCCGCCGCCGGAACGCTCGCGCCCAGGTTGAACACGATGTTCACGTTCGACATCCGCCCCGTCCGCGGAGAGTCCACCACCGTGATCGGCTGACCCGGCGCAAACTCCGCCTCGTGCGACGCACGAGAGGCCGTCAGCTCCGCCATCGTCATCGGCGCCTGGTTGAAGCACATCGGACGCCACACCTCGTAGTTGCTGTCCAGCACCACCTGCTCGCCCGTGGCGTACAGCGTGCTCACCTCCGGAGGCAGCGGCACGAACAGACGGGGCTGCTGCGCCCGCCAGTTCAGCGGAAGGCCCGACGCGTCCACCCCCACCTGCGCCGAGGCCGACGCCCCGGCCAAAGCCGCCAACACCACCGCCGCGCCAACTCGTCCCATCGCCATGTCCGGCCTCCTCAATGACTCGACAAGCTCTACTCCGCGTTCTCCACCAACCGGCAGAGCGCGATCCCACGACTCGACACCAACGCCCTTCGCCGCCGATTCTTGCGGACGTTGTCCGATTCGGCTGGGGGCTAGGGCTGGTTCCCCATCTTCCCGAATCCCACGCGTTGCACAAGACCTATCGGATCGCAAACGACCACGATTCTGCCCCCGACCCCCCCTCCGACCTCCATTCCCCAACCCCCTGCCCCATAACGCGTCGTCCGCCGTCTCCGACCGCTCCCAACTCGCATACCCCACCCGCCGGTTCGGGGTCCGGGAGGCCCATTCCTATACTCTTCCCCCCAATCCCACCCCGCCCCCTTTGACGTGTCGTCCGGGGCGGCATCGAAGTCCTCAGGCGACCCCTTCACCCTCGCGGCGAATCGGGCCGCTCGCTCGAAGAAAGGCCTCATTCCATGTCAGCCAAGCACTACGACCTCATCGTCATCGGTGGCGGCCCCGGCGGCTACGTCGGCGCCATCCGCGCCGCACAACTCGGCATGAAAGTCGCCATCGTCGACCGCGCCAAGCTCGGCGGCGTCTGCCTCAACTGGGGCTGCATCCCCTCCAAGGCCCTCCTCTCCAACGCCGAGCTCATGGAAAAGCTCGCCCACGGCGACTTCTGGGCCCTCAAACTCCCCGGCAAGGTCGAGTTCGACTGGTCCAAGGTCATCACCCGCTCGCGCGACGTCGCCAACAAACTCAACAAGGGCGTCGAGTTCCTGATGAAGAAGAACAAGATCGACCACTACGTCGCCCACGCCAAGGTGACGCAGGCCTTCAAGGGCGCCTCCAGCCCCTGCAAGGTCGAGATCTACGACTGCCAGGTCCAGGAAGAGCGCACCGACTCCCCCGCCACCCCCGCCGCCAAGCCCCGCGAGACCATCACCGCCACCAACGTGATGATCGCCACCGGCTCCGTCGCCCGCGACCTGCCATTTGCAAAGTTTGATAACGACAAGATCTGGGGCGCCCGCGAAGCGATGTTCAATAAGGAGAAGCCCCGCCGCCTCGTCATCGTCGGCGCCGGCGCGATCGGCATGGAGTTCGGCTACTTCTACCACTCCTTCGGCACGCAGGTCACCATCGTCGAGATGATGGACCGCATCCTCCCAGTTGAGGACGAGGAAGTCTCGAAGAAGATGGGCCAGCTCTACGCCAAGAAGGGCTTCACCCTCAAGACCTCCTTCGTCACCACCGCCGTCGAGAAGACGGGCGACGGCGTGAAGGTCACCATCGCCCCCTTCGTCAACGGCAAGCCCGACGAATCCAAGAAGGAAGTCATCGAGGCCGACAAGGTCCTCCTCGCCATCGGCGTCAAGGGCCGCTACGACGGCCTCTTCGACGCCTCCCTCGGCCTCGAAACCTTCAAGGACCACATCAAGACCGACTACCAGCCCGGCACCTCTTACGCCAATCCTGCCGTAGATGAGTTGATTTCCGAAGCCGCCCTGACCAACGATCCAGCTCAACTGGATAGCTTACTCAACGAAATTCAAGGTATTGTCTGGGATGACGCCCCCTTCATC
>JAPKGU010000219.1 GCA_026647565.1 Phycisphaerales bacterium | reverse complement strand
TGATTCGGCCGCGGGTGGCGGCATGGAGCGCTCTCTCGAACTGCTCGCCAAGGTCCGCGCCGGCACGCTCTCGGGCAAGATGCTCGGCGCCGCCGAGCGTCAGTCGCTCGTTGCGCTGCTCGCCGCCGATGGGCTCTCGGGACCAGAGATTGCCCAGATCCTGCAAGTGTCCGACCGCACGGTCGAGCGTGATCGCCGCGACATCCGGGATCGGCACGCGCTGCCGCGTGATCCGAAGTTGGTTGAGCAGATGGCCGGACGCCTCCTCGCGGAGGCGGAGCTCTCGATCCAGCGCATCCGGCGGAACGCCCGCGAGCGCGATGTCGACCCCAGCGTCAAGATCGACGCCGAGCACCGCTGCTTCCAGATCGTGGATTCGGTGGTCGAACGGCTGCAGAAGCTGGGGTATCTCCCCACGGCTGCCATGCGCGTGCAGACCGACCTCACGCACCACGCAGCGGAACTGCCCAGCAGCGAGGATCTGGAGAACCAGCTCACCGGGCTGCGTGAACTGGTGTTGTCGGAGGGCCAAGTCGACCCGGCGTTGCTCGAGTCGATCGGCAGCATGTCGAGTGCGTTGGCAAGAGCGCGCGTGGCGACAGAGATCAAGCACGTCGAGAACACGGCCAAGCCGGAATGAACAGCCGTATGGCAAGGTTGAGGAGTCCCATGCAGATCGCCCCCGAGTACATGCCCGCCCTGCAGCGAGAAATGTCCGCCCACCGCCGACGGATCGCTTCAACCTCGCCGCACCTGTTTGCCAAGATCTACCTCGGTAGCGCCTTCAGTGCGGCGCCGTCTCGCATGCACACGGAGACCTTCACGTGCCTGCAAGCCCTCCACCAGCGCCGCGGCACGCATGTCGTCATCGGTGCGCCCCGTGGCCACGCCAAGAGCACCGTCGTGACGCTCGCCTATGTGCTCTGGTGCCTGCTCTACGGCGTCGAGCCGTTTGTCGTCATCGCGTCCGGTACGGAGCAGCAGGCCGCACGGTTGGTGGAGCACGTCCGTGTCCATTTGGAGTCGAACCCACTCCTGCGCCAGGACTTCCCCGAACTGGCCGATATCCGCCGCATCACGCCCTGGCGGAAGGACACGCTCAGGCTCCCCACGGGCAGCCTGCTCATGGCCTTCTCCTCTGGCCAGAACCTCCGCGGAATCCGCTTCGGCAAGCACCGTCCCACGCTCATTGTCGTCGACGACATCGAGGACAAGCAGGGCGTGGTCTACGAGGAGCAACGCGCCAAGCTCAGCGACTGGTTCCACAGCACGCTGCTCAAGGCTGGCTCGCCCGACACCAACGTCATCGTCGTTGGCACGGTGCTGCACCACGACTCGCTGCTGGCCAACCTGCTCGACGGCGCCAAGCGCCCGGGGTGGCGAACATTCCGGTATCAGGCGGTCGAGCGTTTCTGCGACCATCCGGAGCTGTGGGACCGGTACAGCGCCATTGCGTCTGGACAAGAGCCGTATCCAGCCCCACCCGCTACGGGTGGCCAGTGGGGTGAGAAGGGAGCTCGGGCGTTCCTCGATGACCATCGCGAACGCATGGCCGAGGGCGCAAAGGTGCTCTGGCCCCAGCAGTACGACTACCACCATTTGATGCATGTGCGTCTGCGGGAGGGCGAGGCCGCGTTCCAGGCCGAGTTCCAGAACCAGCCGCTGGACCCGCAAGCCTGCATCTTCGCCCACGCCAAGCTGCGCTACTGGGACGACCTCGCGGCAACGCCCGAAGATCTGCTCATCAAGCTCGGGCATGGCAGCGACCAGTCCGGCCAGTTCTTTGGTGCCTGTGACCCCAGCCTCGGCAACGATCCGCACCGCGGCGACTACAGCGCCATCGTGATCCTCTACTCACCTGAGAGCGAGGATGAGGAGCGCAGGACCAAGTACGTGATCGCGGCCGATATTGCGCGTCGCACGCCCGATGAGACTATCGCCCGCATCGTGCAGTACGCCCGCATCTACGACTTCCGTCGCTTCGGTGTGGAGGGCAATCAGTTCCAGGAACTCATGGTGAACGACCTCGAGCGTCGCGCTTCCCAAGCGAATACGTCGATCTATGTCGAGAGCATCAAGAATCGATCCAACAAGCAGCAGCGCATCATGGCCATCGAGGCCGAGGTGAGCCAGGGCATGATCGCCTTCAGCAAGCGGCACTCGCTGCTCTTGGAGCAGTTGCGCTCGTTCCCGGGCGGGAAGCATGACGACGGCCCCGATGCCCTGGAGATGGCGGTCGCTATGGCGAACAAGCCCAGTGGCGGCGGGATCATCTATATATAGCATGGTTCGGGAACTCGGACCGCCACGACGCGATCGCACCTTCCCGATCAGCCCGGGCTGTCGGTGTGGGCCCAAGGCCTGAGGTTATGCTGCGCTGAACACAGTGGCCTTCAGGGCGATGACTCCGGCGGCTTGCCACGCCCACATCTCAGACCTCGCGATGTGGGCAACCAGTGGGCAATCCACCGAAGGAGGCCCCTGGAGCTCACATGTGGCCGATCAGGTGGCGTGGATGCCGCGTTCGCTCTGAATCTGCCGAGATTGCTGCGAATCCGCCTTGCCTGTCGCCCATGCTCCGGCCCTCATGGTCGCGGCCTCGCTGGCCCTTGCCGCCGCCCACGTTGGGCGGTTCACGGGCCTGCGAGCCACTAGGAGCACCATCATGTCCAAGGCCAAACCCGCACCCGTTGTCGACCAGCCCGCTACCCCGACACCTCGCTCTCGGCGGAAGGCTCGAGTTGAAGTACCAACAACCAAGCAGCGCCAGCCAGCGCGAACCACTTCTGCACCTGCTTCGGACTCAGCGCGAGAGCCGAAGCCCGCCCCGCGCGCCCGCGCCGCCGCCGACAAGCGTCTGAGCGCGCTTGATGCCGCCGCTCAAGTTCTCGCCGGGCTCTCCGGTAAGGTGGCTGCAGACGGACTCTCGGCACCCGACCTCATCGAGCGCATGGCGACCGCCAAGCTCTGGACAAGCCCGGGCGGCAAGACGCCCTCCGCGACACTCTCCGCCGCCATGGCGCGGGAGATCGCGGTCAAGGGCCCGGCTTCCAGGTTCCGAAAGGCAGGTCCGGGCCGTTTCGCATCGAACACAGCCCCTACGGCACGACCCCCGAAACTCCGTGATCCCGCGAAGCGGAGCGCCGCGGCGAAGCCGGAGAGCGATCGATGAGCGCGCCCGTTGACCTGGGCGCCCTTCCGCGGATGTCGATCAAGGAACTGCGTGATCTCTGGAAGGAGCACATCGGTCGATCGCCGCCGCCGGTCCAGAAGCGACTCCTGATCCGAGAACTGGCGTGGCGCGTCCAAGAGCGGGCCCACGGCGGCCTTGACGCCGAGACCGCTCGCGTACTCAAGTCCGCGATCCGCAACGCTCGCCAGAGCACACAGAATGTGGACTCAAGCGAGCAACCCCGCCGCTCACGTCGGTGCTCGGCCTCATCCACCGCTCGCGGGCCGCGAGTCGCCAACGACCTCCCACCCGGCACGCGCCTTGTTCGCGAGTGGCGCGGTCGGACCCACGAAGTCACCGTGCTCGAAAGCAGAACAGGAGGCAAGACGGGCCGGTCGTTCCGTTACCGCGGTCAGACCTTCAAGACCCTCACCGAGGTGGCCAAGGCGATCACGGGCATCCACTGGTCTGGGCCGCGATTCTTCGGGCTCGCCACCAGCAGGAGACCTGAATCGCCATGACTTCGCGAGCCCCCACCCCCCACACCACCCCCAGCCCCCTGGACGGCCCTCCCCGCGCTCCGCGTGGACAACCCCACCCGGTCCGAGGAGCCCCTGCTCCGGCGCTCCCTCCTCGGCCCCCTGCTGCGCTGCCTGGAGCGCAAC
>JAPKGU010000218.1 GCA_026647565.1 Phycisphaerales bacterium | reverse complement strand
CTATTCACAATCACCAGCCCTTGGTCTTGCATCGCGAGTCGGCCATCATCGCGAATCTGGCCGCAACCGACGAGGCGCGTCTTCGCGTGAGAGTGTGGGGCGACACGAATCTCGGCATGGAGTACGAGCCGAACACCGATTGAATCCGCCCTGCGGGGCGCGCGGCCCGCTCGCGTGAGCGCCTCCGAATCGAACTCACATCTTCGAGAGCTCCGCCCCTCGATCCCGCGCCGCGCGAAGGGCGCGCGCGAACGCCTCCATCACGCCCGCCGAGTCGAGCGTCGTGCACGCCGCGTTCGTCGTTCCGCCCTTGCTCGTCACAGCCGCTCGGAGCGCCGACGGATCCTCGCCACCCCGCTCAAGAAGAGCCGCCGCGCCGACCAGCGTCTGGCGAACGATCTCCCTCGCGACCTCCCGATCGAACCCGATGCCGATGGCGCCGCGCTCCAGCGCTTCTGCGAGATAGAACAGGTACGCCGGGCCCGATCCGGCGACCGCCGTGAAGGCGTCCATCATCGCCTCGGGCAGGTGAACGCTCTTGCCGCCCGCGCCGAACAACCGCTCGATCCATGCGACCTCGGCCGGAGCCATCGACCCATCCTCAGTGATCGCCGTCATCCCCTTGCCAACGCCGATCGGCAGGTTCGGCATCACCCGCGCAACCCGCCAAGTCCCGCCCAGGAGCGTCCGGACCCGATCTCGCGTCATCCCCGCCATGATGCTCACCGCCAGACGGTCGGCCATCCCCTTGAGCGCCGGCGTGTCCTCGACAACCCGCGGCAGGACCTGCGGCTTCACCGCCAGCACCACCGCACCCGTTGATCGCGTGGCAACCTCGACGAGCGCCAGCGACTCCAGCCCGCGGGCCGCATCCGGAGCCGTCACCACGCCGATCGCCGACAATGCCTTCCGCTTGGACTCGTCCGGCTCGGCCACGATCGTCGTGTGAGATGCGAGAACCCCCGACCTCAACCCGCCCGTGATGATCGCCGTCGCCATGTTCCCCCCGCCGACGAACAGAGCCGGAAGCGGTGCGGCGTGCCCGGCCGTTGCCGCGCGGCCGCTGACGTGTGATCGATGGCTTGGATCGTGCATGGGGTTCGTGCTCGGATCGGGCGGACGACTCATCCGCTCCGACCCCTAGAATACGGAACCTGTCACGACAGGACGCCGGTCGGTTCCAAAGAACCCGACAGTTCCCGGCGCCACCGAGGTTGCCAGCGCATGTCATACTTGGACTTCGAGAGGCCGATCGTCGAGTTGGAACGCCGGATCGAAGCCGCCCGCGCCGCGCGTGCGGGAACGGGCGCCGGCACGCCGCCGGGCGTGGCCCCGCTCGCGCCCAACTCGGCCGGCGATGGTTCGGTGGGGGTCAACGAGGATCCCGAGATGCTCGAGGCCGAGCACAAGAAGCTGCTCGCGAGCATCTACGAGGGCCTGGGGCCGTGGGAGACCGTCCGGGTCGCGAGGGTGCCGACGCGTCCACAGACACGCGACTACATCAGAATGATCTGCCGCGACTTTGCCGAGCTGCACGGCGACCGTCGCTACGGCGACGACCCGGCGCTCGTGACCGGGTTCGCACGGATCGGGTCCATCAAGTGCCTGATCGTCGGCCACCAGAAGGGACGCGACACGCAGGAGCGGATCGCCTGCCACTTCGGATGCGCCCACCCCGAGGGCTACCGCAAGGCGCTCGCAAAGATGAAGCTCGCGGAGAAGTTCGGGCTTCCGATCGTGACGCTCGTCGACACACCCGGGGCCTATCCGGGGCTTGGCGCCGAGCAGCGCGGCCAGGCCGAGGCCATCGCGGTCAACATGCTCGAGATGAGCCGACTCGAAGTTCCGATCGTCAGCATCGTCATCGGCGAGGGCGGATCGGGCGGAGCGCTCGGCATCGCCGTCGCCGATCGCGTCGCCATGATGCAGTTCGCCTGGTACTCGGTCATCTCACCAGAGGGCTGCGCCGCGATTCTCTGGAAGCAGGCGAACGAGCAGACCAACTCGCAGGCGGCAAAGGCCCTCAAGCTCACCGCGAAGGACAACCTTGAACTCGGGATCGTCGACGACATCATTGCCGAGCCGATCGGCGGAGCGCACCGCGCTCCCGCGGAGGCCGCATCGAACCTCGAACGATGGATCACATCGACTCTGCTCTCGCTCAAGGATGTCGACCGCAAGGTCCTGGTGGACCGTCGCTACCAGAGGTTCCGTCGCCTCGGCGCCTACATGGATCGATCGGGCCAGCCCGGCCTGTCGATCGACCCGATGGAGCCCGCGACCTGATCCCGCTGCACGCCGTCGACGCCCGTCGGGTGCGCGCGCGGTCCCAAGCTCCCCCTCTTTGACACTGGGTGGCTTTCTGGATATCGTTCGGGCCTCAAATTCCGGGCCGACGGAGTCGGTCCATGCCATGTCCCTCGGCGCTGAACGCGGAGGCAAACCAGCGGTGACCAAGAAGTCTTCCCCAACGAAGAAGCCCGCTGCCAAGGTTGCGCCGAAGGCGGCCAAGCCCGAAACGAAAGCGTCCAAGGGTGCGGCAAAGCCCGTCGTGAAAGCTCCGGCTCCCAAGGCGGCGACCCCGAAGCCGGCCGGCGGCAAGCCCGCGACGAAGCCCGCTCCGAAGCCCTCACCGAAATCGCCGCCGAAGGCCGAGCCACTCAAGGCCGGTGCCAACTCAAAGGCCTCCGCGCCCGCGAAGGCGCACGCTGCGCCGGCGAAGCCCGCTCCTCCCGCCCCCCCGGCCGGACGCAAGGGCATCACGATCGTCACGCCGAAGCCCGTGAAGAAGCCCTCGCCGGCCAGGTCGATCTCGCGCGCCAACTCGCCGGGCGGCAGTCTGCTTGGGCCCGGCTCCCCGGTTCGCAGGCCCCTCATCCCCTCCGGCCCGTCGGCCGCCAGGCCCGTCTCCTTCGGCGACGGAGCCGACCTCACGGGCAAGAAGAGCCCCTTCAGCAAGAAGGAACTCACCAGGTTCCGCACACTTCTCCTGGCCAAGAGAGCGGAGCTCATCGGCGACGTGAAGAACATGGAGCAGGAGGCCCTTCGCGGCAACGCCGGCTCCCTCTCCAACCTCCCTCAGCACATGGCCGACCAGGGGTCCGACGCCTACGACCAGGCGCTGGCGCTCGATCTCGCGGCGGTGGATCGCCGTCTGATCAAGGAGATCGAGGACGCGCTGAAGCGCATCACGGAAGGGACATACGGTCTGTGCGAGTTGACGGGCAAGCCCATCAAGCTCGAGCGCCTCGAAGAGATCCCGTGGGCTCGCCACTCCATCGAGGCAGCACGCGAGATGGAGCGTCGCTTCCCCCGCCCGTGAGCGCTCCCAGTCCCATTCCCAAGCCCAACTCCAACCCCGGAGCCAGCGTGCCGGACCGATCCTTAAGAGCACGATCGCCGGGCTGGAGGGTTTCCGTGAGCAACTGCCCCGGCTCAACGTGAAGTGGCCCGCCGACCGCCGCCAGTGGCGACACCGCGGGCTGGGTGGCTACCTCATCCACGACGCGAAGCAGGCTCTATCGCGGCTGCTGCTGGGGTATGACGCGCACGTCGCGGTGGTGCCCACGGGGTGGCCCACGGCGTGGTTCCGTGCCCCCACGCTCATCGAGATCACCTCGGAAGGATTCCTGATCCGCAACGTCAAGCCGTGGACCGCGATCCGCCGCTCGATCGGCGTCTGGCTGCGCGGACACAAGGTCGCGCTGCGTCTGGCGCTGCGCGACCCGGGCGCACGACCCTGCCCTCCGGCGCCGACCGGGGCGGGGCGCACGGTGGCCGGCGCCGGGGCCAGCGCGTGCTCTCGGTCGTAGTCCTCAGTTTCAACCGCAAGGATGCGCTCGCGCGCACCCTGCGCGAACTCGAAACCCTCCTTCATGTGGCGGGCGG
>JAPKGU010000217.1 GCA_026647565.1 Phycisphaerales bacterium | reverse complement strand
GGGCGGGGAAGACGACGCTGGTCCGTTGTCTTCTCGGCGAGATCCCGGTCGATGCGGGAGCCACGCGCATCGGCACCAACGTGAAGCCGGGGTACTACAGGCAGACGCAGGAGCACATGGCGCTCGACCAGCCGGTGTGGAGGTTCCTGCAGAACGAGATCCTGAAGCAGACGCAGGGGAAGCCGTGGTCCGAGCAGCAGGCGCGTGATCTGGCGGGCGCCTTCCTTTTCTCAGGGCGCGACCAGGAGAAGGAGTTGAGGGTGCTCTCCGGCGGGGAGCGGTCGCGCGCGGCGCTCGCGGCTCTGCTGGCCAGCGCCAAGAACGTGCTCGTCCTCGACGAGCCAACGAACCACCTGGACATCCCCGCGGCCGAACGCCTCGAGGAGGCGCTGGCGATGCCGGAGGAGGACGGGGACGGGGTGGGATTCGACGGCACGCTGATCCTCATCTCGCACGATCGCGCGCTGATCGATGCCACGTGCGATCATCTGCTGATCTTTGACGGGGAGGGCCGGGCGGAGACGTTCGTCGGCACGTTCACCGAGTGGCACGATCGGAAGGTGGAGAGGGATCGTGCCGCGGCAAGGGAGGCGCAGGAGCGGGAGCGTCAGCGGGAGGAGCAGGAGCGCAGGAAGAAGGAGAGCGAGAGGCGTGAGGCAGAGCGGAAGGCGGAGCGCGCGGCGGCGGCGTCCGCACCCATCCCGCCCCGTGTCTCGACGTCCGGCGCTCGGGCAGCGGGGCAGGCGCCAAAGGACTCCCCGGCGCCGAGGGCGCGGACGAAGAGCCGCTTCAGTTGGATGTCGCTTCAGCAGCTAGAGGAGAAGATGGGCGAGATCCAGCTCCGGGTCGAGGAGCTCGACATGCAGCTCGCGGACCCCTCGGTGTGGACGGACGTCGCCCGGAGTTCGGCGCTGAACGAGGAGCGGAGCAAGGCGAAGGCGGAGCTTGAGGAGCTTGAGGAGGAGTGGCTGCGCAAGTCCTGATGCGGGGCTCGCTCAGCCACTCATGATCCACCTTGCGAACGCGATCGACGCGGCGATGCCCGCGACGATCGCGGCCAGTACGAGTCGGACGGGGAACGATCTCTTGTTCGCGGGCTGAGCGGGGCGCACGAGGGTCAGGCGTGACGTCGCGTCGCGTGTGGCTCCGGACGCAACGATTCGCGCGGCCTCACCTGCCGATCGAGCATCGTCCTGGACGATCGCGATCACCAGATTCGCGTCGAAGGGGCGAAGCCCCATGCCCACGGCGGCGGCGACGAGACGGCGACGGACCTCCGGGCGGATGATCGCGGCCCGACCACCCTCGATCGCGTCCGCGGCCATTCGAGCGGTCAACAGCCGAGCGTCGCCGGGGTCGAGCGAGGCGGCGGATCGGTTCTCGGCACCGACCTCGGCCCGGCGGGGCGATGGGGCCGGGCGTGGTGGGTGGCGCGGGGGTGCGTTGCCGGGGCGCGACGATGGGGCGTCCGATCCACGTGTTTCGTGGACGAGGCGCAACGTCGTGCGGGGGCGTGACGCGTGCGGCATGGCAGGGAATCGTAGAGCATGCCGCATGCCGCTCGAAAGCGGGTGACATTCGGTCGATACAGTCTGGAACGCGGAGGCCCGATGGATCGAGGGAACGAGAGCGTTGATCCGGCAGGACGAACGAGGCGAGCGCCGGGCTGGCCGCCGGTGTTACCGGACGTGATCGTCGGGCTGGACGGCGCGGAGATTCGGCGTCGGATGGAGGTCGCGTCGCGGCGTGGCCGGGTGCCGGGCGTGCACCTGCGCGAGGGGGAGACGCTCTTCGAGGTCGATGGGTGCGGGACGCCCTTTGAGCATCATCTGGTCGCGCGCGGCGTCGAGGGGGCGAGTGGGACGAGGGTGGTGTTTACGCTGAGGCGGCGGATGCGTGTGCCGCTGATCTTCGCGGCGTTGATCGTCGTGTCGATCTGGCCCGGCGTGTACTTCATGGACCAGTTGATCCCAGGGGAGTGGGGATGGATTCCGACGTGGACGTGGTACATGCCTCTGATGGTTGTGAGCGCACCGTGGATGTGGGTGTCGTCGGTTCGGAAGTCGCGTGCCATCGCGACGGAGGACGCGGCGTCGCTGGTTGAGAGGGTGCGCGTGGAGCTGGGGGGCGGATCGGGCGTGGATTCCGGTGGAGCGCCGAGAGGACCTGTCGGCGGCGCGTGAGCGTGTCGGGATCGGGCTATGGTGGGGCGTGCGTGCTGAATCGCGACATCTGGATGCGCGGCGGATCGCGGGGATCGGCGCGGCGGCGTTCGCGGGCGCGGAGTGCGACCTCTTGCGTGAGCAGGCGGTGCGTGGGGTGGATGCGTTGGATGAGCGCGAGGTGCAGGGGATCCTGGCCTCGGCGTTCGGCGGGGAGGGATGGGGAGTGCTGCGAGAATCGCCGTACCCGACCCCTCCGAGCCGGCGGGCGGGGCGCGGCGAGCGTGCGCGGTGCGACATGGTGCTGACGCCTCGACCGGGGGAGCGGCTGCGCGATGCCGTGGAGATCGCCAGAGCGCGCGATGAGCTTGAAACGACGCTGTTCGCGGGCGTCGCGAGGGAGACGATCGGGATCGATGGCGTCGATCCGCGTGACGCGGTGTGGATCGAGGTGAAGACGATGGGGCAGTTCGCCTGTGTGAGCGGCGTGCCGGGTCCGAACCGGGGGTACGGGAGCGAGCTGGTTCGCGGCGCGGCGGCGGACGCGAAGAAGCTCGCGGCGGACGCGATGATCGAGCGGGGCTTTGTGGTCGTGGTGCTTTTCGCGTCGGACGCGAGCGTGGCGGAGCACGATCTCGGTGTGCTGGCGCATCGGCTGCTTGATGTGGGTTCGCCGATCTCGATGCCCGCGATCGAGACGACGCGGATCGCGGATCGGATGGGGAACGGGGTGTGCGCGGTGTGGGCGGCGGGCGTCCGATCGCCGGACTGAGCGGTCAGCGGGCGTAGCCGGCGGGCGTGGCGGCGTCGGCGCGGATGCGGTCGAGACATTCGATGATCATGCGTGCGCCGAGTTCGGAGGCGCTCCGACCGACAAACCTGTTAACGACGGTTGAAAGCTCGGCACGCTGCGTCCGGACGTGCTCGGGCGATTCGAGAAGATCGGCGGCGTGCCGGACGATCGGCTCGGCGTCGCCGAAGTGCGGGACGAGTTCCGGCACGATCTCGTGGCCGGCGATCAGATTCGGGAGTGTGAAGTGATCGGTGGTGAAGAGGAGCTTGCGGGCGAGGGTGTAGATGAGTCGATCGATCGGTCCGGACTTGTACACGATGACCATGGGCTTGGTCTGGCGGGCGATCTGAAGGGTGACGGTGCCGCTGACGACGAGGGCGAGGTCGCACCAGCGCACGACGGCGTCGGTCTGGCCGATGAGGACCGAGAGGCCCTGGGGCCAGCCGCCGGACTCGTTGGCCATGGCGCGAAGGGTTCCCTCGACGCGCGGGGTGGTGGCGGCGACGCATCCGGTGAGATCGGCGTGGTCGGAGGTGAGGCGTCTGTAGGCCTCCAGGAGGAGGGGGAAGTTGCGGTGGATCTCGGCGGGGCGCGAGCCGGGCATGAGTGCGACGCGCGGGTGGGTCTGGCCGAGCACGCGGCCGACGGCATCGAGCGAGGCCTCGTCGAGCGGGTGATCGAAGAGCGGGTGGCCGATGAAGGTCGCGGGGACGCCCCTGGCGCGGAACCAGTCTTCCTCGAAGGGGAGCAGGCAGAGGACGTGGTCCGTGAGACGGCGGAGCTTGTTGATGCGCCAGCTGCCCCACGCCCAGACCTGCGGCGCGACGAGATGCATGACGCGGATCTGCCGGGCCTTGGCGAGGCGACAGATGGGGAAGTTTGCGGCGGGCGAGTCGACCGGGACGTGAAGGTCGACCGGGTTGGTGTCGAGCCAGGAGCCGATGCGCTGGTTGATCCGCTGATGTTCGCGGATCTTCTTCAGGCCGGGCATGCCCATGACGGCGTCGTCGCCGGTGGACTCGACGACTGAGGCCCCGGCTGCGCGCATC
>JAPKGU010000216.1 GCA_026647565.1 Phycisphaerales bacterium | reverse complement strand
CACTATGCGCAGGACAACGCCGGCAGCCCGCCCCTCATCCCGCTGGGCCGCACCGGCACGCTGGCCCTGGGTCCCAAGGCACCCGCGCTGCCCTGGCAGGTGGTCGGATATGCCGAGCGGGTGGAGGTCGACGTCGATCCGGGCGAAGAGCAGACGGCCTGGCGCGAGTACCTGCTCTATCACCGCCAGGAGGGCTTCGCCTTCATCGTCGATGCCGAGGATGGCTGGAGCTATGCCATCCCGATCACCGGCGTGCCCAAGGTCAAGGGCGACCGCGCCATCCTCGAAGGCGTCACCTACACCCAGCTCTACAGCTACAGCGGCGCCGTCACCTATGTGCTGGGCGAGTTCTACTGGCGGCTGAACAAGGGCGAGAAGACCCGCAACACCGATTACGCCGCCGGCGTGAAGCGACTGAACCGCGAGCAGGTCGGCCAGGAGGTCACCTGGTCGGCTGGCGGCACGCTCGACTCCGACGCCGTGGCACGGGCCTTCGGGCTGGGCACGGTGGAGTCGATGGCGATGAAGCGCGACGCCCAGGCGGTCTCTGGCAGCGGGCGCGGAGCGCTGTTCTGGGTCATCGCCGCCGTCATCATCGTGGTGGTGGTGATGTCGATGGCGCAGTGCGGCTCCAACGATTGCCAGCCGCTGCGCGATGCCTTCGGCGAAGCCAGCGCCGAGTACCAGCAGTGCCTGCGCAGCCAGCGCTCGAGCACCGGCACACGCTTCGGTGGCGGATCGAGCGGCGGATTCAGTTCGGGCGGCGGCCACAAGTAGGCCGGTGCCATTTCAAGGAGCAAGCGACATGGGACTCGAATGGCTCAAGCCCGGCGTGGTGCTGGGATCGGTGATGTACGCCCTGATCGGTGTCGTCATCCTGTGGGTGAGCTTCGTCGTCATCGACAAGATCACGCCGTACAAGCTCTGGGAAGAAATCGTCGAGCACAAGAACGTGGCGCTGGCCATCATGGTCGCGGGCATGTTCATCGCCATCGGGCAGATCGTCGCTGCGGCAATACATGGTTGACCCCGGCCGGGCCACCCCCGAGGGGTGACCCGGCCGGACCGGGGGACCCGGATCCGGCCGGGCGCCTTCGATGGCGATCGCGGCCCCCTGGCCGCCTTTGGCGGCCTGTGAAGTCGGCAAGGCCGCGCTCGTCGGGAGCAGCAGCGAGTTAGGCGGCCTTCGCCTTGCGCGAACGCTTCGGGGTGACGACGTGGCGGAGCTCCTCTCGAACGACTCTGCGAACGATGGCCTCGACGGGCTCACGCTTCGTGCCGATGAACTCGAGCAGGGCGTCGTTGATCAGCGACTGGTAGCTGCCCCCGCCCGCGGCGTGCACTTGTCGCCGAAACCAAGTGAGAACTTCTTCGTCCAGCCGGATGGTGATCCGGGTCTTCCCTTTGGGAACCGAAACCACCGCCCCTCGGCGCGCCCCGGTGAAGTCGTACTGCTTGCGCATGTCAGGTGTTCTCCTCGTACTGGCGGCGCTCGGCCGGTGTTGCCCGGCGAGCTGAGATGATGCGGATTGCGTTTCGGCGTGGTGTCCAAGAGACGACCAGAACCCGGTTCAGGTGGTCCGCACCGAGAGTTAGCTGGCGCGGCTCGTCGGGGTGAGAGTCGTCGCGTGTGAGGGCCATCGGATCGTCGAAGACGCCAACTGCATCGGCAAATCGACGCGGTGCTTCCGGAGGTTCTCGCGGGCTTTGGGCGGGTCCCACTTCGAAGTCCACCGGAGCAGTATGCACAAACGTGCATACACTGCAAGTCGCGAGGGCGGCGCTGCTGTTGTCCGCCTAACGAACGGCGTTCACCCGCGAACGCCGGACTCCAAGATAACAGAGCGCGAGGCGCACTCACGCGGGCGCGTGCCGCTGAACAATGGGCGCCCGCGGGAGCGGGACGGACGGTTGGGCAAGGCCAGAGCGGCGTTCGGCGGGTGCAACGTCCAGTTAGACGCCGCCCGCTTTCTTGCGGGCCTCGAGCTGCTGCCGAAGGGCGTCGTTGACCGCTTGAGCATTGGGGAAATGTCGAGCGAGCTCCGGATCGAGAACGATCACGTTGCTGCCAGCGGCAAATGGGCTGGCGTACTTGCCGCGTACGCCCTTCGAGAAATCGTACTCGGGGAGCAAGTCGTCGGTCTGGTCATCCGGCTTCGTAGTCATGACGCTCTCTGCGAGTTGCAAGTCTAGCACTGATGAGGCGGATGTTCTCGCCCCGCTCGACATGGACGACGACCACCAAAGTGCCCGAGAACGTCATCCCGATCAGGACGAAGCGGAGCTCTCCCACCGAGTGCACGGGGTCGCCGATGCTGATCGAGAGGGGGTCGCCAAAGGCAGTAGCGGCTTCCTCGAACGAAACGCCGTGCTTCTCGAAGTTGGCGGCAGCCTAGTCGGAATCCCACTCGAACTGCATGGGCTGCGGAGTGTGCTTCGGTCGGTGACGAGGGACAAGTGGCGCGGCGTCGTCGGCAGCGGCCGAATAACGAGAATGGCGTTCACCCGCGAACGCCGGAGATCATCGTAGCAGAGCGCGAGGCGCCGCAGAGGCGGGCCAGTGCCGAAGACAGAGTGGTCGCCCGCCGGCGCGGAACGGACGGTGAAACTCGGCACTAGCGGCGTTCGGCGGGTGCAACGTCCAGTTATGCATCACAGCCGTCGTCGCCAGACAGCAGGGTCGCGCTTGCCGTGGAAGCACGCCACGACAAACAGCGTGTCGTCGGAATCGCGGTAGAGAACGCTATATGGGAACGTCCGGAGAAGCTTGCGGCGCACGTTGCGTTCGACGATCGGATTCGCCTTGGGGGCGTGTGCGATCTGCTCGAGCGATTCCGCAACCGAGGCCAGGAAGCGCTCGCCTAGGCCCGAGCGTTGTTCCTCGTACCAGTCGTAAGCGTCGGTGATGTCGCGCTCGGCTTCGGGCTCCAGGACGACGCGGGTCATCACCGGGGAGAGCGAATTCGAGCGACGACTTCAGACCACGCGCTGCCACGCGATCCCTCTGCGTCCAGGCGGTCAAGTCGGCGGTTCAGTTCGGCGCGCTGCTCATCGGAGAGTGGCACATCCGCGGGGGTGAGGCTGTCCCAGAGTTCCCCGATTAGATCGAGGCGCTCGTCCGGGGTCATCTGCGCGATGTCGAGGGCTGGGCGTGCCACGGGTCGATTGTGCCTCGGCGATGGGGGATCTGCCAGTGGATGTATAACGAACGAGACACACGTTCACCCGCGAACGCCGAGCGTCAAGTCGTCAGTCGGCAAGGCGCGACAGCCGCGGGCGAGTGCCGCATCAGAATGTTCGCCCGCGGAAGCGGAACGGACGGTGAAGTCGGCAAGACCGGCGTTCGGCGGGTGCAACGTGAGTTAGACGGCGACGGCGCGGCGGGCGTTCATGGCTCCGGATCAAGTCGCCCTAGGGCTTCGTCTGTCGCGAGCTCGAGCTCTGTCAACTCGGCTTCGGTCAGAGCGCGGACGAAAGTATCGAGCGCCGCTTTGGGAATCGCACGCATCTGGAACGCAAGCGCAACCGAGTCTGACGCCGGACCGATGTCGGTCGCCGCGATGAGCGCTGTCCCAGCGAGCCGGGCGCGCTCCATGTTGGTGGTGAGCGGCACCACGAGCACGGACTGCAGCACGCTGGTGAGGGCGTCGCTCTGCCAAACCACGACCGGGCGACGGCCAGTCTGCTCGCGGGGCCGATGGGCTCCGAGGTCGGCCCACCAAATCTCACCACGTTTCACCGACGATCCTCTGCATCGAGCGCGTCAGCCCAGCCGTCCATGCCCACGGCGGCGAGTTCGGCGTCTTCGCCCCCGGACGCTGCGGCGATTCGCCGAAGATCCCATCGTGCGGGATCGGGTCGTCGTACCAGAATGACGCCGACCCGCTCGCCAGGTTGCAGCGGCAGGGGGCGGTCCGGCTTCAGCTGGCCGTCTACGTAGCGTGCTTCGACGGGGCGCATCAGCCGCGAGCATAGCACGCACGGTGGCGCGATGCGGTACGGGTCCTCGATGTGCGCCACATGCGCAAGCGCGGTCTTCCCGTCCGTCTAGTCAGAATGGAACGACCGGCTCGAGTTCACGAAATCGTAGGTTACGCGCTGGATAGCGCGCAGAGCTACACGTGAAAGGAGCCGGTCATGGGCAAGGTTACACGATACGTCGGCATGGACGTCCACGCGGAAACGATT
>JAPKGU010000215.1 GCA_026647565.1 Phycisphaerales bacterium | reverse complement strand
ACCATCTCTTCCATGTGACGTTCGATCTCTACACGATCGACTCTTGGGATGGATTCAACGGGGCGCACGGGCCGGACTACTTCGAGGTGCTCATCAACGGGTCTTTGAAGTTTTCGGAGACCTTTGCGACCGGGACTCTTTCGCAGTCGTTCCGTCCGGCGGATACCGGCCCGGTCCATCTTGGCTTCTCGTCGGCGTACACCGACGCGATCTATCGCGGGATCACGATCTCGTTCACGCTTCCGGACGAGTTCTCGCATCTCAAGATCGACTTCCGCGGCCGGAACCTCCAATCGGTCGGCGATGAGTCGTGGGGCATCGACAATGTTTCGGTCGGCTACACGGTGGTGCCGGCGCCTGGCCCGACGGCGCTTGCGGCGTGCGGAGCGCTCATGCTCGGTGGTCGTCGGAGGAGGTGATTGTCGTTGCGAGCTCGCGCTGGGCGTGAGCTTGAGCAGAATCGTGGATGCCGCGCGGGAAGTTCCTCAGGCCTGAGGTTCTTCCCCGCGACGCCTTTTTGGGTGCGGAGTCTGTGGGAGGTCTGCGGGCTTCGGGGCCAGGAGGCGCGGGAGCGGCCGCGGCGCTGTGTACGCATTTTGATAGGATAAGTGGTCGATTCTTCGGCGGTGGGTTGGTGAATGTCATCGGGATGTCACCAGGGCGGACGTGGGGCAACCAGTTTCCGAATCCAGAGGTAGACTCTTTGTCGGAAAGGGCACCTCCATGACGCGGAACGAGGAACTTCGGCTGATCCAGCGAGCGGCGGCGGGGGATCGCGAGGCGGCGGGCGTGTTCATTCGCGCCCATCAGCCGGCGCTGTTTGCGTACATCCTGAGGATGTCGGGTCGGCCGGAGATGGCCGAGGACATCGTGCAGGAGGCGTTCGTGCGTGTGCTTGCGAATCTGGACCGCTTCGACAGCCGCTTCCGGTTCTCGACGTGGCTGTTCACGATCGCGCGTCGCCTGTATCTGAACGCGTGCATGAAGCACAAGCCGTCGTACGACACGGACGTGGTGGGGGCGGTGCACGCCGGGTTCATGCCGCCGGAGCGGGATGTGATCGAGGACGAGGTGCACGGCAACGCGCGGGACGCGATCCAGGCGGCGTTGCTGGAGCTTTCAACGGAGCAGCGCGAGGTGCTGGTGCTGTTCCACCAGCTGGACTGGCCGATCGCGTTGATTGCGCAGCACCTGAGAATGCCCGAGGGCACGGTCAAGAGCCATCTGCATCGCGGGCGTCGGCGGATGCGTGAGCTGCTCGAGAGCACCGAGGCGGGGCGCCGGAGCGTTGATGAGGTGTGGGTGTCGTGACCAACGATCCGTTCCAGCATGACGGTGCGGCGCCGGAGGGTCGCGAGGCCGAGCCGCTTGACGGGGGGATCCCCGACGAGCTGGTGGATCGCTTTTTCGATCGCGAGATTTCGGCGTCGGATCGGGCGCGTCTGTTCGGAGCGCTGGATTCGGATGCGGGGATCTGTGAGCGGATGGCGCGTCTGAGCTTCGTGCTTTCGAGGATGAAGAAGGGTGTGCGTGCGCCCGATCTTTCGGATCAGATTCTCGATCGCGTGGATCGCGTGCGCGGGTTTGTTCCGGCGAGCCGTCGTCCGCTGGTTCGGCTGGGGCGGCTGGCTGTCGCGGCGTCGATGTTCGGGCTGATCGCGGGCGCGGTGATCGTGCGGCGATCGGCCCCGGAGGTCGTGGAGATGGGTCAGCCGATGCCGCTGCGGGACGTGGCGCGCGCGGCGGAGCGCGACACCGGGGGCTTCGGCTCCCTGGCGTCCTCGATGGCGTCAACGGTGGCGTCCTCGGGATTCTCGCGAGTGTCCGGCGTTGCGGGTCAGGACTCGACGGGCGAGTGGCGCGTGGAGCGTGCGGGCTGGAGCGAGGGTTCGGACGCGGGCCGTCGCGTTTCCTGGTCCTGGTCTCCTGCGGCGGCGTGCGGGGAGCGGCCGATCGAGAGCGAGGCACGGGTGGTGGTTGTGGGTGGTCGGGTGATTGCGATCGAGCTTGGGGCGACGGCGCGGGGAGTCGGGCTCGACGAGGAGTCGGGCGTCTTCGTCTCGGAGGGGAGGATCGTTCCGGTCTCTCTCAAGCCCAAGCCGGATGGCCGGTGCGTGCGCGATGCGCGGCTCAGCGACCTGCCGTGAGGATGATGCGTTTCCATCGGGGTGTGCGTCGATCCGCGCGGGGCTGCTTCGTGTGGGGCCTGGTGCTGGGCCTGGCGTGCGTTGGCGCGACGGCGGGCCAGGGGCCGGTGCCGCCGGGGCGTGCGGCGGGGAGCGCGCCCGATCTCTGCGACGTGGTCGTGGTGGTGGACGGTGCGGCGCGGCTCGCGTCGACCGAGGCGGGGCGCGGGTCGCTGCGTGTGCTCGGCGAGATGGGTTTGTTCTCGGACACGTCGATCGCGTGGGCGGAACTGGCGTCGGCGCTCGGGATGTCGCCGATGGGCGCGTTGGAGGCGGTCGCGGGATCGCGGACGATGCTGATGGCGACGCGTGAGACGGGTCAGACGCCCGCGGGTTGGGCGTTGCTGACGGAGGTCTCGGGGGAGACCGAGCAGCTGATCCGATCGCGACTGAAGCCGGTGCCCCGCCGGATTGTGGACGGGCAGCCGGTGCTGATGCTCGAGAACGGGCGGTTCCTTCTGGCGACGCGGCGGGCGAAGCGTGTGGGGAGCGCGCTGGTGCTGGTGGCGCCGGCGGATTCACCCTCGCTGTTCGAGGCGTGCCTGCCCTTGCTGGCGGGCAAGCACGCGGCAAGCCCGATCGAGCGGGACGCGAGCGCCGCGCGGGTGCTGGGCGACGCCGGTTGCGATGCGTTTCTCTTGTATCGGGGGCGCGTGAGCGATGAGCCGGATGCGGCGCGGACGCTCGCGACCGTGGGGGCGACGGCGAACGAGGGCGATGCGGGCGGCCTGCCCGGTTGGAGGGCCGTGATCGCGTGCGAGCCCGCGTTTCTCGGTGGCGACGATCTGATCGCCCGGTCGAGGATCCCGGACGCACTGTTTCGCGCGATCTCCGAGGGCGCGGTGGTGGCGATCGGGGCGCCGATCTCGGATGCTCGCGACGGCGGATCGGCGTTCTCGCGGATGCTGTATCGGTTCACGAGCGATATGGCGCCGCTGTTCGAGGGCGCCGGCGTGGTCTCGATCCGCGCGCGGGATGCGCGAGCCGAGTCCGGATCCGAGATCCTGATCGCTGCATCGATGAAGCGCCGCGAGGACATCGCCAAGGCCATCGACGGCGGCATGGCGTCTCTGGTGAATCGGCTCACTCGCGCCGAGGCGCCGGATGCGGACGCGCAGGACTTCGGCGGCAGGTTTCCGAGCGCGGTGCGTGAGGCGGCGCTGACGGAGCGATCACTCTCGTTCCTGACGCCACTGATCGGCGGGAGACCGATCGCGCGATGGTGCTCTGCGGGGCTGGAGCGGAACGAGACGCCCGGGTGGTGGCTGCTGAGTCTGTCGGACGCCGGGGTGCCGTCGGGAGCCGGCGCTCTTCGCGCCGTTGCTTCGGCGCTCTCGCCTGATGAGGAGGAAACACCCAGATATTACAAAGAGATCCTGGTTCAGGATGACGGCGGACCCATGCGTTGGATGCATTTGCACGTCAGCGCCTTGAAAAACGGCTCCAGCCAGAACGAAGGCTGGATCGTGACATTGCGCGATGTGACCAGCATCAAGGAGAATGAATCGGCTCTTGCCATTGCGCGGGATGAAGCAATGCGGGCGAACAGCTTTAAAATGCAGTTGCTTGCCAACGTCAGCCATGAACTGAGAACCCCGCTCGGGATCATTCTCGGTTACACAGACCTTATCGCGCGAAAATCCTACGGCGACCTGACGGAAAAGCAGGTAAACATCCTCGGGCGCATCCGCGACAGCACACAATACCTGGATGTGCTTGTTTCGGAACTGCTCGACCAGGCACAGTTGGACAGCGGGAAACTAAAACTATCCATAACAGCCTTCGAACCGCGCGAGGTCCTCGGCTCGGTCTGTAGTCAGTTGAGCCTGCTTGCGGAGGCGAAAGAACTCACCTTCCAGGCAACGATATCAGACGCGATGCCCCTCTCCATAGTCGGCGACGGCCAGCGGATAAAACAAATCCTGGTCAACCTTATCAGCAACGCCATCAAGTTCACCGAGACCGGCGGCATCACAGTGGACATCTTCACCAACTCACTGACGGAATGGAATATGCGGGTTGCCGACACAGGTCCCGGCATCCCGCCTGAAGCGCTCCAATCCATTTTCGAACCCTTCAAACAACTTGCCGAGGCGAATAAAACCCTCCGCAAAGGTT
>JAPKGU010000214.1 GCA_026647565.1 Phycisphaerales bacterium | reverse complement strand
TGATCGCGGGCACGATGACGGCGTTGCTTCTGGCGCAGGCTCGGAGTCTGCGGCAGCTTGCGGCGACGCGGCAGGGGACGGAAGCGCACACGCTCGCGGAGGAGTTGATTCTGATCTGGAAAGCGGACCCGAGTTCCGTCACGGCGCAAGGTGAATTCAACGCGACGCTGCGCTGGGTTCGGGAGGAGTCGCCGTCGTGGCGGACCTCGACGCGGGAACTTCAAGAGATCCGACTCCGCGTGTACAGGGGTGACGAGGATGCCGTCCTTGCGGAATACGTCTGGTTGGAGGCGCCGAGGCGTGGCGATCGGTGAAAAAAAACAGCTCGTGGCGAGACGACACGCGGCATGCGGCTTCACGCTGCTGGAGGTTCTCGTCGCCCTGACGCTGACCGCCGTCGTGCTGTCCGTGGGGGCTCAGATGGCGATCAGCGGTCTGCGAAGCGAGAAACACGCCGCGGCGATCATCGCCGCGATGGACCGTGACAGCTTCCTTGCAGACGTGTTGCGTGACGATCTGGCGTACTTGTTGGTTCTGGATGAGCAGCCCTGTCTGACGCTGACCGCCGGCGTTCCGCAGCAGTTGCAATTGACGACCGCAACCCCGATGGAAGACCAAGGGTCGATGGCGTCGCAGCGCCCGACGGAAGTCACGTATCTGCTGTCGCGTGCAGACCTTGGCTCCACGGCTCGGCTGGTTCGTCGATCCGCAGACCTCACGCGGACGGAAAAGCCGCCGGTCGTGGAAACCGTGGCCGAGAGCGTGCGATCATGGCAGCTCGACGTCTGGCACGAGGGCAAGTGGACGCGGACGCCAGGCAAAAAGGGCGCGCCTGAACTCCTCCGCGTTGAGGTTCAGTGGGCCGATGAGGCCGCAACGAGTCTGGTCCTGCCCGTTCGGATCGAGGGTGTATGACACATCGCAGACACACACCGACCGGCTTTCGACGACGCGGTGTCGCCCTCCTGGTGACGCTCCTGGTCGTGGTGCTGCTCCTCGCCATTGTCAGTCGATTGACCACCGCAACGGCCACGCAGGCTCTCATCGAATCGCGGCGACAGCAGACCCTTCAGCACGAGCTCGCCCTCGACGGCCTGCCGCTGGTGATCGGGGAGTGGTTCGCGCCCGAAAGCGTTGACTCGGTGCCCCATGAACTCGACCGCCAGGGTTTTGCCGATCGTGAACTCACCCTCGGGCCGGTCGGCCTTCGCGTCCGTGTCCGCGACGACGCCGCGAAGCTCAATCCCAATCGCTTCGCCGACCCGCAGATCATCGAACACAAGCTGGGCCTGCTGGCGACGCGGGCGGGACTTGACCCGACGGTGATCGCACCGGCCCCGCTCAAAACAGACAAGCAACCCTATCGCACGTTCGGGCAGGTTTTCTGCGGAGAAGCCGCGGTGTTCGCACTGTTCGACGCGGGCTCCTCACCCGCGTGGTCGAACGTGCTGACGCTCTGGGGCGACGGTCGCGTCGCGGTTCGCCGGGTGGACGACGCCGTCCTGGACATCGCCCTCGAAGACCTGAAGCCCGGTCTGGGGCGCGAACTGCTGAAGCACCGCCCGGCCGACCGGTCGACCGACTTCCTGGAGGAGGCCCTCGCTGAAGTGGCCTCCGATCTTCGCGAGAAAGTCCACCAGCGGCTCGTGTTCGACGCCAGGCGGTATTCGCTCGACGTCGAGACGGTCATCCGCGGCGACAAGCGTCAATGGTACGTCGTCGTCTCGGGGGGTGATGACGTCACCGTCGTGCACCGGAGGGCCAAGACGTGGTGACCTCGCGTAAACTGCGGCTCCTGTCGCGTCTGCTTACGGGCACGGGCGTCACGTGCCTGGCGGCAACGCCGTACGTCTTCTGGCGGCTCACCCGCGTGCAGCCGATCACGGCGGACACGACCCCGCCCGCCCATGCAGCGGCCACGGCGCCACTGCCCAACGTCCAGAAGCGAGACCTGGCCTGGTACGCCCCGCTGTGGGAGCGCGACCTGAAGCAGCCGCCTATTCCGCCGGCGGAAGATGCGAAGCCGGCTCCCACGCCTGTACGCCCCGCTCCGTCGGTCCTGGCGACGTTCGTGCAACGCGAGGAGTCGTATGCCCATCTCGTCGGGCAGGCGGGGGAGGCGGAGTTGCTCGCCGTGGACGATTCACTGGACGGCTACCGCCTGGTGGCCATCGAGCCCGGCCGCGTGCAGCTCGAACTCGGCGGGGATCGCTTCTGGGTCGAGATGCCGAAGCCGAAAGGGGTCGAGCCGTGAGACCGCCCAGAGTGCTCGTGATGCTTTCCGATGCGGCGGTGACGGTCGTCCGCCTGGACATCGCCGACGGTGGGCTTCGAGTGGCCGAACGCGACGGAGTCGTACCGGACACGCTGTTTACGGCGTGCGACTTCGGCGAGCTGGCCGTCCGCACGCGTGAGGCCCTGGCGGAGCTGGAGGCCGCGGACGGTCCGGTCACCCTGGTCATCCCGGCCAACTGGGCGTTCACGCACGTCGTCGAATCGCAGCCGCGGCGGACAGGCGAGGCCTTGGCCTTCGAGGTGGAGACGTTCCTGCCCGTGGGCCTCGAGGATCTGACGATCGTCTTTGTGCCGAACGGGCGTGCCACGCTCGCCATCGCCGTGCCGACGCAGCCGGTGCGGCAGCTCCTGACGGCGTTGGAACGCGAAGGCGTCACCGTCGAGCACCTCCTCGTGGACACGGTCGTCGTGGCGTCACGTGCGGACGACGACCGGGTGATTCTCATCCGCGACGAACGCTGGCTTCGTGGCTGCACCGTAGCGACCGAGGGCGGGAGGGACTTCGTGCTGAGAGCGTCGCCAGCAGAGTTGGGGGCGGTGCTTGCCGAGTGGACGGGGTCCGACGAGTCGCCGCGGCCCGCGACCGTGCTCGATCTTCGACGAGCCGTTCCCGAGGGGTCGCACCCCCCGTTAGAAACGCACATCGAATCTGTCGGGCGCGACGCCGCCATCGAGCAGCTCGCCAGGGCGGCCGCCGGGATGGAGGACGGGGATCTTCGCGTGGGGCCGCTGGGGGCACGCGGACGCTGGTCGCACGTCGAACAACGCGCTCAGGCCGCCCTCGCCGCTGCGATACTGCTGCTTGTGGGCGTGCTCGCCGGCCTGCACGTCCGAAGCCGGGCCCTGAACGAACAGGTGGCAGACCTCTATTCCGCTCAGCTGAAGGTGTACGGCACGGTGTTCCCCGTGGACACGCTGCCCGCCGGTGCGGCTCTGCGGCTGGCTTCGGAACGCAAGCGGCTGGAAGGTCTGACAAGGCCAAGCCCGGCGGCCCCGCGAGGGCCTGAAGCCGAGCCGCTGGACGTGTTTCGGGGGTTCGTCGCCGCGCTGCCGGCGGACGTACGGGTCTACCTGGAGCAGGCCCGTCTCGACGAAACCCAGGTGAGCCTCCGCGGACGCACGGCCGAGCACCGCGACGCCGAACGCATCGTCGAGGCCCTGGGCAAAGTCCCCGGCGTCGTGGTTCGTCCGCCGCGGACGACGCGGCTTGCCGATGGCGGGGTCGAGTTTTCGATCCTGGCAAGGAGGGCCGGCGATGCCCCATGACGCTTATGAAAGCCTGATCCCCGTCCCAGCGGCAGCCCTGTCTCATGGCGCGCCGAACCCCCAACCTGCCCTACAGGGCAGACCAGACGAACCGACGGGGACTCTCTCGCCGGGCCATGCGCCGCGGCCACGCCCGCGGACTTGGCTCCTCGCACTGACAATGGGGATCCTCTTGCTGACGGCAGCCCTTTACCAGCGACAGGTTGCGGGACAGGAAGCGCGCCGCCGGACCATGCAATCCCAGCTTGTCGCCATGAGGGAGAGCGCCGCCCGCCTCATGGAACTTGAACAGAAACCCCAGGCAGTCCTGGCCCGGATGCGATCCAGCGAGGAGTTCCTAGGCACGGTGGAACAGGCTCTGGCGGGCGCGGGCGTCGCCCGCGACAGGTGGCAGGACAGCATCCCACAGCCGCTTGCGCGAGTGACGGGAACGGACTACCAAAGACAGGCCACGCTCCTGTATTTCGACGCCCTCAACCTCGAGCAGGTGGCGGCTTTTGTCTGCGAGCTTTCCCGGCTCGACACCGCCCTGGGCGTGTCCAGCCTCGGCCTGACCGCGAGAGATGCAGGATTCGACGTCGAGATCGCGGTGTCCTACCGGGTGTACTCGCCCCGGCGCGAGTGAGGTTTCGGGCGCCTCTCCGGCATGCCGCGGGCCGGCTACTTTCCTCCGCACGCACCACACCCGCGGCGATGGGGCGCCGCCGTTCTGCCCTGCGATGCCCTTGCGAGCATGGTTGACGCCGCG
>JAPKGU010000213.1 GCA_026647565.1 Phycisphaerales bacterium | reverse complement strand
GGCGAGGCGTCAGGTCGCGCTCCTGCAGCGCGCTTCTGATGCAGCGCATGACGCCGGAGTGCACCATCGATTGATCGCGGAATCGGACCTCGAGCTTTGCGGGGTGCACGTTGACGTCGACGCCTTCGGGTGACATCTCGATCATGAGGACGGCGGTGGGATGTCGTCCCGGCTCGATCAGCCCGCGATACGCCTCGGCGATGGCGTGCTGCACGGTGCGATCCCTGATCACGCGTCCGCGCAGGAAGACGTGCTGTGCCTTTGTGGTCGGGCGTGCGAGCGAAGGCAGGCCGACCAGCCCCCAGATCGCCATCCCCCGCGCATCGTCGAACTGGTCGAGCGAGACCTCGATCAACTGATCCTCGAGTTCCTCGCCGATGATCGCGAGCACCCGCTCACGGGGCGACTGATTCGGGGGCAACTCGAGCGAGCGGCGTCCATCGTTCGTGACCGCGAATCCGATCGCCGGGTGCGCCATCGCCAGGTCGCGCAGCCAGTCCATGCAGCGTCCCTGCTCCGTCGTCGGCGTGCGCAGGAACTTGCGCCGCGCCGGCGTGTTGAAGAACAGGTTGCGCACGGTGACGCTCGTGCCGATCGGTCCGGGCGCGGGTCGCACCGAGGAGACCGCGTCGCCCTCGACGTCGATCTGCGAGGCGCCCGTGTCCGCGGTCGTCCTCGACCGGATCGACAGCCTCGACACGGACGCGATGGACGCGATGGCTTCACCCCGGAACCCGAGCGTGGCGATCCGATCAAGGTCTGTTGCCTCGGCGATCTTGCTCGTCGCGTGTGGCGCCACGGCCAGAGGCAACTCCTCCGGCGCGATCCCGCACCCGTCGTCGCTGACTCGCACGAGCTCGATCCCGCCCTGCTCGAGCTCCACCGCGACTCGCGTTGCGCCGGCGTCGAGTGCGTTCTCGACGAGTTCCTTCACGACGGACGCGGGTCGATCGACCACCTCGCCCGCGGCGATCTGGTTCACCAGCAGCGCCGGCAGGGGCCTGATCCGGCGTGCGGCGGGCGTGGATTCGGTCCGGCGCGGTGTCACGCCGGATTGTACGGCACGCGTGCCGACCACCCCCACGTCCCTCCCTTACACTCTCGGCATGGCCGACACCATCTTCACGCGCATCATCAAGGGCGAGATTCCGTCGCACAAGGTCTACGAGGACGCCCACGTCTTCGCGTTTCTGGACATCGCGCCCCTCAGCCCGGGGCACACGCTCGTGGTGCCGAAGGAGCCGGCGGCGACTCTGGACGCGCTTTCCGACGAGGCGTCCGCGGCGATCGGGCGGGTGCTTCCGCGGATCTGCCGCGCCGTGATGAAGGAGACCGGAGCGACGGCGTACAACATCCTGCAGAACAACGGGGCGGAGGCGCACCAAGCGGTGTTCCACGTGCACTTCCACGTGATTCCCAAGCATGGCGCCAGCGGGCTCGGGATCGGGTGGAAGCCGCAGCGGCTCGACGCGGCGGCGGGCCGCGATCTGGCAGATCGGCTTGCAGCCGCGATCGGTTCCTGACGCTCCCTTACAATCGGGCCCGATGCAACTCCCAACGCGCACGTGGCAGGAAGAGCTCGCGATCATCGATCGCATCATGAAGAGCGTCTCGGGGATCAGCGATCCCGAGGAGCTCGTCAGCGTCTACTGGGAGGGTGTGCACGAGCTCTTTCCCATGGAGCACTTCCTTGCCGTTTCGCGCCGGGGGGTAGAGCCGCCGGACTATCTGATCACGCGGTCCTCGCGATTCGCAGAGGAGATCAATCCCTGGAAGGAGCGGCATCGGCTCCCCCGGATGTCGGGCGGTCTGCTGGGCGAGATCGCGTACGCGGATCGGCCGCTCGTGATCGACGACCTGCCCTCGCGTCTTCGCCCGGACGACCCCGCGCACTTCTACCTCGACGGCTTCCAGTCGCTCATCGCGCTGCCGAACTACGAGAACGGCAGGGGGATCAACGTCGGGATGACGCTGTTTGCACCGGGGGTCGAGTTCGACCGGGCGATGGTGCCGATGATGCACTGGCAGTCGTCGCTGTTCGGGCGCGGCACGTTGTCGCTCGTGCTGCGCAACCAGCTCTCCGAGGCGTTGGCGGAGCTTGATCGCGAGTTGCAGGTGGTCGGGCAGATCCAGCGATCGCTGCTTCCGGCGGTGCTGCCGTCGATCGACGGCGTGGACATCGCGGCCGATTACAAGACCAGCGCGAGGGCGGGTGGCGACTACTACGACTTCTTCCCGATCGACGACGGCGTGTGGGGCATCTTCATCGCGGACGTTTCGGGTCACGGCACGCCCGCGGCGGTGCTGATGGCCATCACGCACGCGATCGCGCACACGCGTCCGGGCAAGCCCCAGCCGCCGGGGGAGCTGCTCGCGCACATCAATCGCCACCTGACCCGCTCGTACACGTCATCGGGGACATTCGTGACCGCGTTCTACGCGACACTCGACGTGCGAACGCGCGTGCTCACGTTCTCCACCGCGGGTCACAACCCGCCCCGGCTTCGGCGAGGGGACGGCGTCCGGTCGCTCGACGCGCCGGGTGGGCTGCCCCTTGGCATCATGGATGATGAGATTTACGGAGAGTCTTCGATCACGCTCGAGCGGGGCGACGTGCTCCTGCTCTATACCGACGGGATCACCGAGGCGATGGCTCCCACCGACTCCAGCGGCACGCGCGAACTGTTTGGGGTGGAGCGGCTGGACGCGGAGATCCTGTCATGCTCTGAGCGTCGGGCACAGACGACGGCGGACCGCGTCCGAGCCGCCGTCGAGGGCTTCGTGCGCTCGACGCCGCCGACGGACGACCAGACGATTGTCGCGATCGTCATGAAGTAGGTCGAATCGATGCTCGCCACAATGACACCGGGCACCCCGCGATGGGGCGCCCGGTGATCGATGAGCTTGCACATCGTTGGCCCGCCGGCTTTCCGGCGGGCTCGAGGTTACTGCACGTCCTTGCCCTCGGCGACGTCGGCGAGGGTCGGATAGGCGTGGCCCTTGAACTCGCCGCGCTTGAGTTTGTTGATGTACTCGCGGTAGGCCTTCATGGCGATGGGCCCGAAGATCAGCATGATGGGGATGTTGGCCCAGAGCATGACGCCTGTGCCGAGACTTGCGAAGGCATCGAGCTCCGCGTCCGTGCGGATGAAACCCAGGGTGGAGACGATGCACGCGCCGCAATACAGCAGCTTGTACGGCATGACGGCCCACTTGCCGAGCATGAACGTCACGGCCTGCTCGCCGTAATAGGCCCAGGAGATGATTGTGGAGAGGGCGAAGAGCCACGCGGCGACGGTGACGATGAGCATGCCCATGCCCGGGATCGCGCGGTCGAACGCGTAACCCGTGAGGGCCGGGCCCGCGAGGTTCATGTGCAGCCCGTTGTCATAGGCGGTCGGCGCGACGGCCGATTCGTATGGATTCCATTGGATTCGGAGGGAGCCGTCCCCCGCTGCCTCGATGCGTCCGGCCAGCTGGTGGACGTCGCGTCCCGTGCGTGCGTCCGGCTCGGCGCGGACGAGCATGAACACGCCGTCGCCCGCGCGCCAGACGTTGCTGACCTTGGCCTCGGCGGCGCTCTTGGGGGGCACGTCCGTGCGGGCGGGGACCCATTGGCCGGGGACCGGAGCCCCCGATGCGTCAACGACCTGGACGATCGGCACCGGCGCGTCGTACTTGGCGCCCGGCTCGCGGTTCCATGCGCCGCTGATAAGAACGACCAGTGCGGTGATCGTGCAGACCACGATGGTGTCGATGAACGGCTCGAGGCCCGCGACGATGCCCTCTCGCACCGGCTCGTTGGTCTTCGCGGCCGAGTGTGCCATGGGGCTTGAGCCCTGTCCGGCCTCGTTCGAGAAGAGGGCACGCTTCATGCCCCAGTAGAGGGCGTAGCCCCACGTGCCGCCGAGGAAGGCGCCGACGGGGTTGGCGGCCTCTCCGCCGAGGGCGGGCGGGATGGCGCTGACGACGATGAGGCGGAGAGCGTCGGGAATCTTGGCGATGTTCATCACCAAGACGACCAGCGCACCCAGGATGTAGAAGCCGCACATGACAGGGACGAGGCGACCTGTGACGGCGCCGATGCGTTTGATGCCGCCGATGATGACCATGCCAGCGAGGATTGCGAGGATGACGCCCGCGCCGACCTCGGGGAATGCGGGGAAGTAGGTCTTGGTGATCTGCCCGACGGACCATGACTGGAACATGTTGCCGCCGGTCAGGGTGGAGATCACGACTGTGATACAGAAGATGAAGCCGACGACCAGCCCAAGGGGGGCGAGCGCGGGGCTGATCTTGGCGAAGCCCTTCTTGCAGACCCACATGGCGCCGCCCT
>JAPKGU010000212.1 GCA_026647565.1 Phycisphaerales bacterium | reverse complement strand
CGGCGCAACCGGAACAACGGGCCAGGGACTGGTTCGCGGGGTGTGGGTGCGCCTTGACGCGCGGAGGGGGATGGCCGATCCGAGAACCGACGACTCGGCGTCGGGCGCTGTTCGCCCCGACGCGACACGGACGCAGAGCGTCAGATCGGACGGAGCGGTCATGGACAAGTCCAGTCTTATCGGTTCCATCCTGGGCGTGATCTGCTGCGTGCTGGTCGGTTGGATGGCCTCGCACGGCAACTGGGGGATGTTCTACTCGGAGAAGGGCCTGATCATGGTGTTCGGCGGAACGATCTCCGTCGTCTTCATGGCTCTCCCGATGGATCGGATCAAGATGATCCCCGGCTATGTGAAGCGGTTTCTATTCCACAAGTCGATGCCGATGACGGACCTTGTGCAGCTGATCTCGCGTCTCTCGGAGCGGGCGCGGCGTGACGGGATCCTGGCGCTTGAGTCGGAGATGGCGAACGTCAAGGACCCCTTCATGGCGCAGGGCCTGAAGATGGCGATCGACGGCGTGGACCCCGGCAACATCGAGCAGCTGATGCGGATGGAGATCGTGGCGATGCAGGATCGCCACAAGTCCGGCAAGAAGTTCTTCGACCTGATCAAGCTGTACGCGCCGGGGTACGGGCTGGTCGCGACGCTGATCGGGCAGGTCGGCATGTTCGGCGGCCTGGCGAGCGCCGACATCGGGCACCTTGGTCACATGCTGGCGGTGGCGGTCGTGGCGACGATGTACGGAACGGTGCTGGCCAACGCGGTGGCGGGTCCGATGGGGGACAAGCTGTCGCTGCGGTCTTCGGAGGAGATCCTGAATCGCGAGATGATGCTGCAGGCGATCCTGTCGATCCAGGCGGGCGACAACCCGCGTGTGACGCAGTCGAAGGTGCTGGCGTTCATTCCGGCGGCACAGAGGACGAAGATCAATCTCGCGGCGTGAGCGCGGCAACGTGCGGATGAAACGACATGTCTGAGCACGAGAAAGACAAGCACGGTCATGAGGGGGGCGGCTCCCACGGTGGCGGCTCGCACGGCGGCGGGGGCCATGGCGGCGGTCACGGACCGGGCGGTGGCGGTCACGAGGAGGGGCACGAGGGTGCGCCGGAGTGGCTGATCTCGTTCGCGGACATGGTCATGCTGATCATGGGCTTCTTCGTGATTCTGCTGGCGATGAACATGGGTCCGAAGGCGACGGCGGTGCAGGGCGGCGAGCCGGACGAGAACGACGTCGGGGAGTCCTCGGCGCAGTCGCGGTACGCGGACCTGATTCTCGGTGTGCGGGAGGGGTTCAACAACGGTGTGGACCCTTTCGGGAGCGACCCGAGCGAGGCGTGGCTGCGCAAGCGGATGCGGGACAGGCACGAGGGGTCGACGAACCAGGCGGGCCCGCAGGGGGACCATCCGAATCTGCAGGCGATCCGTCCGACGGACTACAACAGGGTGACGGCGGCGGTGCCATTCGAGGACGGCTCGCCGATGCTGAGCGCGGAGGCGCGCGAGGTGATCGCGTCGGCGGCGGTGGGGCTGCGTGACCAGCGCTGGATCGTGGACGTGCGGGGGCACGTGTCGCCGTTCGAGGCGATGCGGAACGTGCGCGCGGCGCGTCAGCTCTCGTACGAGCGAGCGTTCGCGGTGGCGGAGGTGCTGGTGCAGAACGGTGTGGCGTGGGAGAGCATCCGGGTCTCGTCGCTGGGCGAGGTCGATCGCGTGGTGACGCGGACGTATGACCGGGAGAAGGACCGGGCGAACCAGCGGGTCGAGATCGTGCAGACGGACGAGCCGTCGCCGCGGGATCCTTATTCGGCGGCACAGGAGTGATCGGCGCCGAGCGTGAGGCCGTCGTGTGCGAGGGCCATGCGCGGGGCGTGGCCGGACGCTTCGAGCCGGGCGGTGGTCTGGGCGTGGCCGAGGTCGTGCGACATGTGGACGAAGAGCGTGCGTGACGCGTCGATGCGCTCGGCGATGCCGAGGGCCTGGTCGAGCGTGAGGTGCGTGGGGTGGCGTCGGTCGCGGAGGGCGTCGAGGACGAGCGTTGAGAGCCCGGTGAGCAGCGCCCAGGACTCGGTCGGGATGGCCGAGACGTCGGTGCAGTACGCCAGCGGGAGGACGGGGCCGGGGGGCGCGGCGGCGGGGTCGGCCGGCTCGATGCGATAGCCGAGCACGGGGAGTCTGCCGTGGAGGAGGGGCACGGGGGTGATGCGCAGCCCGTGGAGATCGAAGGGGACGCCGGGCCTGACGCGGTGGGGGATGAGCGTGGCGACGAACGAGTCGTTGACGTTGCGGTCGCGTTCGTAGATGTGCGTGTAGACGCGTCGCAGGTGCTCATCGGTGTGCGCGTCGGCGTAGACGTCGATGGGGGCGTTCTGGACGGCGTTGAAGCGCCGGACCTCGTCGAGGCCCCAGGTGTGGTCGACGTGGTTGTGGGTGAAGAGGATGGCGTCGAGTCGGGTCATGGCGCTGCGGAGGGCCTGCTCGCGGAGGTCCGGGCCGGCGTCGATGAGAATGGCGCGGGGCGTGGCACCGGGGTCGGTGAACTCGAGGAGCGCGCTGGTGCGCAGGCGCCGGTCGCGCGGGTCGGGGCTGGTGCAGACGGGGCAGGCGCATCCGATGGCGGGAACGCCGGCGCTGGTGCCGGTGCCGAGGAAGGTGAATCGGACGCTTGAGATCACGGGTGAGGGTACGTGGGGTGTGTGGCGGGGCGGCCTCGGCTCGCGGCTGGGCGTCGGCGATTCGACATTCGGTGCTGGTGCGTCCAAGATGTGTCCATGAGTGCGAGCGGCAAGCTTGATGTGGGGGCCGGTGTGGGGGTGTTCTCGCCTCGCGGGGAGTTGGTGGGCGCGATTGGTGCGGGGGCGCTGCTCGGCGCGGGTTGGGTGGCGGGGCTGGTTGGTGGTGGGGCGGAAGGCGGGGTGGCGGGCGGGGTGAGGGACGCTCTGTACTGGGCGTCGCTGGCGATCGGCATGCTGCATGGCGGGCGTGCGGCGTTCGGGGCGTTGCGGCTGGGGAAGTTCGACATCGACGTGCTGATGGTGCTCGGGGCGGGCTTCGCGGCGGCGGTGGGGCATCCTGAGGAGGGGGCGCTGCTGCTGTTCCTGTTTGTGCTGGCGGGGGCGCTGGAGGAGCTGGCGATGGCGCGGACGGAGCGCGAGGTGCGTGCGCTCTCGGCGTTGATGCCGACGGGTGCGATCGTGCTGCGCGGGGGTGAGTGGGTCGAGGCGGCGCCGGAGACGCTGGTGGTGGGGGAGCGGGTTCGGGTGAGGCCGGGGGAGCGGGTGCCGGCGGATGCGCGGGTGGTGGAGGGGGTGTCGAGCGTCGACCAGGCGATGCTGACGGGGGAGAGTGAGCCGCGTGAGGTGGAGCGTGGCGAGCAGGTGTTTGCGGGGACGATCAACCTTGAGAACGCGATCGAGGCGGAGGTGATCCGCGGGGCGTCGGAGTCGAGCGTCCAGAAGATCCTGAACCTGGTGCTGACGGCGCGTGAGCAGCGCGAGCCGGTGCAGCGTGTGATCGATCGGATCAGCCAGCCGTACGCGATCGGTGTGACGCTGGCGTCGGTGGGGGTGGCGCTGGCGTGGTGGCTTGGGCTTGGGCGTGACTGGCGCGAGGCGGCGTACACGGCGATCACGTTCCTGATCGTGTGCTCTCCGTGCGCGCTGGTGATCGCGACGCCGACGGCGACGCTGGCGGCGATCGCGGCGGGGGCGCGCTCGGGGGTGCTGTTCAAGGGTGGGCAGGCGATCGAGCGGCTGGCGTCGATCGGCGCGGTGTGCTTCGACAAGACGGGGACGCTGACGATCGGGAGGCCGAAGCTCGAGGCGGTGGTGCCGGTGGCGTGGTCGGACGCGGACGGGTTGCTGTCGATCGCGGCGGCGCTGGAGCGTGACAGCACGCACCCGATCGCGGCGGCGGTGATGGAGGGCGCGTCGGCGCGGGGCGTGGCGCCGGCGACGCTCTCTGGGGTGGCGCACACGGCGGGGCGCGGGATGGCGGGTTCGGTCGAGGCGGACGGGCGTGTGGTGCGGGTGCGGCTTGGGAGCTACCCGCACACGGAGGCGCTGATCCCGGTGTGCCTGCGCGCGCACACGCGCGAGGTGCTGGAGAAGATCAGGAGCCACGGACGGATCGGGATCGTGGTGGCGAGCGAGGGGGCGGCGGGCGTTGAGGGAACAACGGGGCCGCGGGGCGCGGGCGGGGAGGGCGCGGCGGTGGGGGGTGCGGCGGTGCTGGTGCTGCGCGACGCGGTTCGTCCGGGCGCATCGGAGCTGGTGCGGACGATGCATCGCCTGGGCGTGAGGCCGGTGAAGATGCTGACGGGTGACAACCGGACGACGGCATCGTTCGTGGCGAAGGAGCTGGGGCTCGACGAGTTCGAGGCGGAGCTGATGCCGGCGGACAAGTTGCGTCTGGTGAACGATCTGAAGTCGCGGGTGCG
>JAPKGU010000211.1 GCA_026647565.1 Phycisphaerales bacterium | reverse complement strand
GTGGGGGGCGGGGGTGTGGGGATGGATGGCCGAGTCGTCGCTGGCGCGAACGCTGGGGAGGTCGGCGAGGCGCACGGAGAAGGGGTCCGCGGCGGCGCGGAGGGCTTCGAGGTCGGCGAGCATGTCGGCGGCGCGGAGGTAGCGTTTGTCGTAGTCGGTCATGGCGCGGCGGACGATCCAGCGGACGGCCTCCGGGCAGCGCTTGGAGATCTGGCTGAGTCCTCCGTGGGCGGGGAAGGAGTTCTCGACGACGGAGTAGAGGACGGCGCCGACGGCGTAGATGTCGAAGCGGGCGCCGTCGACCTGATGGACCTTCACGCCCTTGAGGGCCATGCGGACCATCTCGGGGTCGCGGAAGTACTCGGTGCCGTGGGTGGTCAGTGTCATCGCGGAGCGCAGGGGCGTGACGAGACCGAGATCGACGAGGTGCGCGGTCTCGTCGTGAATGATGATGTTGTCGGGCTTGACGTCCTTGTGCCAGAGCCCGCCCTGGTGATAGGAGTCGAGGGTGCGGAGGAGGTCGGCGATGTACTTGAGGGCGCGGGCGAGCTCTTTGTGGCCGAGGCCCGCGGAGGTCGAGGCGTGGAGCTGGTGGGTGATGATGCCGAGCGACTCGCCGGGGACGTAGCGGGTGATGTAGAAGAACCGCTCGGGAGTGAGATCATGGTCGAGCACGAAGCCGAGGCGGCGCGCGGCGTCGAGGGCGCGGCTCTCCCTGACGATCTGGGGGAGGGTGCTTCCGTCGCGGATGGAGAAGGACTTGATGACGACGCGCGAGACGTCGCCGAAGCCCTGGCGTTCGAGGGCGGCGCGGCGGACGGCGTCGGGCTCGGCGATGTAGAGCTTGGCGCCGGAGCCGCCTCCCATGAGGGAGCCGATGATCTTGTATCCCTCGAACTGGCCGACGCGACCCGCGGGCTTGTCGGCGCCGGGTGTGGCGCGGACGACGTCGGGGATGCGCTGCTCGAGTCCTTCGGTGAGGGGCGCGAGTCCGACGAGGCGTGCGGGGTGCCCGAGGAAGATGCGGTAGAGGCAGCCGCCGAGGGTGGAGAACTCCCGCTGGAGGGCGCGTCCGAAGTGTGCGGAGGCGGACCAGCGTCCGATGACGATGGTGCCGAGGACGAGTGGAACGAGGACGAGCGCGGTGATGAGGGCGCCGATGAATCTTGCGAGGTCGGCGATCTCGCCTCCGATGAAGGCGAAGATGCGCTTGATGATCCAGCCGATGGCCTTGAAGAGTGGGACGATGAGGTACATGACAAGGACGACCGCCAGGACGACGCCCAGCAGGAGTCCGAGGACCACCATGATGAATCCAAAGGCGCTGTTCATCGGACGTGCTCCCGGCGGGAGATGGGCCGCTCTGCCGGCTCCAGGCCCCGTCTGCGTTCAGCCGCCGGTACGGGCGGCTTCCTCGTCGCGTCTTCGCAGTTCCATCTGCCGGTGGTAGATCTCGGCGATGCTCTCGTCGAAGAGCGCGTCGTCGGCCTTAGTCGGATTGGTCTGGAGTCCGTTTCGTTCGGCTTCGCGGGCCTCTTCGTCTGTGAAGGAGTATGTGGCGACGACCTGGGTGACGCGGGCGCGGAGGGTGTCTCGGACCTTTGCGAGGCGTCGGCTGATGGTGGGCTCGGAGAGGCCGAGGGAGGCGGCGACGTCCTTGCCGCTGGAGCCGTCGAGGACGCGCATGCGGTAGATGGCAAAGTCGGTGAAGTCGGATTCCCTTTCGACCATGCGGATCGCGGCTTCGACCTTTGCGCGGAAGACGGCGGCTTCGTAGGCCTCGTCGACGCCCTCGAACTTTCCGGCCATCCAGCGTTCGTCGAGTTCGGCGGCGCGGCGGTTTGAGCCGCGTTTCTGGGCGTTTCGGCGGTCCATCTCGTCGCCGAGGACGTGCTTTGCGATGGCGAGGAGCCATGTGGAGAAGCGTGCGCCGCGTGTGGGGTCGAAGCGATCGATGGAGTCCGAGAGGGCGGCGAGAGTCTCCTGTGAGAGGTCCTGGACGGTCTGTGAGCCGATCTGTCCCTTGCCCCACTTTGAGAGCTGGGCGCGGATGACGGGTCCGAAGGTCTGCCAGAGTTCGAACCACGCGGCCTGGTCGTTTGCGCGGAGTCGTGAGACGAACCCTGTCGTCAGTGAGCTGAGCATGTGTCGTGGACCTCCGCGCGGGCGCGCACCGACCACTCTCCCCGACGTGCGCCCGACGTGCGTTTGTTGGGCGTGCAGGTGCCGCGGTTTTGGGGGTGGGCGGCGGGGACGGGTGGATGGTGAGTTTATGAGGGGAAATGGTGCGGGTGTGAAAGAGCGGGGCGGGTGCTCCCAAGGACTGGTCCCGTCAGGCCGCATCACCATCCCCCGCCCGAGTGAGGGCGGACGAATCTGGAGGCAGAACCATGCCGTGCGTCACCCGTTGTCTCGTTCGAAGCGCGCTTCTCCTGGCTCTTGCGGGGGGCGCTGCGGTTGCGATCGCCGGTCCGGCGCGAGTGTCGGCGCTGGTGAGCCAGACGCGTACCAAGATCAACTCATCGATCGACAAGCACATCGAGGACCCGGTGGCGCTGCGAGCGCAGCTGCGGACGCTGGAGGGCCAGTACCCGGCGCGGATCGCGGAGGTGCGTTCGGACCTGATCGAGCTCGAGGGCCAGGTGTCGCAGCTTCAGCGTGAGCTTGCTGTGAGCGAGCGTGTGGTGGCGCTTGCGGACGCGGACCTTTCGCAGGTGCAGGGCCTTCTGAGCAAGGCGGAGGAGGCGCGGGTTCAGAATGTCGGGCACGTGATCCGCGTGCGGATGGACAACCAGTCGCTGGATCTTGACGCGGCGTACGCGAAGGCGAACTCGATCAGCCAGTCCCGTTCGGCGTACGCGGCGCGTGCTGCGGACATCGAGCGTGACCTTGGGTTCCTTGAGCAGCAGCGGGATCGGCTGTCGACGCTGCTGACGCAGCTGGAGACGGAGCGTTCGGACTTCCAGAACCAGCTGTTTGCGCTTGACCGCCAGGTGGACGCGATCGCGCGGAACGAGCGGATGATCGACCTGATGAGCAAGCGTCAGGAGACGCTGGACCGGTTGAGCCGCTACGAGGTGGCGTCGCTGGACCAGTTGACGAGCAAGATGGCGGACATCCGGGCGCGTCAGGAGTCGGAGCTGCAGCAGCTTGCGGTCCGGGGGGGCGCGAACACGTACGAGCAGCAGGCCAAGTACCAGCTTGACGTGGAGACGTCGCGATCGGGCGTCTCTTCGACGGGGCGGGTGCGTCCGGCGACGATCGAGGTGAAGCCCCCGGTGCTGGAGATCACTCCGGACAAGACGGACACGGTGACGATCGACCCTGACCGGATCGCCCGGAACGACTGATCGCAGATGACACTTGCTCGGCGCCGGTCGTCCGGCGCCGTCCGGGGCGGGAAAGCCCGCTCCGTCCAGGCCAACCTCCGCATGCCGCACGTGCCGCCCGACGGCCCGTGCGGCTTTCTTTGCCCCGTGGGAGGTGATCGGTCCGATGGTGTCGTCAAACTCCCCGTGTGGGGTGGTGTGTGGCCAAGGGGCCGAATGGCCGATAATCTCTGGGGCGGCGGGACAGGGGGCAGGACGCCCCTGACGCCGGCTGCGGTAACCCTTTGACCGGACGATGCTCCGGCGACTGGAAGATCAGCCCATGTGGATGGACCGGATCATGGGACTGTTCAGTGTCGATATGGGCATCGACCTGGGCACGTGCAACACGCTCGTCTCCGTGCGGGGGCAGGGGATCGTTCTGAACGAGCCGTCGGTGGTCGCCGTGAAGAAGGGGACCAACGAGGTTCTGAAGGACGGGCAGGCGGTGGGATGGATGGCCAAGGAGATGCTGGGCAAGACGCCCGGTTCGATCACGGCGATCCGGCCGTTGAAGGACGGGGTGATCTCGGACTTCACGATCACCGAGGCGATGCTGAAGTACTTCATCAACAAGGTGAACGGGAAGTCGCGGATTTTCGGGCCGCGGGTGGTGATCTCGATCCCGTCGGGGATCACGGCGGTGGAGAAGCGTGCGGTGTTCGACTCGTCGATCCGGGCGGGGGCGCGGATGACGTACCTGATCGAGGAGCCGCTGGCGGCGGCGATCGGCGCGGCGCTCCCGGTGGCGGAGGCGACGGCATCGATGATCGTGGACATCGGGGGCGGGACGACGGAGGTGGCGATCCTTTCGCTGGCGGACATCGCGGTGTGCGAGTCTGTGCGTGTGGCGGGTGACGACCTGGACGAGGCGATCATCAATCACATGAAGCGTGCGTACAACATGATGATCGGCGAGCAGTCGGCGGAGCGGGTGAAGATCGAGATCGGGTCGGCGGCGCCGGTGGGCGAGTCGACGTCGATGGAGGTTCGCGGGCGTGACATGATCTCGGGCCCCGAGAACCCCATGTCATCGGCGAGGATGACGACGATGTTTGGGTGGGCGGGTTTCTCCGCAATG
>JAPKGU010000210.1 GCA_026647565.1 Phycisphaerales bacterium | reverse complement strand
CCGTATCGCCCGTATCGCCGGCACCACCCGCGCGATCTGCTCCTCCACCGACACCCGCGCCGCTCCCGGCCTCGTCGACTCACCCCCGATGTCCAGCACCGCCGCCCCGGCCTCCAACGCCCGCCTCGCCGCCGCGACCACATCCTCCAGCGTCGCCAGTTCCCCACCATCCGAGAACGAGTCGGGTGTCACATTCAGAATCGCCATCACCCGCGGCTGATCAAGCGCCAGCGTGCGTCCGAGTCCGATGTGCCATGAGTCGCCGGACCGTTCCATTCCCAGAGCGTACGGCAGGGATGCGGCATTGTGTCCGTTCTCGACGACCTGGGTGTCTCCGGGGCGAGTCCGCGCCTGGAATTGCCACTTGGTCCCTTGCTCTCTGGTCCTTTTGGCGCTCCGCCCGCGTATCTTCCTGCATGCTGACGCTGGTCGTGATTCAGGGGCCGGACAAGGGTCGGCGGTTCGAGCTGCCGGGGAATGTGCCGCAGCTGATCGGCCGGTCGAGCGAGGCGTTGCCGATCTCGGACAACACGGTTTCTCGGCGGCACGCGGAGTTGACGCCCGACAAGGGGACGTGGTGGATCCGGGACCTGGACTCGCACAACGGGACGATCGTGAACGGGAGGGCGATCGACGAGCGTCGTCGTCTTGTGCCGGGGGATGAGATCCGGGTGGGTGAGACGGTGTTCCGCGTGGGAGATCCGGCGCAGCGTCCGGAGGCGGAGACGGTGCGTCTGATGCTGCCGCACGAGATGGACTCGAGCGTGGAGCGGACGCTGGAGTCGAGCGAGGACTCGATGATCCTTCCGTCGCGGGACGTTGCGGCGGCGGCGCGTGAGCATCTGCGCGTGGTGTATGCGCTGACGTCGCTGACGACGCAGATCACGGATCGTCTGAAGCTGCTGGAGTCGGTGATGGATCTTGCGTTTACGGAGCTGAAGCCGGAGCGCGGGTTCATCATGCTGAAGGACGACGAGGCGGACGGGGCGTTGCGTCCGTTGGTGGCGCGTCACCGGACGCCGCCGGCGCGCGGGGAGGACCCGCGGATCCAGGCGAGCCGCACGATCATCCAGCACGCGGTGCGTCGGGCGGAGGGCCTGTTGTCGTCGAACGCGATGGCGGATCCTCGCTTTGTGGGCGGGGGCGGTGGCCCGTCGGGCGGGGGCGACAGCATCCAGCGGATGCACATCCGATCGGCGATCTGCTCGCCGATCCGTTTCAAGGACCGGGTGTTCGGCGCGATCTACCTGGACTCTTCGGTGGCGTCGGCGTCCTTCACGCCGGAGCAGCTGGCGCTTCTGAACGCGATCGCGTTGCACACGGGGCTGGCGCTGGCGCACCTGGAGTCTTACCAGCAGCGGCTGCACACGGAGCGTCTGGCGGCGATGGGCGAGACGATGGCGACGCTGTCGCACTCGATCAAGAACATCATGCAGGGGATGCGGGGCGGGGCGGACGTGGTGGAGATGGGGCTGAAGAAGGACGACCTGAAGATCGCGCGGGGCGGGTGGACGATTCTGCGGAGGAACATCGAGCGGGTGGGGCGATTGACGCTGAACATGCTGGCGTACAGCAAGCAGCGGACGCTGGAGATCGAGCTGACGCCGCTCGGGGCCGTGATCGAGGACTGCTCGCTGCTGCTGGAGGGGCAGTGCAAGCAGCGGAAGATCGGGATGATGCTGGACCTGGATCAGGAGATGCCGCCGATCCCGATCGATGCGCATCTGATGCACCAGGCGATCCTGAACCTGATGACGAACGCGGTGGAGGCGGTGAAGGACGTGGAGGGGATCGTGACGGTGCGGACGACGTACCGGCTTCCGGACGCGGCGACGCCGGGTCTGGCGCCGTCGACGGAGATTCTGGTGATGGACAACGGGCCGGGCATTTCGCCGGATCGGCTTCAGTGGATCTTCGAGCCGTTCAACTCGAGCAAGGGCTCGCGCGGGACGGGGCTGGGGCTTGCGGTGACGCGCCGGATCGTGGAGGACCACGGGGGCAGGATCACCATCGAGTCCGAGGTCGGGAAGGGCACGACGTTCCGGATCTATCTTCCAACGGATCCGGGGAAGAACTTCGATCCCGCGGCGACGGCGGAGTCGGGGCCGATCGTGGACGACCTGTTGCGGAAGCTCTGATGCACTCAACACGCGGCCCGGCCGCCCGGCACGTGAGAGGGCGTGGCTGGGCTCGCTGGGGTGCGTTGCGCTCGGAATGCGAGCAACGCCCGCGCTCACGGCTGGGCTGCGTGCGTGAGAGGCCGTGCCCGGCCCCCCTTCCCGTCACGTTTGCCTATGCTTGGCCATCGAAGACCGTGACCGTCGGACGCCGCGTGTGTGCGGCAGCCGGACGGGTGATCAAGGACCGAACAACATGGCAGGCGCAAACACAAAGACGTTCACCGACGAGAACTTCGATCAGGAAGTGATCAAGTCCAAGGTTCCGGTGCTGGTCGATTTCTGGGCCGAGTGGTGCATGCCGTGCAAGATGCTTGCGCCGTTCATCGATCAGTTGGCGGACGAGCTCGGGGCGAAGGCGAAGGTGGGCAAGGTGGACACGGATTCGAGCCGCGAGGTTGCGGTGAAGTACGGGATCTCGGCGATTCCGACGGTGATCATCTTCAAGGATGGTCAGCCGGTGGAGAAGTTCGTCGGTCTGACGCAGAAGGACCGCCTGGCGCAGGCCCTGGCGAACGCCGGGGCGAAGTGAGCTTCGTCGTGTCCTGCGGCGCGGGCCGCGTGCATCCCTGAGCCACTACGAGAGGCCCCTGATGGCCGACGGCACGACTGTTTTGTCACACGGCTCTTCTTCCACGCCCGCTTTCGGCGGGCGTGTGCTTCGTTGCGGTGCGGTGGGTGTGGGCCGGATGGGCCAGCACCACGCGCGGGTGTACGCGACGGAGCCGGGGTGCCAGCTTGTGGGGGTGGTGGACTCGAGTCCTGCGCGTGCGGCGGAGATCGCGGAGAAGTTCGGCTGTCGCGCTTTTCCGTCGGAGCGAGCGCTTCTGGACGCGGGGGTGGACGCGGTGTCGATCGCGGTTCCGACGACGGCGCACTTCAAGTCGGCGGAGCCGTTCCTGAAGAACCGGGTGGCGTGCCTGATCGAGAAGCCATTGGCGCCGGACGCGAGGACGGCGAACGCGCTGAAGGATCTTGCGGAGAGCACGGGGGCGTGCCTGATGGTGGGGCACATCGAGCGTTTCAACCCGATCATGCGTGCGATGCAGCGTGCGACGGCGCAGGCGAGCCAGATCACGCCGCGGTTCATCGAGGTTCATCGGGTCAGTCCGATGACGTTCCGTTCGGTGGACGTGGGCGTGGTGATGGACATGATGATCCACGACCTTGACGTGGTGCTGATGCTGATGGGGGGTCAGGAGCCGGACGAGGTCCAGGCGTCGGGCGTTGCGGTGATCACGCAGCACGAGGACATCTGCAACGCGCGTCTGGTGTGGCGTCGGCCGACGGGCAACTGTGTCGCGAACATCACGGGGAGCCGCCTGGCGCTGAAGACCGAGCGTGTGACGCGGATCACGGGCGAGGACGCCTACATCAAGATTGATTACGGCGCGAAGAAGGGCGTGATCATCCGTCGTCTGGCGAACGAGCTGCAGATGTCGGAGGTTCGGGAGCAGATCCGGAACGGTTCGGACCTGACGATGCTCAAGTGGCACGAGCTGGTGAACGTCGAGAACCTGGAGATCGACGACGGCGAGCCGATCGTGATGGAGATCCGGGAGTTCCTTGGGGCGGTGCGAGACGGGCGTCGCCCGACGATCGACGCGAGCGCCGGCTCGATCAACGTACGCGTGGCCGAGCGGATCGTCGAGGCGATCAAGGACAATCGGTAGGTTCGGGCGCGGCGGCGGGTCCCTCGGACGCGGGTTCGGGGCGGTCCTTGGCGGCCGGGATTCTCCTACCATCCCTGCTCATGCGGTTCCCGATCACGCTCTGGCGGCACATCGCGTTCGAGGTCTGGCGTGTGGTGTTCATCACGGCGCTGGTCCTGGTGTGCGTGGTGTCGTTTGCGGCGGTGGTGAAGTTCCTGGGCGAGGGCCGGCTGGGTCCGGTGGATGCGCTGCGGTTCATGGCGGTGATCGCGGTGCCGATGATGCACTACACGCTGCCGTTTGCCGCGGGATTCGGGGCGACGCTCGCGTACCACCGGATGACGGCTGACGGGGAGATCACGGCGGCGCACGCGTCGGGGATCGGGCACCGTTGGGTGCTGGTGCCGGCGTTTCTGGCGGCGCTGGTGCTGGGCGTTGGGCTCGGGTATCTGAATCAGCAGACGATCCCGCACATGCTCCGCGCGAGCCAGCGGATGGCCTTGCCGCTTCGACGGCGCGTGCGGCGGGAGTGGACGAGTACTCGGGTCTTCAGGACGAGATCCGCGATCTGCGTTCGCGTCTGGAAGCCAAGCGTGCGGACAAGGTTGGCAAAACGTTGAATGAGCGCCACCGAGATGCCCGCTTCGCTGGGCGTGCAGGGTCCGGGGGAAATGACGATACGCGCTGGCCTCAG
>JAPKGU010000021.1 GCA_026647565.1 Phycisphaerales bacterium | reverse complement strand
GCAGCCGCACCAACCAGGAACTCATCAAGGTGCCGGTGAACGTCGACGTGATCACCTCCGAGTTCATGCGCGACCTCGGCGCCTTCAGCCTGGACGATGCGGCGCGGTTCGTCGCGGGGGTCGACGTCACGCCCCGCCTCGAATCCCGCAACGACGACCGCATCAACTACCGCGGCCTCAGCACCGGCGGCATGTCGCGCAATTTCTTCACGTGGTATGTCCCGTCGGACTCCTACAACGTCGAGCGCTACGACTTCGCCAAGGGTTCGAACTCGCTCATGTTTGGCGACTCGTCCCCCGGCGGCCAGGCCACGATTTATACGAAACGCGCGCGCCCGCGGAACACGACCGAGTTCTTCGCCAGCTACGGCTCCTACGAGGCGTTCCGCTTCCAGCTCGATGCGAACCGCCGGCTGCACGACAAGATCTTCCTGCGTGTGAACCTCGCGAACCGCCGCAACAAGACCTACGTCAAGGGCACCAACGATGTCTTCCGCGCCGGCCACATCGCGCTCACCTATGAGCCGTTCAAGACGACGACCATCCGCATCGAGGGCGAGCGCGGCGCCACCCATCGCGTGCGCGCGGACAGCGCGCTGGCCGTCAACGACGTCGCCGCTGCCGGCCGCGGGTTTTCGACGAACAACCAGTGGTATTACACCTCCGACGGCGAAATCATCCAGCGCACCGCCACCAACCCGCCGCTCGCGATCGATCGCAGCGGGCCCACGGGCAACCAGGTGTCGGACCGGAGCCGGCGCAAAAAAACGGTAACGGCGGCCGGGCGCGAGGCCCTTGAACCGACTCGCCCCGAACCGCCGTCTGCATCACCTGTGTCCACGCCGGTTCCGGCACGCGCGGCAGCGCCGAGCGTCGATGGGGCGGTGTCGCGGGCGGGGGACGCGGGGGCCGGCGGCGCCAGGGACCCGTTGGATGCGCTCCGGGCGGCATTTCCTTCGTCGATGGCTGCGAGCGCCCTGGCGCAGATCCGGGTTTCGCGCGTCGACGAGGGGGAGGTGCACCTGATCGGGCCGGCGGGTGCGATCGGTGTGTTCCGATCGAGGGTCGACGAGGCCTCGAGGGCGCTTTCGGCGGTGCTTGGGCGTCGCGTGCGTGCGGTGCTGACGGCGGAGGCGTCCGAGGCCGCGTCGGGGCACACGGAGGCCCGGGTGTCGATTACAATGGAGGAGGCCCGGGAGCACCCGCTGGTGCTTGCCGCGAAGAAGGCCTTCAACGCCGAGGTCCAGCGCGTGGACCCGGCGGCGCGTATCGACTCTGCGGCGTCCGGCCGCTCGTCTGTTCAGGAGCCCACCGAATGACTCTGCGCCCGTTCCGTTTGATCGCTCTCGTGTTGATGGTTGCGACCTGTGCGTGCGTGTTCGGCTGCGAGAAGCCGCGCGAGAAGGCGCAGCGGATCGTGGATGCCGGGACGCTGATCGGCGCGACGCTGGAGGAGGGCAACAAGATCGTCGGGCACGCGTGCGTGAAGCACGACGATTACAACTACTACTGGGACATGGGCCCCGGCAACGGGGTGATCCAGGTGCTTGTCCGCGGGGGCAAGATCACGCGTGTGGACCTGGAGGAGCAGTTCCTTCCGCGTGCCGCGCGGCACAACACGGTGCCCGACGAGCCGGCTGCGCCCGCGGGCACGGGTGAGCCGGGCGCGGGCGGCGCGGGTGGGGACGAGCCGCCTGTGACGACCGGGGGCTGATGGGAGCGGTCGGCGGCGGCTCAGCCCCCTGAGCTGCGAAGGTAGAGCTCGAGATACTGGACGGTCTGCTCGAGGTCTTCGGTGCGCGCGTTGTTGAGGTCTCCGATGGAGACCATGCCGACGGGCGTATCGTCGTCGACGACGGGGATGTGTCGTACGCGTTTCTCGCGGATGACGGAGCGGAGTTCGTCCGCGCTGGTCTGGCGCGAGCAGCAGACCACGCGTCTTGTCATGACGTCGGCGACCTTCGTCGATTCGGGCTTCAGCCCTTCGGCGACGACGCGCGTGAGGAGATCGCGCTCGGTGAAGATGCCGACCATTTTGCCGTCCGTCTTGTCGACGACGATCACGCTTCCGATGCGGTGATCGTTCATGACCTTCACCGCGTCGAGGACGCGGTCCTCCGGCGTCACGGTGACGATCCCGGCGCCGCCACGCTCGGCCTTCTTGCTCAGAACGTCTGCTACGGTGGGCATGCTGGGGCTCCTTGTTGGAACTCCCTCGCTCCTCCGGTGACGAGACTCTCTCCGGCTTCGCAGTCTACCAGAATCGGTGTCCCGATCCAAGCCCGAATCCGGTGCTTCACCGGGGGCCGGAATCCCGTACCCTCTGGCGCGTGGCACGGATCCTCCATATCTCGACCCGTCTCATCCTGGGCGGCTCCCAGGAGAACACGGTCCTCTCGTGCGAGGGGCAGGCGCGCCTGGGTCATGAGGTGCACCTGGCGTTTGGGCCGATCTACGGGCCGGAGGGGTCGCTGCTTGCAAGGGTCGAGGCGTTCAACGCACGCTGCGGCTCGGCAGAGGAGCGGGTCCGGGGCGTTGGCGATGCCCGGCCCGTGCGTCCCGAGGGCGAGCCGGCGCGGCCGATCACCGTGCACGTGGTGCCGGATCTGGTGCGCCGTGTGGATCCGATTCGGGATGTCAGGTGCTTCATCCAACTGGGCCAGTTGGTCCGCACGATCGACCCCGACGTTGTGCACACGCACTCGAGCAAGGCAGGGATCCTGGGGCGCGGCGCTGCGTGGGGCGTGCTGACGAGATCGCCCGGGGGGCGCATGCGGGTGCTGCACACGATCCACGGGCCGCCGTTCATGCCGGTCGAGGGTGGCATGATGCGCCGAGCCCGGGTGCGACTCAACAACCTGATCTACACGCACGCGGAGCGTTACGCGGCGGCGCGGTGCCACACGATCTGCTCGGTTGCGGACGCGATGACGCGGGAGTTTCTGTCGCGCGGGATCGGCCGCCCGGAGCAGTACGTGACCGTCTACAGCGGGATGGAGACGCGAACGTTTCTGGAGGCCGCGCCGGGTGAGACGCGCGCGGAGGTGCGGGCGTCGCTGGGAATCGGGGCGGATGACTTCGTGATCGGGACTGTGGCGCGGCTGGCGGAGCACAAGGGACACGACGACATCCTGGACGCGATCGCGACGGACCTTCGCGATCGTCCGGCGTGGCGGCTGCTCTGGGTGGGCGATGGGTGGTGGCGCGAGCGATTGCTCGGTCGGTTGAGGGCCATGGGGCTGGGTGATCGGGTGATCACGACGGGGCTGGTGGCGCCGGAGCGGGTGCCGGGGATGATGCGGGCGATGGACGTTCTTGTTCATCCGTCGTATCGCGAGGGACTGCCCAGGACGGTGCCGCAGGCGCTGCTGTCCGGAACGCCGGTGGTCGCGTACGACGTGGACGGGACGAGCGAGGCGTGTCTGGATCCTTCGCGTGTGGGAGGAGAGAAGTCGACGGGGCTGTTGATTCCGGTCGGGGATCGCACGCGGCTGCGGGACTCGATCCATTGGATGGCGGATCACCCGGTGGAGCGGGCGGCCATGGCTTCGCACGGGCGTTCATTGTGCGCGGAGCGCTTCAGCGCGGAGCGAATGGTGGCGCATCTGGAGCGGGTTTACTTCGAGAAGAAGGACTCGCCACAGAGCCACAGAGGTCACAGAGAAGAGGAATGATGGGGCAAGCGACGTGCCAGTCTCACGACTCCTGCTTCACATCCCCGATTCGTCTGCGAGCTTCTCTTCCCATGCGCGCCGGAGTTCGAGGGCCAGACGTCCCGGAACGGCGTCGGCGACGGCCTCGCGCTCGATCTTGACGACGGGGAGGACGCCCCATGAGGAGTTGGTCAGGAGAACCTCATCGGCGTTGAGGATGTCCTCGATGGTGATGAGGCGGCGGTCGACGCTGATGCCACGGTCGTTGGCCCATGCGAGCGCCCATTCGCGGACGGTGCCGGGAAGGACGGGGCTGGGCATGGTGGCGCGGTCTTCTTCGCCGCGGGCGATGGGGGTGAGGAGCTGGTCGCCCTTGACGATGAGGGCGTTGCTGACGCAGCCGCCGGCGAGGTGGTTGGTGACCTGCATGACGAGGGCTTCGGCGGCACCCTTGGCGCCGGCGGCGCGGAGCTCACGCAGGCGGCCCCAGTAGCTGAGGGTCTTGTGACCGGCGAGGGGGTCGAGCGGGTTCGAGCGCATGTCGGCGATGGTGACGGCGACGCCGCGCTCGTACATCTCGGCGGGGTAGGCGGTGGCTTCCTGCGCGACGATGAGGATGGTGGGGTCGACGCCGGTTGATGCTGTCGAGGGTGTGGATGGCGAGGCGCCGGATGAGTCGGAGGTGCGGGCTTTGTCCCAGGTGCGGCCGAGCATGTTGAGGTCGCCGCCGGAGAAGGTGAGGCGGACGCGGGCGCGTTCGAGGCCGGATGCTTCGATGGTTTCGAGGACGGCGTCGGCGAGGGCGTTGGTGTTGATGTGCTCGGCGAGCCCGAGCTCGGCGGCGGAGTCGCGGAGGCGGATCATGTGCTCGGCGAGGTGGACGGCCCATGGGCCGGAGGCGCCGTTGCCTCCGAGGAGGGTCTCGAAGAGGCCGACGGCGTGGGTGAAGCCAGCGTCGAAGGCGGAGACCTTCGCGTCACGCATGGGGAGGAGCTTGCCGTTGAGCCAGACGGTGGCCATGGGAGATCCAGTGACGGAGTGACGGAGTGACGGAGTGACGGAGTGACGGAGTGACGGAGTGACGGAGTGACGGAGTGACGGAGTGACGGAGTGACGGAGTGACGGATGATAGGTTCCGGACTGAGTCACTCTGTCACTGTCTCACTGTGTCACTTGCCTGCCGGGCTGCCGCCTTTGCGGGGGTCGGAGGCGGCGTCGAGGGTGTTGTCGGGTCGGCGGACGATGAGCTGGACGACGGCGCTGCTGCGGGCGTCTTTGACGTCGTGGTGGAGCTTGCGGAGCCACATGGAGACGCCGAGGCCGCGCATGACTTCGGTGTCGTCGAAGCCCTTCTCGATCTCGAGGGTGTTGGGGAGCCACTGGTGGTGCATGCGCTTGGCGGTGACGGCGTCCTTTGCGTTCATGGAGCGGATGAGGACGTTGAGAAGGGATTGCGCGGTGGCGGTGATGATGCGCGGGCCGCCGGAGGCGCCGGCGACGATCTCCGGCGCGCCGTCGGTTCCGATGACGATGGTGGGGGACATGCTGCTGAGGGGGCGCTTGCCGGGCTCGGGGAGGTTCTTGTCGGACTGGCGGAGGCCGTAGGCGTTGGGTTTGTCGCGGCGGGTGGTGAAGTCGTCCATCTGGTTGTTGAGGCAGAAGCCGGCGCCGGGGACGGTGAGGAAGGAGCCGAACTCGGTGTTGATGGTCTCGGTGCAGGCGACGGCGCCGCCGGAGGCGTCGATGACGCTGAGGTGGCTCGTGCCGCCGTCTGCCGGGAAGGGCGTGAGCTCGCCGTAGTGCTCGGGTGTGAAGGTCTTGGTGGGGTTGATGCGTGTGGCGTAGGCGTCGAGGTGCGCGTCGCTGAGGAGCGTGTCGACGGGGACCTTGACGTAGCGCGCGTCGGCGAGGTGGGTGGCGCGATCGGCGAAGGCGAACTTGAAGGACTCGGCGAGCTGGTGGGCGTAGGAGCCGGCGTTGCCTTCGGACCAGAGCTTGGCGAGATCGCGGCGTTCGGCGAGACCGAGGATCTGGCCGATGGCGACTCCTCCTGAGCTTGGCGGGGGCATGAGGAGGACGCGGCGCCCGAGGAAGTTGACGACGAGGGGCTCGTTGTCTTCGACCTTTGGGAGCGCGAGGTCCTCGGGCGTGAACCAGGGTGTATCGGCGTCAAGTGTTGTGCTCGCGTCGGCGTTGACGGCGGCGAGGAGTGCGCCGGCGAAGGGGCCCTCGTAGAAGGCGCGGGCGCCGTGGCGGGCGATCTCTTCCAGGAGCGCGGCCTGCTCGGGGTTCTTGATGGTGTCGCCCTCCTTGATCGCGCCGGCGCCGAGGAGGTGTTCCCAGACGAAGGGGAAGCGTGCGGGGTAGTCCTTGCTCAGGACGAAGCGCTCGGTGGCGCTCATGGCGGAGCGCATGTACGCGGCGTCGGTCGCGAAGCCGTCGCGGGCGGCGCGGATGGCGGGGGCCATGACGGTGGCGCGGTCGAGCGTGCCGTAGGTCTCGTGCGCGTGAAGAAGACCGGCGACGGTGCCGGGGATGGCGCAGGCGAGCGCGCCGTCGAGTGAGGCGCGGTCCTTATTGAGGGACTCGTAGATGTCCTTGCGGGCGCCGGAGGGGGCGCGTTCGCGGTAGTTGATGGCGCGTTCGATGCGCGGGGAGTCGGGGGTTGAGGGTGGGAGGGAGATGAGCATGAACCCGCCGCCACCGATGCCGCAGGAGAAGGGGCGGACGACGGAGAGGGTGAAGGAGGCGGCGACTGCGGCGTCGACGGCGTTGCCTCCTTTGGCGAGGATCTCGGCGCCGGCGGCGGAGGCGAGTGGGTGGTCGGCGGCGACGGCGTAGCGGGTGAAGGTGGCGCTGTAGCCGGAGGCGGGGAGCGCGGCGGGAGGGGTTTCGGATTGGGCGAGGGCGGGCGTGGCGAGGGCTGTCAACGCGAGGATCGCAACAGCGAAGCGTGCGTTGTGCAGCGGGGCGTGTGCGTTGCTCACGCCTCGGCCTTCCAGCCATAGTTGGTGTAGGTGTGGGTGAAGGCGCCGTCGTCGTGGAGGTCGAGGAGGCCGTAGCCCTCGGTGCACTCGTAGTGGGCGCCCTTCCACCAGTTGCCGCTGACGGCGCCGTCGCAGATGTAGGAGACGCCCCGGTAGTCGATGCGTTCGTTGCGGTGCATGTGGCCGCTGAGGGCGAGCTTGACCTGCGGGTTCTCGCCGAAAAGCTTGATGATGCGGGCCATGTCGGTCATGACGACGCCGCCGGAGACCTTCCATCCTTCGCGGGGCTTGTCCTTCATGTCGATGAGGGGCGTGGCGGTGAGGATGGAGATGTGTGAGACGATGCAGGTGGGCTTGGTGCGGTTGGCGGCGAGATCGGCGGTGAGCCACTCGAACTGCTCATCCTGGAGGCGGCCGATGTAGCCGGTGTCGCCGTCGGGCTGGACGGAGTCGAGCACGACGAAGTGCCATGCACCCTTGTCGAAGGCGTGCCAGGCGCGGTCCATGTGGAGGTTGTCGAGGGCCCACTGCTTTCCCCAGCGGGCTTCGTCGCCACGGGTCTGGGACTTTTTCTTGTTCCAGCCCCAGATGTCGTGATTTCCGAGTGTGTGGCGGACGTCGCCGGTGTATCCGGCGGATTTCCAGGCGCGGGTGAAGAGGTCCCACTGCTCGGTGGTGCGCTTCTCGGTGGCTTCGAAGGAGTCCATGATGAGGTCGCCGCCGGTGATGATGAGGTCGGGCTTCTGCGAGGCGGCGTGGTTGATGCAGGCGAGGAGGCCGTCGTAGGCCTTGCGCTCTGGCTGGACGTGGGTGTCGGTCATGTGGATGAGGCGGAGCGGCCCGGATCGACTGGCGCCCGCGTCGAGGGCGCGGGTCGCGGCGGCCCGTGCCGGGCGCGGGGAGGCCAGGACTGCGGCACTGACGCCCAATGCGCCGGCGCCGAAAGCGGCGATCGCTTCGCGGCGCGAGAGCGTCTGATTCTCTTCCATTCTGCGCATGCCGTGGCTCCTTGGGGATGGGTGTTCGCGTCTGAGTGTACCGCGCCGTACCGGACGATTGCGGGCCTCTGCGCGCAACGGGGCCGGGCCACGGGTCTAAACTGCCCGACCGATCCCATCCGCCCATCGCGCCGCGCGCCGGGCAAGGAGGCCCCTGTTGACGCTCCTGGCGATCGTCATGTCCGGCTTTGTGATCGGCGTGCTGGCGCCGTGGGTCGTGCGCGCGATCGGTGGAGTTGCGGGCGGACGCGCGGGCGTCGGGGCCGGCTGGGCGCTGGCGGCGCTTCCGGCGACGATCGCGTGCTTCCTTCTATCTCACGTTCCGGGTGTGGCGGCCGGGCGCGTGCTTTCGGAATCATTTCCCTGGATCCCGGGCCTTGGGATCGACCTTTCGTTCACGCTTGACGGTTTGTCGCTGCTCTTTGCTCTGCTGATCAGCGGGATCGGTGCGCTGATTATGGTCTACGCGGGGAGGTACCTGGCTGGGCATCCGCACCAGGGGCGGCTGTTCTGCTTCCTGCTCCTGTTCATGGCCTCGATGCTGGGCGTGGTGCTCGCGGCGAACGTGCTGACGCTGTTTGTCTTCTGGGAGCTGACGAGCATCACGTCGTACCTTCTGATCGGATTCGACCATCGGCGGAAGGAGGCGCGGGCCGCGGCGCTGCAGGCGTTGCTCGTGACGGGTCTTGGCGGGCTTGCGATGCTGGCGGGTCTGCTGCTGATGGGGCACGTGGCGGGGACCTACTCGATCCCGGAGATTCTCGCTCGGCGCGAGGCGCTGCAGTCGCACGCCTTGGCGCCGGCGATCACCGTGCTGGTGCTGCTCGGGTGCTTCACCAAGTCCGCGCAGTTCCCGTTCCACTTCTGGCTGCCGGGCGCGATGGAGGCGCCGACGCCGATCAGCGCGTACCTGCACTCGTCGACGATGGTGAAGGCGGGGATCTATCTCATGGCGCGGCTCACGCCCGCGCTCGGCTCGACGGAGCTCTGGCAGTGGCTGGTGACGGGCGCGGGCGGCGTGACGATGCTCGCGGGCGCGCTGCTGGCGATGCGCGAGTCGTACCTGAAGCGGCTTCTGGCGTACTCGACGGTGTCGGCGCTGGGCATCATCACGATGGGACTCGGCATTGGCACGGAGAAGGCGATCGGTGCGGCCATTGCCTTCATCCTCGCCCATGCCCTCTACAAGGGCTCGCTGTTCATGGTGGCGGGCGCGATCGACCACGAGACGGGCGAGAAGAGCGTGGACAGACTCTCGGGGCTGCGCCGGTCGATGCCGTTGCTCTCCATCATCGCACTCGCGTCGGGCGCGTCGATGGCCGGGATGGCGCCGCTCGCGGGCTTCGTCTCGAAGGAGATGATGCTGGAGGCGACGCTGCGGTCGCCGCTCCTGGGCTGGCTTCTGACGGGGTCGCTGGTGCTTGGCGCTGCGCTGCTGGTGGTCGTGGCGGCGCTCGTGGCGGTCAGGCCCTTCTTCGGCGACGAACGCCCGACGCCGCGCCACGCCCACGAGCCCCCGGTTTCGCTGCTGCTCGGGCCCGGGGTGCTCGCGGCACTGGGCTTCCTCGTGGCGCTGGCCCCCGGGGTACTCGCGGACCCTCTGATCGGGCCCGCGGCATCGGCGACGCTCGGAGCAGAGTCTCACACGCATTTCAAGATCTGGCATGGGCTCAACCTGGCGCTCGGCCTGAGCGTGCTGGGCCTTCTCGCGGGCGTCGGTGTGTACGCGACGCGATCGCGCTGGCTCGGTGCTGCGAGCGCCACGCGCCGGCTTGACGGGATGACGCCCACGGCGTGCTACCACGGGCTGCTGCGCTTCGTGCTGGTCTTCGCCGAGAGCCAGACGCGAGCGCTCCAGACCGGGAGACTGCGCGATTACCTCATGGTGATCTTCATCTCGACGACGCTGCTGGTGGGGTACACGCTGTTCACTCGCGTGGACGCCCCGACGTTCGACAATCTCGCGCCGTTCTACTGGCTGGACGGCGCGATCGCGGGGCTTATCCTGCTCTCCTCGCTGGCTGCGGTCACGGCGAAGCACCGCCTGCTGGCGATCATCGCGCTCGGGCTTGCCGGGCTGGGCGTGACGATGTTCTACGTGATCTACGCGGCGCCGGATCTGGCGCTGACGCAGATCGCGATCGAGGCGCTCTCGGTCGTGCTGTTCGTGCTGGTCTTCCGGCGTCTGCCCGACTTTCGTTCGCTCTCGACGCGGGCGGGCAAGCTGCGTGACGCGATGGTCGCGCTCGCGGGCGGGGCCATGATGACCGGCCTGGTTCTGATGGCCACGGCGTTCCCGCACACGGAATCGGTTGCGAGCGAGCTGGCCGCGCGTGCGTATCCGGAGGGGCACGGCCGGAACGTTGTGAACGTGATCCTGGTTGACTTCCGCGCGCTGGACACCATGGGCGAGATCACGGTGCTGGCGATCGCGTCCATGGGCGTCTTTGCGCTGCTGAATCTGCGCGAGCGTCCGCGCACGAGCCCGATCAGGCCCCACGCGGAGCTCCGCCCATGAACTCCATCATTCTGCGTACGGCGACCCGCTTTCTGATGCCGCTGATTCTGGTCTTCTCGGTCGTGATCATGCTGCAGGGGCACAACAAGCCGGGGGGCGGGTTCATCGGGGGGCTGCTCGCGGCGGCGGCGTTCTCGCTCCACGCGCTGGCGTTCGATCCGCGTGAGACGCGAGCGGCGCTGCGCTTCGATCTCCGGACGATCATCGCGACGGGGCTGCTCGTCGCGCTCGGGGCCGGGATCGCCGGGCCGCTGGTGGGGAAGCCGATCTTTACGGGCGTGTGGACCGTTGTGGCGATTCCGGGCATGGGGGAGATCCACCTGGGAACGCCGCTGCTTTTCGACCTGGGTGTGTACATCGTGGTCATCGGGATCACGGTCCTGATGGTGCTGAGTCTGGTCGAGCAGGAGGACGCGCCGGCGTCCTCCTCGTCGAAGCAGGAGGGACGCTGACGATGCAGGTCCTCATCGCGATCATCATCGGCGGGATCTTTGCGTGCGCGATCTACATGATCCTGCGCCGGAGCATCGTGAAGCTGATCATGGGGCTGGCGTTGCTGGGGCACGCGGCGAACCTGCTGATCTTCTCGGCCGGCGGTCTTTTCCGTGCGAGGCCGGCGCTCGTGGCGCCCGGTGAGACGGCGCCACTTGCGCCTGCCGCGGACCCGTTGCCGCAGGCGCTGATCCTGACGGCGATCGTCATCAGTTTCGGCGTGATCGCGTTCATGATGGTTCTGGTGAGCCGCGCGAGCGAGGCCGTGGGCAACGACGACACCGATCTCTTTACCGCGACCGACCAATGAGCACACTGGCCGTTCTTCCCGTGCTTCTTCCGCTTGCGGCGGCTGCCGCGAGCACGCTGCTGTATCGCTCGCTCCGGGCACAGCGTGTGATCGGGGTGGTGGCGACGTCGTCGCTGGTGGCGGTCTCGCTGATGCTGTTCCTTCGGGTGTGGGACGAGGGGATCGTGGTGGTGCGGATGGGCGACTGGCCCAGCCCGATCGGGATCTCGTTCGTGGTCGATCTGTTCGGCGCGATCATGGTGGTGCTGGCGTCGATCACTGGGGCCGCGACGGCGCTGTACTCTGTGCGCGGGATCGACAAGGAGCGTCAGTCTTTCCTGTACTTCCCGCTGCTGCACGTGCTGCTGATGGGCGTGTGCGGGGCGTTCCTGACGGGGGACATCTTCAACCTGTACGTGTGGTTCGAGGTGCTGCTGATGTCGTCCTTCGTGCTGCTGGCGCTCGGGAACGAGCGGAAGCAGCTCGAGGGCGCGATCAAGTACGTGACGCTCAACCTGATGTCGTCCGCGCTGTTCCTGACGGCGATCGGGATCCTGTACGGCACGTTCGGGACGCTGGACATGGCGGATCTTTCGCGGCGTCTGGCGTCGACCGAACGCACGGGGGTCGTCACGACGCTGTCGATGCTGTTCCTGGTCGCGTTCGGGATCAAGGCCGCGATCTTCCCGTTGTTCTTCTGGCTGCCGGCGTCGTATCACACGCCTCCGTTCGCGGTTTCCGCGATCTTCGCGGGGCTGCTGACGAAGGTGGGCGTGTACGCGATCATCCGCGTGTTCACGCTGATGTTCCCGATCGATCCCGGGTTCACGCGTCCGCTGCTGCTCTTCCTGGCGGCGATGACGATGCTGACGGGGGTGCTCGGTGCGGCGGCGCAGCACGAGTTCCGTCGCGTGCTCTCGTTCCACATCGTGAGCCAGATCGGGTACATGCTGCTGGGGCTTGCGCTGGCAACGCCCCTCGCGCTTGCTGGGTCGGTGTTCTACATCATGCACCACATCGTGGTGAAGGCGAATCTCTTCTTCATCGCCGGGCTGGCGGACCGGATCCGGGGGACGTCCGACCTGCGATCGCCGGGGCGCGTGAGCGTGTACGCCCGCGCACCGCTGATCGCGCTTGTGTTCTTCATCCCGGCGATGTCGTTGGCCGGGATCCCGCCCCTGTCGGGCTTCTTTGCGAAGCTCGTGCTTGTCCGCGCGGGGCTGGAGATCGGCGAGTGGGCCGTGGTCACGGTCGCGCTGCTGGTCAGCATCCTGACGCTGTATTCCATGACGAAGATCTGGGCCGAGGCGTTCTGGAAGGGACCCGACCGGAACGAGGACGAGCCGGAGAGCGTCGAGCGGGTTCCGCCGACGATGGTGCTCCCGGTGGCGGTGCTCGCACTGATCACCGTGGTCGTCGGCTTCCTGGCGGGGCCGCTCTTCGGGGTGGCGACGCGAGCGGCAGACCAGCTGCTTGATCGCGAGGCGTACGCCGAGGCGGTGCTCGGCCCGGAGAGGGGATCACGCCCATGAGCCTGTTTGCCGCGAACCTTGTGCTTGCGATCCTGTGGGGTCTGACGACGGAGAACTTCTCCGTGATGAACCTGCTGATCGGCTACCTTGTCTCGCTGGGCGTGCTGGTGTTCGTGCGTCGCGCGCTCGGCGACTCCCACTACTTCCGCGACATCACCGAGGTGCTCGCTCTGGTCTGGTTCTTCGTCAAGGAGCTCTTCCTCGCCAACATCCGCATGGCCCGCTACACCCTCTCGCCGCTCAGGAAGCTCCGGCCCGGCATCGTCGCCGTCCCGATGGACTTCATGACCGACGCCGAGATCACGCTCCTGGCCAACCTCATCACCCTCACGCCGGGTACGCTGTCGATCGACGTCTCGCGCGACAAGCGGACGCTGTACGTTCACGTGATGGACATCGCGGACGCGGACGCCGTGCGTCGGGAGATCAAGCACGGCTTCGAGGCCCGTGTCCTGAGGGCGGCGCGATGAGCGAGATCGGCGCAACGATGCTCGCGTGGACCCTTCCGGCGGTGATGGCGGCGCTGGCGATCGCGACGGCCCTGGGCATCGTGCGCCTGATCCGCGGGCCGTCGATGCCGGACCACGTGGTCGCGCTGGACCTGATCGGGACCATCTTTGCGGGAGTGATCACGGTGTACGCGATCCGCGTGGACGAGCCGGTGTACATCTATGCGTCGCTGGTGCTGGGGCTGGTGCTGTTCCTTGGCACGGTCGCGATCGGCTACTTCCTGGAGCGGAGGGCGGCACGATGAAGGACATCATCGTCTCGCTGCTGCTCTGGGCGGGCGCGATCTTCACGCTGCTGGGTGCGCTCGGCACGCTGAGAATGCCGGACCTGTACACGAGATTGCAGGCGTCGACGAAGGCGGGGACGCTGGGGGTTTCGTGCATCATGGTCGCGGCGGCGCTCCACTTCATGGACCTGGCGGTCGCGGTGCGAGCCGTCCTTGTGGTGGCGTTCCTGTTCCTGACGGCGCCGGTGGCGGCGCACATCATCGCGCGAGCGGCGCACTTCACGCGTGTCCCGCTCTGGTCGCGGAACATCATCGATGAGCTTGGGGACACGCGGCGCAACGCGAAGGCAGCCGATGCTCCGCCGCCTCCGGAGTCACTCGTGACCGAGGCAGGCCGGGCACCCGATGAGCGGCGGGAGAGGTCCTGATCACGCGGGCGGACGCGGGGCGCGTCGACGCAGCTGTGACCGTTTGTGAGCTGTCCCGGCCCAGAAGATCGCGAAGGGATTCTTCTCGATCCACGCCCGGCGTTCGCGTTCGCTGATGTCGAGCTGCTCGAGCAGCGTCGGGACTCGTCCCCCACTTCTCACGCCGGATGTACGCCGGCGCCTCCACGCCATCGCGCCCCACGCCCGCATGCGCGATTCCATCTCCTCACCGGGCGCGGCAAGATCGATCGCGTCCTCGACCAGCACGAGCACGGGGACGCGGCCGCGCGGGAGCGCCGACTCGCTGATGCGCTCGACCTCCCCCGCATCGTTCAGCCGCGCGCCGTTGGCGCGGAGCCACGTCGGGTCGAACCACTCGTCGCCGGCGCGGATCACGGTCTCGCGCTCGGGCGACTCGCTCGGATCATCCTGAGAGAACTCCGGCGTCTCATCGCCGAAGGACTCGCTCTCGCGATCCTTCTCGTTCGGCGAATCACCACCGAAGTCCTCGAAGTTGTCCCTGTTCCTTTCCATGCTGTCTTCGATGCCCCCGAGACCTCCGGAGGTACACGTCTCACCCTGTTCTTCGGACCCCGCCCCTGCGCCTTGCAAGAAGCGAGCTTCGTATCCGATCGCTCCTCCCCGACTTCGTGACTCCGTGACTTCCCCGTTACTTCTTCGTGAACACGAACGTCCCGCCCCTGTAGTCGCACAGGATCGCATCACCCGCCCCGAACTCGCCGTTCAGGATCCTTGTCGCCAGCGTGTTCTCGATCCGCTGCTGGATCGTGCGCTTGAGCGGGCGTGCGCCGAACGCCGGATCCCAGCCCTCGGCGCCGAGGTGCTGCTTGGCCTCCATGGTCAGTTCGAGCGACATGTCGCGCTCGGCGAGGCGCTTGTGCAGGCGCTCGAGCTGGATGTCGACGATCGCCGCGACCTGCTCGCGCTTCAGCTGGTGGAAGACCACCACCTCATCGATGCGGTTGAGCAGTTCGGGCCTCATCAACCCACCCGACATCGTTGTCGCGGCCTTGGACATGACCTCCGTGACGCGGGGCGGCAAGCCCGCGGCCTTCGCGAACTCCTCTGCCGCCATCCCCGCCGGGCCGCGCCGGAGCATCTCGCGGATCGCCGCCTCGATCTCCCAGTCCTCGGCGCCCGTGGACGCAAGCTCCTGGATCTGCGCCGAGCCGTAGTTGCTCGTCATCACCACGATCGTGTTCTTGAAGTCGACGGTGCGCCCCTGTCCATCGGTGAGGCGTCCATCCTCCAGGACCTGCAGGAGCACGTTGAAGACATCGGGGTGGGCCTTCTCGATCTCATCGAGCAGCACCACGCAGTACGGGCGGCGGCGAACGGCCTCCGTGAGCGCCCCGCCCTCGTCGTAGCCGACATAGCCCGGGGGCGCGCCGATCAGGCGCGAGACCGCGTGCTTCTCCATGTACTCCGACATGTCGACGCGGATCATCGCTTCCTCGGTGTCGAAGAGGAACGACGCCAGCGCCTTGCACGTCTCGGTCTTGCCGACGCCCGTCGGCCCCAGGAAGAGGAAGGAGCCGATCGGGCGGTTCGGATCGCCAAGCCCCGCTCGCGAGCGGCGCACCGCGTTGGAGACGGCCTTCAGGGCCTCGTCCTGTCCCACCACGCGCTGGGCGAGGTGCTCCTCCATCTTTGAGAGCTTCTCGCGCTCGCTCTCGATGAGCTTGCTCACCGGGATGCCGGTCCACTTGGCGACGACCTCGGCGATCTGCTCGGCATCCACCTCTTCGGTGACAAGGGCCGTGCCCGTGGCGCGGCGCGAGGCGTGGGCCTCTTCGGCCTGCGCGACGCGCTTCTCGAGGTCGGGGATCTCTCCGTAGCGGATGCGTGCGGCACGCTCGAGCTCGCCCCGTCGCTGCGCCTGCTCCAGCTCGGTCTGCTTCTGCTCGATCGTCGAGCGGATGGTCTTGACGGCGTCGAGGTCTTTCTTCTCTTCTTCCCAGCGGGCCGTGAGGGCGCGGTTCTTCTCCTGGAGCTCCGCCAGCTCGCGCTCGATGCGCGCAAGCTCCTTCTGTCCGGGCTCGGCGCCCTCGGCCTTCCGCGCCTTGGTGCCCTCCTTCTCAAGCTTCAACGCCTCGCGCTCGAGTTCCAGTTGCATGATGCGGCGGCGGAGCTCGTCGAGCTCCGTCGGCATGGAGTCGTTCTCGATCCGCAGTCGGCTCGACGCCTCGTCGATCAGATCGATCGCCTTGTCCGGCAGGAACCGATCGGCGATGTAGCGGTGGCTGAGCTGGGCCGCGGCAAGGATCGCCCCATCCTGGATCTTTACGCCGTGGTGCGTCTCGTATCGGGACTTCAGCCCGCGCAGGATGGCGACCGTCTCCTCCACGCTGGGCTGATCGACGAAGATCGGTTGGAATCGCCGCTCGAACGCCGGGTCCTTCTCCACGTGCTTTCTGTACTCATCCAGCGTGGTCGCGCCGATGCACCGCAGCTCGCCGCGTGCGAGCGCGGGCTTGAGGAGGTTGCCTGCCGAGACGGCGCCCTCGGCTGCCCCGGCGCCGATGATGGTGTGGAGCTCATCGATGAAGAGGATGACCTGGCCGCCGGAGGACTGGACCTCGCGAAGGACGGCCTTGAGGCGTTCCTCGAACTCGCCTCGGAACTTCGCGCCGGCGAGGAGCTGCCCGACATCGAGGGCCATGATGCGCTTGTCGCGCATGTCCTCGGGGCAGTCACCGTTGACGATGCGGAGGGCGAGGCCCTCTGCGATCGCGGTCTTGCCGACGCCCGGCTCGCCGATGAGCACGGGGTTGTTCTTGGTCCGGCGGCTGAGGACCTGCATGGTGCGCCGGATCTCTTCATCGCGCCCGATGACCGGGTCGAGCTTCCCCTGCTGCGCCTTCTCCGTGAGGTCGATGGCGTACTTCTTCAAGGCCTCGAAGGAGGACTCTGCGCTCGGGTCGTTGACGTTCTGCACACCGGAGGCCTCGCGGATCTGCTTGATGGCTTGCTCGATCTGTGCGGGCTTGAGGCCGACGACGGAGAGGATGTCCTTGGCGGGGCCGCTGACGTTGGCGAGGGCGATCAAAAGGTGTTCGACGGAGGTATAGGCGTCGTTGAGCTTCTTGCTTTCCTGTTCGGCACGGGTGAGGAGTTCGAGGATGGCGCGTCCGGCGTTGCCGGCGTTGCTGGAGACGGTGGGTTGGCGGGAGAGTTCGGCCTCGGCGACCTGTGCGATGCGGTCGGGGCGGGCACCGGCTTTCTCCAAGATGGACGGGGCGGGCGAGCCCTTGTCCTTGACCAGCGCGGAGAGCAGGTGCAGCCCGTTGACCTCGGCGTGCGAGCGGCTGATGGCGCCGGACTGGGCGTCGGCAAGGGCTTGCTGTGCGGCGGTGGTAAGACGGTCGGTGCGCATGGGCGAGTTTCCCTTTCGGCCAGTGCCGCGTGGGCGGAGCCGGGCGAGAGGGCCTGTGCAACCTGCGCGCCACGTTGAGTTGCGATCCTGCCCAGTGTGACGCTGCCACAATCGCAACACTCAGTCGCGATTGACCGCGTGACTGCCGAAATGGCACGGCGTGGGCCGGTGCCACCTATTGGGGTGATATTTGGGTTGGCGCGAGAGGTCCGTTCTGTTAGGGTCGTGGAGCCGTCTCGAGCGGTTGGCCGACGCCTCGTAGGGAGACCCAGCAATGCACTTTCGATTGTTCGTGTTCGCGTTCGTTGCGTCCATTGCCGCGACCACCTATGCCGGCCCCATCACGCCTCCGCCAGGGCCCGTTGCCTCCACGTACAAGACCCTGAGCGAGGTTGAGCCGCGGATCGCGATCAACGCGATCAACACGCGCGGCGACGCCGACAGCGTCTACAAAATCACACAGCCCGGCTCCTACTACCTCACCGGCAATGTCACAGGTCAGATCGGCAAGCACGGGATCGAGATCGCGGCCTCCGGCGTCACCGTTGACCTCAACGGCTTCGAGGTCGTCGGCGTCCCGAGCATGGGTGAGTTCGACGGCATCTCGGTCACGCTCTCCACAGCCAGGTCCATCGAGGTCCGCAACGGGACCGTGCGGGGTTGGGGAGACGAAGGTGTGGATCTCGGCTCGCTCGGCGTGGACAGTGTCGGGATCGTCCGGAACATTCGCGCAGGAGAGAACTTCGGGAACGGAATCGCCGTGGGGCGCGGGTGCTTGATCACCGGATGTGTCGCGTTCGACAACAACGGACACGGCATTGTCGCGGGCACGGCCACGACGATTTCCGGATGCACCGCCTACAGCAACACGGGCGATGGCATCAACACCAGCACCGGATGCACCATCACGGACTGCTCTTCGACCTTCAACGGCGGGAGCGGGATCGTCCCAGGTGGTGGAAGTTCCGTGTACGGCTGCACCGCATTCGCCAATGTCCTCAACGGGATCACTGCCACCTTCGACTGCCACATCGCCAACAACAACTGCGACAACAACGGCGCGGGCAGCGCGGGCGGGGCTGGCATCCTCATCTCGGGAACCGACAACCGCGTCGAAAGCAACAACTGCACGGACAACGCCACCGGCATCGAAGCCGGCGCGTCCGGCAACTTCATCGCACGCAATACCTGCGCGGACAACGGCACGAACTGGGACATCGTGTCTGGCAACGTCTGCTTTGTCGTCCTTGCGACCACTTCCGGCGCAATCAACGGCAACTCAGGCGGCACCTCGCCCGGGTCCACCAACCCCAACGCGAACTTCACGTACTGACCCCACCGGCGTGGTATGTTCGCCGCACGGGCCAGTATCGCCGACCGGAGCGCTCTCCTCGCAAGGACGAATCCATGCACCGCGCCGCTCTGACCTGCACAATCCTCGCAACCCTCGGCCTGGTCGCCTCTGTCGCGCCAGTTGCCGCCGGCCCCATCACGCCGCCGCCGGGTCCGGTGACGAGCACGCACAAGACGCTCACCGAGGTCGAGCCGCGGATCGCGATGAATGCGACGAACACCCCCGGCGATGCGGACAGCGTCCTCAAGATCACGAAGTCCGGCTCCTACTACCTCAGCGCTGATGTCGCGACGCCCTCCGGCAAGATCGGGATCGAGGTCGATCTCAATGTCGCCCCGGAGGTGACCATCGATCTCAACGGCTTCACGTTGCGCGGCGCGGCCGGATCGACCTACGGCATCCTGAGCAACGGCTTCGGCCACATTGAGATCTCCGGCGGCACGATCACCGGATTTGCCTTCGACGCGATGCAGCTCGACTGCCGCGATTACCGCGTGGAAGGGGTCACCTTCTACGGCAGTCTTCGGGGCCTGAACGCGGGCGGCTGGGGGCGCGTCTCAGACTGCGCGTTCATCGAGATCGCGGACACTGCGCTAGGCACCGGCACCATCGCGCACGTGGAGCGATGCCTCTTCTGGGACTGCGGCGACGGGATCGTCGTGCCCGACTCCTCCTTCGTCGCGGATTGCCGGGTCGTCTCCTCCACCCGGGGTGGGATCATCGCGGGCTCGAGCAGCGTTGTCCGAGATTGCGTCTCCGTGGCCAATGGCGGCGACGCCTTTCTGGTCGGGTCTCACTCGACCGTCACGGGATGCGTCGCCAGTTCCAGCCGCGTCGGCTTCTTGGTGGGCGAGGGCACGGTGCACGACTCGTGCGTCGCCGACGGCAACACCCAGGAGGGCTTTCTGGCCGCCGATGCCTGCATCTTCCGGGCGTGCATCGCGAGCTTGAACCAGCTCCAGGGCTTCCGGGCCGGATCGGCCGCTTCCTTCGAGCACTGCACCGCCTTCGGCAACACCGGGAAGGGCTTCTACGCCGGCCAGAAGAGCACGTTCGCCAACTGCCACTCGACGCTGGGCGGCGCCGGGGGCTTCGAGTCCGGGCCTGTGTCGGTGTTCACCGATTGTGTGGCCTCCGAGAACAGCGGCAACAGCGGATTCAAGGCGCTCGAGAACTCCACGTTCACCGGCTGCCGCGCGTACGCCAACGCCGGGCGCGGCTTCCAGACCTCGTCGCGAACCGTGTTCACCAACTGCCAGGCCACCAGCAACAGTTCCTTCGGTTTCGAGACGGCGGACCAGTCGACGCTCTCCGGATGCCTCGCGGCCAGCAACGCCGCCGGCATCTCGGGCACCGACGCCGTCACGGTCACGGGATGCACCGCCACCAACAACACGGGGCGCGGGATCGCCGTGAACAACGGGTGCCGCGTCGTCGACAACCTCACGCGGAACAACGGCCTCGACGGGATCTTCTCCAACTTCTCGTCCGAGATCGTCGGGAACAACTGCAACGGCGACGGCACCGCCGCCGGCGTGCAGGGCGCCATCACCCTCGTCGGCCAGGCCAATCGCGTCGAGGGCAACAACATTACCTACGCCGACCGCGGGCTCTACATCACCAACAGCGCCAACGTCGTCACGCGCAACACCGTCAAGGGTTGCACCGTCAACTTCGACATCGTCGGCGGCAACGACGTGGGCCCGATCGGATCGGCCGCCACCTCGACCAGCCCGTGGGCGAACATCCAGTTCTAATCGTGAAAGGGTTTCCGCCGTGAGCACATTCCTCCGCAAGACACACGCCCGCGCTGCCGCCGTCTGCCTTGGCCTCGTGACCGCGGCGCCCGTTGCCGCCGGCCCGATCACGCCCCCGCCGGGGCCGGTGGCGAGCACGCACAAGACGCTCACCGAGGTCGAGCCGCGGATCGCGATCAACGCGACGAACACGCCGGGGGATGCGGACTCACTGTTCAAGATCACGCAGCCGGGGTCGTACTATCTGACGGGGAACATCACCGGGGTTGTGGGCAAGCACGGCATCGAGATCGCGTCGAGCGGCGTGACGCTCGACCTCAATGGGTTTGATCTTGTGGGCGTGCCCGCGATGGGGTCGTTCGACGGTGTGAGTGTCGGTGTTGGGGGCTTGACGAACATCGCGGTGGTGAACGGCTCGACCCGAGCCTGGGGCCGATTCGGCGTGAATCTGAGCACCTTGGGCGCGAGCAACTGCCGAATCACGGGCGTTCTCGCGGTCGGCAACGCGGGCGGTGGCATCAGCGCGGGCTCCAACAGCACGATCTTGAACTGCTCGGCCCAGAGCAACATCGGCGTCGGCATCTCCACCAGCAACGGCTGCACGGTTACCGGCTGCTCGGTGTCCCAGAACTCGGCCGACGGCATCGCGACCAACAGCCGAAGCACCATCACCGGCTGCGTCGCATGGTCCAACGCCGGCAACGGCATCAACGCCTCGGGCGGCTGCACGGTCGCGGATTGCTCGGCGACACAAAACTCCGCCAACGGAATCCTTGTAGGCAGCGGCGGCTCGGTTCTGAACTGCAGCGCACAGTCAAACGGCGGCAACGGCATCGCCGGCAGCAGCGCATGTCTGATCACCAAGTGCTCGGTGTCACTGAGTCTTGGCAACAGTGGTATCACGGTTGGCACCGGCTCTACGGTCACCGACTGTGCGGCCTCGTTCAACACTCGCGACGGCATCCTGTGTTCCAGCGCCTGTATCGTTCGTGACAACACGTGCGCCTTGAACGGCGATGCCGCTGGAATTGGCGCGGGCATCCACGCCACGGGCGGCGATAACCGCATCGAGAGCAACAACTGCATCGGTGCAGACCGCGGGATCGACGTCGACAGCGCCGGCAATGTCATTCTCCGCAACAGCTGCTCGGGGAACACGACCAACTGGGACATCGTGGCCAACAACGTCTGCGGCCCGATCATCGACCTCACCGCGCTCGCGAGCGCGGCAGTCAGCGGGAACAGCGCGCCCGATTCCACCGGCAGCACGCACCCCAACGCCAACTTCACGTACTGAACCAAGCGTGCACCTCAGGAGCAACCGCATGCAGCGTGCAGCCAGTCTGATCGTCGGAGGTCTGATGTGCGGCGTGAACGCCTTCGCTGGCCCGATCACGCCCCCTTCCGGGCCGGTCGTGTCGACCCCAGGCCCTGAGCCGCGGATCGCGATCAACGCGACGAACACGCCGGGTGACGCCGACAGCGTCTACCGGATCTCGCAGTCCGGTTCGTACTACCTTGCTGGGCATGTCACGGCGGCCCCGGGCAAGCGCTGCATCGAGATCGGGGCTTCGAATGTCACGATCGACCTGAACGGATTCACCGTGATCGGCGTTGGCGGCTCCATCGCGGGTATCGGCGTGGATCACGCGCACAGCAATCTGACGGTGCGAAATGGGGTCGTCGAGAACTGTCCGGGGAGGGGTGTGGACCTGCGCGATGTGTGGTCGAGTTTCGGTCACGTGGTCGAGAACGTCACGGTCCGATCGTGCGGCATCGGCATTCTCGTCGGGAGCAACGCGATCATCAGGAACTGCATAAGCACGAACAACGCTGCGGAAGGCATCGTCGCTGGCAACTACGCCAGTGTGACCGAGTGTGTGGCGCGCGAGAACGGCTGGATCGGAATCGCGGCCAATGATGGCTCGACCGTGTCTGGATGTTCTGCGGGGCTGAATGCCAGCGCCGGCATCCTCGTCGGCACGGGCAGCACTGTGGAGGGGTGTGCCTCGAAGTCGAACCTTGGACATGGCATCCAGGGGGGCAATGGCTCGCTGGTCGTTTCCTGCGCCGCATCGGCGAACGGACTCACCGGTGTGTTCGTGCTGAGCGACAGCACGGTCACCGGGTGCACCGTCTACCGCAACACCAGCGACGGCATCGCGGTCAACTCCGACTGCGACGTCAGGAACAACAACTGCAACGAGAACGGGTTCGGCGCGGGCTCGGGCGCCGGAATCGTCGCGTCCGGCTCGGATATCCGCGTGGAGGGAAACCACTGCTCGGACAACGACTGGGGAATCCGTGCGCTCTTCGCGGGCAACATCATCGTGCGGAACACGTGCTCCGGGAACACGACCGCCAACTGGGACTTGGTATCGAACAACGTCTTCGGGCCCATCGTGAACCGGTCCGCTCCCGGCAGCGCGGCGGTGCTGGGTGACTCGGCCACAAGCTCGCTCGGGTCGACGGATGCGAATGCGAACTTCACGTACTGAACACGCCATGGAGTCGCGGGCATCGTGAGCGACCCGGCGTTTGCGCGGCGATGCTGATCGTGGCGATCCGGTGGTGCGGTGAGCCGTCGCCGACCCCATCGTGCTCGTCAGGGATCCGTGGCTTTGAGTCACGAGACGCAGATGGAGGCCGCGCGGCGGGCGGCGCGACGAGTTCCGCGGCCGGTTTCGACTCTTGATTCCGCTCACTCCCGTCCGTTGAGGGCCGCGTCGAGGTCCTTCTGGTCGCGGGGCTGGCGAAGGAGCGGGCGGACTGTCTGCGCAAAGGCCTCCGCCTCGGCGCGGGTCCGGTAGCGTCTCAGCCACTGGGTGAGTTCGATGCCGTCGGCTGCGGGCTGCTCTGGCCGGACGGCGGTGCGGAGGATGTCGAGCGCGTTGTCGCGTGCCTGCTTCTCCATGGCGTGGATCTCGCGGCGCGCGAGGTTCCACAGGGCGTCGGCGACGCGCGGGGACGCGGCCTCGTCCGGGGCCATGCGCTGGTGGGCGCGGGCGAGCAGCTCGAGGTCGCCGGCACGAAAGGCGGGCAGCGCCGCGAGCGAGGCGACCTCGGGCGTGAAGCTCTGCTCGCTGTCGGCGAGGATGGCCCGCGCCAGACTCGCCGCATCGTCTTGGCGTGCGAGCAGGGTCATGAGACGGAGCGCGCGAGCGAAGTCGCGTGATCGGACGGCGTCGCGCAGGTCCGAGTCGAGGTCGACGGCGTCCTCGATCGGGAGAGGCCCGTCCTCGCGCAGGGGCGCGGGGCCGAGGGTGATGAGGGGTTCGCCGAGGATGGCGATGCGCCAGGCGGGCGAGTCGTCGACGCGTGCCGCGGCGCCCCAGGGGAGGCCCGCGAGCATGCGCTGGGCCAGGAGCGGCGTCGGAACAAATGCGGTGAGGGTCGGCTCCTGCACGGAGCCGGCATAGGCGTAGACGCCTCGGTCGAGCCAGCGGGCGCCGACGGTGTCGGGCTTGGCGGGCGAGAGCAGCGACCACGAGTGAACGAAATGGAGCATCGCGGGCGTGTCGAGGATCGGGATGTCGCCGGGCGAGCAGCGATCGCCCCGCCCAAGCTCGAAGAAGGTTGCGTTGCCCATCGAAGTGACGAGGATGAGCGACGCGTTGATGGGGCGAGAGGCCACGGCGCGCCAGGCGTGGGCGGTGGCGTTCGGGGCGTCGTCGAGATCGACGCTCCATCCAGCGTTGTTCAGCGCGGCCCCGGCGTCGGCGCCGTTGAAGGACTGCCACGGTCCTTCCTCGGTGTAGCTGTCAAAGATCCAGGCGCTGCGCGGGGAGAGGAAGAGGGCGCTCATGGCGCGGTACGCGGCCTGGCTCGGCGAGCCGTGGACCTCTCCGGCCCACGCCCAGCGGCCCTGGCGCGTCGCGCCCGGCGCATCGCGATGCCGACCGATGAGATCCGTGAGGGCGACGGTCTCGCGCTGCGCGGGCTTGTTGCCCTGCGCGGGCGTCTGGCCGACCTGGACCTTGATCGGCATGGCGGCGCAGATCGTGACGGCGTCGATCTGGTCGCCAAGCCCGGACCACGCGTGGTGCGAGGCGTCGCAGAACGTCTCGACCCTGGTGCAGAAGGCACGCGCGTCTGATACGTCCATCACGGCGTTGATGCTGCCGGGGAGCGTCTCCCAGAGGATCGGCTGGCCTCGGGCCGCGGCGATCGCGACGGCTGCGGTCCACGCGCCGTCCCTCGGATCGGAGACGATGACCCCGGGCGGGATGTGCCCGATGGAGTCCCAGTGTGCGAGGATGTCCTTGGTCTGGGGCGTGTCGCTCGACATGCCCCACGCGCGCCCGACGGCGCGGTCGAATCGGAGCGATGCGACGAGTCCGTTGCGGGCCTCCTCAGGGGGTGCTCCCATGGTGTACGCGTAGACGGCGCTCGGCGCGAAGCCCCGCACAAAGCGGCCGATCGCCTCGGCACTCGCCGGCGTGCCGTCGTCGAGCAGGACGGGGAAGCGCCTCGTCGGCGTCCAGCGCGAGATCGCATCGAGGTACGAGGCCTCGTCGGTGGCGACGACGACCGTTGAGAGGACGGTCGCGCGGTTGAGAGTGGCCAGCGCGCGATCGCCCAAGGCCTTGGCCGCGGCGACCGTGCCCCCGGCGGGAATGGTGCTCGAAGGCGGCTGCCTGACCTCATCGGCGACCGACAGGCCAGTGGTCGCCCCAGAGGCGAGCAGGGCGAGCAGCGTCCCGCGGCCCTTGGCAGACCTCGCCGGGGCGTGAGGCGCCACCGGGGTCGGTCGGGAGCTGAACGGCGCGGCTGTGCTCATGGGCATGATGGTAAGGGACGGCGCGTACACTCGCTCCGATGCCGAACCTGAGCGTCAGTGAGTTTGGATCGCTTGTCAGTGGAACCCGTCGCGAGGGTGCGCTGGCCACGACCGTCGCCGTGCCGATCGTCGAGTCGCTGCTGGCAGATCAGTTGACGCCGGTGCTGGCGTATCGGCGGTTGGTCGCGCCGGACCAGCGGGACGCGCCGTCGTTCCTGCTGGAGTCGGTGGAGGGCGGCGAGCGCCAGGGCCGGTATTCGATCCTCGGGGCACAACCGATCCACGATGTGGTGGCGTATGCCCAGCGAGTGATCACGCGCGACTTCGTGACCGGGAGCACCGGGGCCACGACGAGTGCGTCGGCCGATCCGCTGGAGGCGATGCGCCGAGCGAGCGCGGGTGTCACGCTGGTGATGCCGCCCGGCGGAGCGGGGCGCGGGAAGTGGCGGGGTGTGCCGGCGTGCTTTCTGGGCGGCTGGGTCGGGTTTGCGGGCTACGACAGCGTGCGGTATGCCGAGCCGAACAAGCTTGGCTGGGAGAGGGCTCCGCGCGACGATCGCAACCTGCCGGACCTTCACTTTGCGTTCTACGACGGCGTCGTTGTCTTTGATCACGTGGACAAACTGGTGCACGTCGTCCAGCTTGCGATGGTCGGACCTACCGAGGATCCGGGTGGCGCGTACGCGCGCACCATCAACAAGCTCGAGCGACGCATCGACGAGATCCAGCGGCACACGAAGCCCCTGCCGTCGGGGCGGGTTTCGCGCGAGTTACCGGTCACACCGCTGCCGTCGAACATGACGCGTGACGACCACGCGCACATGCTGTCGAAGGCGATGGAGTACATCCGCGCGGGGGATATCTTCCAGGTGGTCCTGGGGCAGCGGTTCGAGCGGGAGAGCGAGGTCGATCCGTTCGACGTCTACCGCTCGCTTCGTGCGGTGAACCCGAGCCCTTACATGGTGTACCTGCAGGCGGAGGGGTGCATCCTGGTGGCGTCCAGCCCGGAGATCCTGTGCCGCGTCAGGGCCGCGAGCGCGAGCGAGGGTGACTCTTCACCGAGGTTTACCGTCACCAACCGGCCCCTCGCGGGGACGCGCAGACGGGGCGTCACGCAGGAAGAGGACCTCGCCCTTGAGCGCGAGCTTCTTGCCGACGAGAAGGAGCGCGCCGAGCACATCATGCTTGTGGACCTGGGGCGCAACGACGTCGGGCGCGTCGCGGTCCCCGGCTCGATCGCGCTGGATGCGGTGATGGAGATCGAGCGGTACAGCCACGTCATGCACATCTCCTCGACGGTGACGGGCGTGCTGCGCGAGGGGATGGACTGCTGGGACGCGCTCCGAGCGGCGTTGCCGGTGGGGACGATCTCGGGCGCGCCGAAGATCCGCGCGATGCAGATCATCGACGAGCTGGAACCGGTGAGGCGTGGGCCTTACGGCGGGGGCATGGGGTACGTCGGGTTGGACGGGAACATGGACATCGCGCTTACGCTTCGCACGATGGTGGTGCCGACAGCGATGCGGCGAGCGGATGGGCGGTGGATCTACCACCTGCAGGCATCGGGCGGGATCGTCGCGGACTCCAAGCCGGAGCCGGAGTTCATGGAGACCGTGAACAAGGCGGCGGCGCTTGCAAGGGCGATCGACCTTGCCGAGCTCGCCTTCGTCCCCGGTTCGCCCGTTCCGCATCGCCCCTGACGGATCGCTCGACCGTGGACAACGCGACCTCTCGCTCGCTCGGGCCGTCCCTCTGGTAGCATGCGGCCAAGGAGGTCTTGTCCAATGCAGAAGTACATCGTGGAGTTCATCGGCACGTTTTTCCTGGTCCTCACCATCGGCATGACCGTGATCGATCCGGGTGGCGCGGGGGCGATGGCGCCGCTCGCGATCGCCTCGGTGCTCATGGTCATGGTCTACGCCGGTGGCCATGTCTCCGGCGCGCACTACAACCCCGCCATCACGATCGCCGTCTTCCTTCGGGGGAAGTGCCCGGCCAAGGACGTCGTCCCGTACATCGTCGCCCAGTGCGCCGCTGCTGCGGCCGCCGCGGGTCTGGTGCTGTACTTCAAGGCCGGCGCCACCATCGCCCCCATGACGCCCGTGGTCGTCCCCGCGCTTCTGGCCGAGTTCCTGTTCACGTTCGCGCTGGCGTACGTGGTCCTGAATGTGGCGACGGCCAAGGCCAACGCGGGCAACTCGCACTACGGCCTGGCCATCGGCTTCATCGTGCTCGCGGGCGCATACGCCGTGGGCTCGATCTCCGGCGGCGCTTTCAATCCGGCCGTCGCGATCGGCCTGAGTGTGATGGGCATCCTCAAGTGGACGGACCTCTGGATCCACCTCGTCGCCGATGTCGCCGGCGGCGTCGCCGCGGTCGTGGCGTTCAAGGCCCTGGTCAAGGATCCCGGCTGAGAACACCCGCGGACCTTGCGTGGCTGGCAATAACCACCTGCGGACTCTCCCGGCGGATGTCGCGTGCTGGGCAGGAACTTGTGTCCTATGCTTCTCCCGATCTGCCGGTAGCTCCATTCGCGATTGACGGTTTCAGTCTTCAGTTCACCAATGGATCCCTGCTGGCCCGCGGCTTCTTTCACTCGCACATCCGTGCATCGCCGCGTCCAAACCCTTACGGCCTGATCCGCCGCGTGAACTGTCCTCGCGACAAGAAAGCCATCGGTCCACATGCCATTCGCACAACTCGGTCTTTCCCAGCCCATCCTGCGCGCCCTGGCGAAGGAGGGTTACGAAACCCCCACTCCGATCCAGGCCCAGTGCATCCCGCACATTCTGCAGAGCAAGGACGTGCTCGGTTGCGCCCAGACGGGCACGGGCAAGACGGCGGCGTTCGCGCTTCCGATCATCCAGCGCCTCATGGAGATGCCGATCGACAAGACACGGCGCGGCCCGTCCAAGGCCCGGGCGCTGATCCTGTCTCCGACTCGGGAGCTGGCGCTCCAGATCCGCGACTCGTTCAACGCCTACGGCTCGGAGTCGGGGCTTCGTTCCACGGTCATTTTCGGCGGCGTCTCGCAGTTCCGGCAGGTGCAGTCGCTGCGTGACGGCGTGGACATCATCATCGCCACGCCGGGGCGCCTCATCGATCTGATGGATCAGAAGAAGGCGTTCCTCGACGAGGTGAGGATCCTCGTGCTGGACGAGGCCGACCGCATGCTCGACATGGGCTTCATCCAGCCGATCCGCCTGATCGCGTCCAAGACGCCGGCGGACCGGCAGACGCTGCTCTTCTCGGCGACGATGCCGCCCGAGATCCGGAAGCTCGCCGACTCTCTGCTGAAGGATCCGGTCAGCGTGGCCGTGAGCCCCGTCGCGTCGGCGGCGCCGAAGATCGAGCAGTCGCTCTATCACGTCGGGCGAGCGCAGAAGCAGGCGCTGCTGACGCTGCTGCTCGGTGATCGCGCGATGTCGCGCGTCGTCGTCTTCACGAAGACCAAGCACGGCGCGGAGAAGGTCGGGCGGAAGCTGCAGTACGCGGGCGTGCGTGCGGAGACGATCCACGGCAACAAGGCCCAGAACGCCCGCAAGAAGGCGCTCGATCTCTTCCGTGCGGGCAAGGCCCGGGTCCTGGTCGCGACGGACGTTGCCGCCCGCGGGCTCGACGTGGACGGGATCTCGCATGTCATCAACTTCGATCTCCCGATGGAACCCGAGGCGTACGTGCACCGCATCGGACGGACCGGACGCGCGGGCGCTACGGGCATCGCGATCTCGTTCTGCGACAACGAGGAGAAGGGGCTGCTCAAGCAGATCGAGCGGCTGACCAAGACGCGCGTCCCCACCAAGGCGCTCCCGACGATCGATGCCGCGATGCTGGCATCGGTCGCCGCGTCTTCCGACGCGGTGCGGGCGGCAGAGGGCGACGAGCGCGAGTCGCACGCCAGGCAGTTTCATCAGCCACGCCCGGAGCGGCGCGGCGGTTTCCAGAGTCGGGACGGGCGCGCCGGCGGTTCGCACCAAGGTGGCCACGGCGGGCAGGGTCGCCCTCGGCCCGAGGGCGGATCACACAATGACCGCTCGCGCGGGCACGGGAAGCCCGCGGCGCACGCACCGGCACACACGAACGTATCACACACCGTGAGCCACGGGAACCAGTCCTGGGACTCTGAGGGTTGGGGCGGCGAGAGCCGTCCCGCTCAGGGCCGGGGCGGCGAGCGTGGACACACAGGTGAGACTCGCCGTTCGGGTCATGCACCCAGGTCCGCTTCGCACGCCGATGGCCAATCGGGTGGACATTCGGGCGGGCCGAGGCCGCAGCACGGCGGACCGAAGAAGCCCGGCTACTCCAAGTCCGGCGCGGGTCCTTCCCTGGGCGGATCGAGTCGACCCTCGGGACCGCACGGCTCTCGCGGCGGGAGCGGGCCGAGTCGCGGAGCTCACGGCTCGGGTTCGCGTGGTTCGGCGGGCACGCGCGGTGGACACGGCGGCGCTTCCGGCGGACCGCGCCGTTCGTCGCAAGGGTGATGCGCGGGAGAGAATCCAGGATCCACAAGAGCCCCCACTGGCACCAGTCGGGGGCTCTTTGCGTTTGGAGAGAGCGATCAGGCCCGGAAACGGCGAACGATCACCGTGTCGTTCTGCCCGCCGAATCCGAATGAGTTGGAGAGGCAGGTCTCGACGCCGCCGGCAGGGTTGAGGTCCCTTGCGGCATTGGGGACGTAGTCGAGATCGCAGCGCGGGTCGGGCGTCGTGAGGTTCATCGTGGGCGGGACGATGCCGGTTCTGATGGCCATGACGCACGTCATGAGCTCGACGGCGCCGGCGGCCTGGATCAGGTGTCCGAACATGCTCTTCACGGACGAGAATGGAATCCTGGCAGCGAGCGGACCGAAGACGGCCTTGACGGCGGCGGTCTCGATCGAGTCGTTCTCCTGCGTGCCCGTGCCGTGGGCGGAGATGTAGTGGATCTGGGGGCGTCCATCCCGCCCCGGCTCGCGCGGGTCGATGCCGGCCTGCTTGAGGGCCTGTCGCATGGCGGTCTGAGCGCCCTTGCCCTCGGGCTGGATGTCCGTGATGCGGAAGGCGTCGGCGGAGGAGCCGAAGCCGACGATCTCGGCCAGAGGCGTGGCGCCGCGAGAGAGTGCGTGGGCGAGGTCTTCGAGCACGAGCATGCCGGCACCCTCGCCCATGACGAATCCGTCGCGGTTCTTGTCGAAGGGACGGGCGGCGGTCTTGGGCGATTCGCTGCGCTTGCTCATGGCGGTGAGGCGGATGAAGCCGGTCATGCCGAGCGGATGGATCATGGAGTGTGAGCCGCCGGCGAGCATCAGGTCGGCATCGCCCCGGCGGAGGAGCTCGAAGGCCTCGCCGATCGCCTGGGTGCTCGCGGCGCACGCGGTCATGCAGTTGTACGAGGGGCCGCGGAACCCGAAGGCGTGTGCCAGGTGCGAGAGCGCGACGTTCGGTTCCTGCTCATGCTCCTTCTCGGGGTTCATGAGCCGGTACGACGTCTCGGGCCAGGCGCGAGGATCGATGGAGCGTGTCTGATCATTCCATCCGGCGGACTGCATCGCGGCGTAGGCGGGAAAGTCGTGCTGCCCCTCGCCCGAACCGAGATACATGCCCGCGCGCTGCGGGCGGGGGATGGCCCCTGCCTTCAACCCGGCCTGGCGCAGCGCCATCGACGCCGCGGCGAGCGCGAAGCGGGAGTTGAGCGCCACGTCACCAAACGGCGAGGTGTCGTCGACGTACTCGGTCAGGTCGATGGCGGGCGACTGTGCCGCGAAGTTGGTGACGAACGTGGAGGCGTCGAAGCGCGTGACGGGCCCGATGCCGGACTCGCCCCGGAGCAGTCGCGCCCACACCTGCTCGAGCGAGGTGCCCAGGGGCGTGACCCACCCCATGCCCGTGATGACGATCCTGCGTTCGGACATTGCGCCCTCGTGCCGTGTTTCACTCGAACTCGTGCGTGCTTCCCTCGTCGCCTTCCTCGCCGTCATCGTCCTCCAGATCGTCGTCGCCGCGCATGGCGTTGAGCTTGTCGGGGTTCAGGACACGGACAAGCCCGTCCTTGAGGCGGCGCTCGGAGAAGTTGATGATGAGGCCGAGTTCGAGATCAGCGGCCCGGAGCTGGGCGCGGACGGCGCTGCGCTCATAGGACCCGATCTCACCGGGGCGAGCCATGAGGTCCACGACGAAACGGTCTTCGACGTACAGGTCCGCCGTGGCGGCGCCGATGCGCGCTCCCTGGTAGACGACGTTGAAGGCGTGGTTGAACTTGTACTTGAGGCCCGCCTTGTCCATCTCCATCTTGAGGGCGGCGACGTAGCAGGACTCGTCGAAACCGGGTCCGAGGGCCTTGTGGACTTCGATCGCGCAGCCGATGACTCTCCGGCTCATGTCGGTGAGGGTGGGGTCGAGATCGGAGAGGGGCGTGCCGCGCCGCTCGCCGCTGTCCGGGCCTCGCCCGCGACCGTGCCCGCCGTATCCGCCGCCGTGTCCGCCGTGATCGCGCCGGCCGCCCTGGCCGCCGCGATGAGAGGGTCCTCGATGCTGGTCGTACATGTTTGACTCCTTAGGTTGGTTGTAGCGACTCAATCCGCGTCCCCCAACACGAGGGCCGCGTTCTGTCCTCCGTTCGATGAGGTGCACACGAGCACCCTTCGCAGGCGGGCGTCGCGCGCGGGCGCGGGACCGACGCGCATGCCGTCCGGCACGCGTCCGGCGTGCAGTCGCGCGGGCAGTCGCTGCTCGGCGATCGCGAGCGACGCGACGCCTGCTCGCACGGCGCTGTCGCCCGCGAGGTTCTGGCCGATCTGCGGCGAGACGGTCACGAGCTCGATCGAGGCCAACCGAGTTCCAAAGACGGAACCCAGGGCCTCCCGCTCCATGTCGTCCATGAACGGCACGCACCCGGCCAACGGGACGATCGCATCTATCTCCGACGCGTCGCACGAGGCGCTCGCCAGCGCCCCTTCGATCGCGTAGCGAAGCCCGTCTCCCGTGAGGCGCTGCCCCTTGGAAAAGGGCGGCACGGACGGAGGACCGGACTGCGCAGCGCCGAATCCGAGCACACGGGCGAACACCTTTGCCCCGCGCTTTCGCGCGCCCGATTCCTCTTCGAGGATCAGGATTCCCCCGGCTTCGCCGGGCAGGCCGCCCGAGGCGTCCGGGTCGTACGGCCTTGCGTACGACATCGGGTCCGGGTTCGCGCGGGTGTCGGCCAGTCGCCCGGAGACCTCCGTGCGGACGAGGGACATGTGCGACATGCGGGACTCAGCGCCGCCGCTGAAGCAGAGGTCCGCGGCATCGCGCTCGATCACGCGGGTTGACTCGCCGATCGAGAGCAGGCCGCTGGCGTCCTGGCACGTGATCGTGTTGCTCGGTCCCTCGCACCCATGCAGGATCGTGACGTGGCACGCGAGCATGTTCGGAAGGTACTTGAGCATCCAGAGCGGGGGCAGGTTGTTCATCCCGGTCGAGCCCCACGCGCGGAGGTCGATCGTGCCGGCGGCGTCGCGAGAGGAGTGCATCGCTGCGGCGAGTTCGGGGGTCTCGGCGGAGATCAGTCCCGCACCGATGTGACATCCCATGCGCTCGGAGGCGTAGGTCATGCCTCCCTGAGCGTCCTCTCCCAGCGCGGCGCGGGTGATCAGCCCGGCGTCGGCAACGGCCAGATGCGCGGCGCCGACGGCGATCTCGATGTCGCGGGCCATGACCTTCACGGCCTTGCGGTAGTGCTTGGGAACGAAGTCCTTGGCGCCGAATCCGCGGGCCTGGGCGCCGAGCGTGCAGCGGAAGCCCGAAGCGTCGAACGCATCGATCGGCGTGATCGCCGTCGCACCGGAGCAAAGCCCCTTCCACGTCGCGTCGCGACCGGCACCGTACCCAGTGACCAATCCGATTCCCGTGATGACGACTCGACGCGGCATGGTGGTGTTTCGGTGGGCGGGTTCGGCGATCGCTCACGACGTCGGCCGGTGGTGGCGGCACGCCGGAGCGGGTTGTCGGATCGAGGCCGGGCGGATGGTGGTCTGGCGCGGGTTCGGGTGCTGCGCGATCAGGTGGTGGATCGAAGGTGAGATGGAGGATCGGAACGAAAGGACACAGAACAAACCCACGTGTTGCCGGCCGAGTTTCCTGGCGTGCGTTCCGGACCGGAGACGACTGCCGCGGACGACCGACCGGGCTTGGCGATCATAGTCCGAGCCGCATCGGCTCCGGTCCAGCCCCGAGCGCCTTTGTTTGAATCTTCTTTCTAAGTCGCTGAAGTCTTTTATTCTTGCTCTCGGTCTCCTTTACATTTTTCGTGAATACCTGCTGATAGGC
>JAPKGU010000209.1 GCA_026647565.1 Phycisphaerales bacterium | reverse complement strand
GGAGTCACCGCATGGCGGCCCAGAGGACGGGTGATCCATGGTATGAGCAGATCACCTTTGTGAAGGGTGGGGGAGCCCACACGTACAAGACTAAATCAGGCGCGAGCGTCAGTATTGAAGTCAAGGAACGGGTGGTAGCCAGAATCTGATGCAGATCTCAAGCGATGCCATCACGGTCGCCAACGACGAGAGCCTCTCGGAGGTGATCCGCTCCGCCCAGAAGCGGCTCGTTGTCCTCACGCCTGCGGTCTCGATTCGTGTTGCCGAGGCTATCGCTGAGCGTTGGAAAGTACTCGGCAAGGACGCAGTGACCGTGGTTCTTGACGTTGACCCCGAGGTCTACCGCCTCGGCTATGGAGACATCAAGGCGCTGGAGTTGCTGGAGCCCGTCGCAGCCGACCTTGGTGTGATGGTCAACCGCCACAAAGGCATTCGGGTGGGCATGGTCATCGCCGATGACCGAACGCTGGTGTACTCACGATCCTACCAGCCAACCATAAGCTCTCAGGCGAACATCTTCAGCACGACAAGAAGTTGATCACGAAGAAGTATCTTCGTCCGGTGACCTCGTGAAGGACATGCAGGTGCGAGTCGTGATCAAGGGCATCACGTGGGAGATGCTCAACGACAATGACTTTGTTGAAGCCGCTAGAGAAGTGCTGCCTGAGTACAGGAAGCTCTATGACGAGTTCGACGCCGCAAAGGCCAAGCAAACGACCAAAGACTCTGGGGGTGCGCAATGACCTCGAAGCGACAGGGTTTACTCGACGCCATCGCCGCTCAGATCTCCGACTACCAGCAGGGAGTTGGCGAACCCCGAACGCCCAAGCAGATCGATGACTGGGCGAAGCAGTTTGACAAGTCGGTACAGGAACCGATCTTGGCTGAGATGGTCCACGTTCTTGAGCGGCAGTACATCTCCAAGCAGGCGTTCGAGGCTGGTCTACGAGCGATGGTCAGGGCATCAAAGCTCGTCAAGCCGACGCCGAAAGAGTTTTGGCAACGAGCGAACTTCTTGTGGATCCAGAAGAAGGGAAGCAGCCAAGCGGTCATGCGCAAGCTCTTTACGGCGGCGCTGAAGGCCGAAACCGGGCTGGACATCGACAAGTGCGGATCGCCCGATGGGCCGCACTTCTATCTGGATGACGGTGTGTTTACTGCTACCCACGTGCGCTGGGATCTGATTGACTGGGTAAAGACAAAGGCACCCAAGAAGGCGGTAGTGAATGTACTGGCTTTGGCGATTCACGATGGCCGAACGGCGTACACCTCTGCGGAAGTTGCCAAGCTAGCCAAGTCCCTCGGCAAGGACATCAAGATCGAGGGCTGGTGGCGAATGGTGGGGATTCCTGAGCAAGAAGGGCAAGGCGAGGAAACTGGTGTCCTCAATCGCCGCACCGGCAACCTCGTGGGCGGCCACCAGCGCTTCAAGATCCTCCTCGCCCGCGGCGTGAAGGAAGTCGATGTCAGCGTCGTCGATCTGCCGCTCGAGCGCGAGAAAGCCCTCAACATCGCGCTGAACAAGATCTCCGGCGACTGGGACGAGCGGAAGCTCGGCGCCCTTCTCGACGAGCTCACCGCGACGCCGGATCTCGACGTCCTGCTCACCGGCTTCGACATGGGCGAGATCGACGGCCTGATCGCGACCTCGCGGCTGGACCTCGACCCTGCGCGCGACGAGTCGTTCGACATCGAGGAGGCGATGCGGCTGGCGGGCAAGGGCCCTGCCATCACGAAGCCCGGCGACCTGATCACGCTCGGGCGCGACCCGCGCCTGCAGCACCGCCTCGTGTGCGGCGACTCGACCGATCACGCGCAGGTGCGTCGCCTCATGAACGGCGAGCGCGCCATCCTGTTCTGCACGGATCCGCCTTACTTGATTGGTTACGACGGCACGAACCATCCCGGCAAGGGCAAGGCCAACAAGGATTGGAGCGACACCTACGGCGTGACATGGGATGACGCGGTCGAGGACACCGCACTCTACGAGGGCTTCATCGGTGCCGCCGTCGCCGAAGCGATCGCGCCTAACGCCGCGTGGTATTGCTGGCACGCGTCGCGTCGCCAGGCGATGCTCGAATCGATGTGGGTCAAGCACGGCGCGTTCGTGCACGCCCAGATCGTCTGGGCGAAGAACCGCGGCGTGCTCACGCGCACGTGGTACGCGTGGCAGCACGAGCCGTGCCTGTTCGGCTGGATCGTCGGCAAGAAGCCGCCGCGCCGCTCGAACACGTATCTCTCGACCGTGTGGCAGATCCCGACGATCCCGAATGGTGACGAGCGGCCCGAGCACCCTCATCGTCGCCGACGACATCGAGAACGAGACGCTCGTTCGGAGCCCCGACCAGCGCGAGCAGCTTGCGCAGTGGTTCAACGGCACGCTTCTGAAGGCGGGCAATGCGACGACGAACGTGCTCGTGGTCGGCACAATCCTGCACCACGACTCGCTCCTCGCGACGCTGACCGACACGGTCCGCAGCCCCGGGTGGCAGAGCCGGATCTATCGCGCCGTCGAGCAGATGGCGGACGACGAGAGGCTCTGGGACCAATGGCGATCGATCTACACGGGGCTTTCGGAGAACGGGCCAACGGGACCCGCCGCGGCAGAGCAGTTCTTCAACTCGAACCAGGAGGCAATGCTTGCGGGCGCGAAGGTCCTGTGGCCGGAGCGCGAGAGCTACGTGCAGTTGATGGTCATGCTGCTGACGGAGGGGCAGGCGAGCTTCGACGCCGAGAAGCAGAACCACCCGGTCGACCCCGAGCGCGCCATGTTCAAGGAGCGCGACTTTGTCTTCTGGGATGACCAGCACATCGGAGAGGCGGAACTGGTCGGCTCGCTGAAGGGGCCGCTCGAGTTCTATGCCGCGTGCGATCCGAGTCTCGGGCGAGCGGGGCGTCACAACGACGACACGGCCATCATCGTGGTAGTGCGCGATGCGTCGACCGGCGTGCTGTATGTGGTGGAAGCGGACATCGCGAAGCGGACGCCCAAGTCGACGATCGAGCACCTGATCGGACTCGGCAATCGTCGGCGGCTGGCAACGTTGGCCGTTGAGACGAATCAGTTCCAGGAGATGCTCGCGAGCGAGCTCACGCGGCAGAGCAATCTGGCGGGCGTCTACCTCCCCGTGCGGCACGTCGTGCACACGAGCGACAAACACCTCCGCATCCAGAGTCTCCAGCCGCTGATTGCCAACGGGACGATCCGGCTGAGCCGCAAGCACCGGAAGCTCTTTGACGAGCTGATCCAGTTCCCGATGGCGGCCCACGACGACGGGCCGGATGCACTCGCGCTCGTGATCGAAACGCTCAATACTCGAGCCGCGTGGGTCGCCGACCCCGATGCCACGCCGCCGCTGATGGACGCTGGCGCTCGACACCAACTTGCGGAGCGGCACCGGCAGGAGATGCTCGACGAGGAGGACCACCCGGCTTGGAAGGTGATAGCTAGGGGGTGAGATGTGCCTTCCGTAGCGTCGCTGGCCATGAGGTCGTCGTACCCAAGCTGTAGATCACAGACCAGAAACGTCTCGAACAGGTCCAGCGGCAGCGTCCAGTCGGCGACATGACTCTTGAGCTCAATGGGCGGGTGCAAGAACGTGGTCTGGGTCGAACCACCACGGAACGACGCGACGTTCCCTTGCGGACCCGTCACACACATGAGGAGTGGGCGTCCGGCATTCGTTGGAGCCAAGCAAGTTTGAGATCTATGGAGCCGCGCCTCGGAAGCCCGCATCAACAGCCCGAGCCAAAGTCGTCGAAGAAATCGAGGAAATCAAGAATGTCAACGACCGTGTCCCCGTTGTAATCGGCGCTCACTCCGCTGGAGCCCGCGCATGGTGCGGGCCGTGCCTCGCATTCTGCGAATGAGTCGATGAAGTCCAGGAAGTCCAGAATGTCGAGCTCCCCATCTCCGTTCACGTCGGGCCTGCATGGAGGCGGCTGTCGACAACCCCACTTCGCGACGCAGTTTGAGGCTGTATCGCCCGCCGTGGCGAAGCCGCCCCCGGCGTAAAGGGCCGGCCCCGAGCCGTCGTCAAACACCGCCAGCGCGGCAACCGGGCCGCTCACTCCGTTGCCGCCCGGCTCCTCGAGTGGCGACCAGGCGTTGCCATTCCAACAAGCGATGTGATCGACGATCACTCCACCCGCTTCGTGGATCAGCCCTCCGACACAAAGGACACGAGTCGTGCCGCTCTGAAACTCGGTCATCTCCTCGACCCACACCTCAACGCCCGAGCCGCTCGGCCCCCCAAGCGCAGACCAGTCGCTCCCGTCCCATGCGGCGATGCCGTTCACCACTCCACCCCCGGCCGTTTCAAAGTCACCGCCGACATGCAGGGACGACCCCGCCCCGCCGTCAAATACAGCGAGGGCATAGACCAATCCGCCCATGTGAATGCCCCACACACCCTCACCGCCAGGGCCAGCGAGGGCCGACCATGTCGCACCGTCCCACCGCGCGATGCGACTCGCGGTCACACCTCCGGCGGCGCCGAATCCGCCGCCAACGAAGAGAGCGGGCCGGTCGCCAGCACCATCTTCAAACACGGTAAGAGCATGAACCGTGCCTCCGGTCACGCCGACGCCCACAGGGGTTGCGAGCGCCGACCACGCGTGACCGTTCCATTTCGCGATCCGATTGACGGACACGCCGCCCGCAACGATGAAGTCGCCGCC
>JAPKGU010000208.1 GCA_026647565.1 Phycisphaerales bacterium | reverse complement strand
CTGCTTGAGCACGTCGCTCGCGTGACCGATCCGCCGGTACTCGATCTCGGAGATATGGACCAGGCCCTCGACACCCTTCGCGACCTCGACGAACGCGCCGAACTCCGCGAAGCGCACCACGCGCCCGCTCAGCTCCGCGCCCTCGACGATCTCGCTCATCGCCGCCTGGAACGGATCCTCCGAGAGCTGCTTGAGCCCCAGCGAGATCCGGTTGTTCTCCAGATCAACCTTCAGCACCTGCACCTTGATCGGCTGCCCCTCGGTCACGTGCTTGGCGATCGCCTTCTCGCCCATCAGCATCCCGCGCTCGTGCGTGATGTCCGACGCGTGAAGCAACCCGTCAAGCCCGCCGAGATCCACGAACACGCCGTACGGCATGATCTTCCGGACCACGCCGTCCACGACCTGCCCCTCGGTCAGCGTCTTCTTCAGCTTCTCGGCCTTCTCCTTCCGCTCGACCGCCAGCAGGTCGCGCCGCGAAAGAACGATGTTCCCCTTGCCACGCCGATCGATCCGCTGCACCTGGCACGTGAACTTCTGCCCGATGTAGACCGACAGGTCCTCGACGCGATCCAGCGAGACCTGCGAGGCCGGCATGAACGCCGCGTGCCCGCCGGTGATCTCAAGCTCAAGCCCGCCCTTGTTCACGCCCGTCACCCGCGCCTCGACGTTCTGGCCCGGCTCGAGCTCCTCCCACGCCGCCTTCTGCACCGCGCCCGGACGCGAGCAGATGAACACGCCGTCCTTCGGATCAAGCCGCGTCACCACCACCGACACCTCTTCGCCCACCTTCGGAAGGTCCGCCTCGTCGGGGTACTGCGTCCGATCGATCAACCCCAGCTGCTTCGGGCCGAACTCCACGAAGATGTCCGTCGGGCCGACCGAGACCACCCGGCCCGTCCGGTGCTCACGACCCGCCTGCACCACCCGCGGCCCGCGGATCGGCGCCGGCGAAGCGCCCCCCGCCGGCTTCGGCGTCGGCTTCGGCGCGCCCGGCCGTGATGATTCCACGCCGAGATCGGCCATGGCGGCGTCGAGCTCGGCCTGAACCTCCGGAGAGAGTTCGGCAGACTCGCTGCGCGGTGCGGGGGCTGCGGACTTCACGTCATCGTTGGTGGGGGCCATGGATGTGGGTGCTTGGGAGAAAGGTGGGGGGAATGGTGAATGGAAACGGCTCTGACAATCACGCCGCGTGCCGGACAGGTCGGGCGTCTCCCACACGCCAGAAAGTCCGGGCAAGAGTTTACACGGGCCGCGCCCCCCGGCCAATGCCCCCTGATCCGAAACGAACCCCATCCCGTCCGACCATCGCAGGTCGCTCCACCGCCCCCGAATACCATCGCCTCACAACTAGCCGAGCCAACGGAGACGCCCATGCCCTCCCTCTTCGCCGAGACTCTCACCCCCGACCCCCGTCCCCACCATCCCGAGCGGCTCCCAGTGGCCGTCTTCGCCTCCAGCGCCGCCGCCAACCGCGCCGTCGCCGCCGAGATCGCCTCCCTCATCCGCGCCCGCGCCGCAGCCGGCGGCAAGGCCGTCCTCGGCCTCGCCACCGGCTCCACCCCCGTCGGCGTCTACGACGAACTCGTCCGACTCCACAAGGAAGAGGGCCTCTCCTTCAAGAACGTCGTGACGTTCAATCTTGATGAATACTGGCCCATGAAGCGCGACGAGCTCCAGAGCTACCACCGCTTCATGCGCGAGCACCTCTTCGACCACGTCGACATTCCTAAGGGCGCCTGGAACCTCCCAGATGGAGAGAAGCCCCTCCCCGACGTCGAGCGGTTCTGTCAGGAATACGAGAAAAAGATCGCCGACGCCGGCGGCATCGACATCCAGATCCTCGGCATCGGACGCACCGGACACATCGGCTTCAACGAACCCGGTTCGGCGCGCGACAGCCGCACCCGGCTCATCTGGCTCGACCACGTCACCCGCATGGACGCCTCCAGCGACTTCTTCGGCGAATGGAACGTCCCCCGTCGCGCCGTCACCATGGGCGTCGGCACCATCCTCTCCGCGCGCCGCATCCTCCTCCTCGCCTTCGGCGAGCACAAGGCGAAGATCGTCCGCCGCGCCGTCGAGGGCGAGATCTCCCAGAGCGTCTCCGCCTCCTTCCTGCAGGAACACCCCGGCACGCAGATTGTCCTCGACCCCGCCGCCGCCGCCGACCTCACGCGCTTCCGCGCCCCCTGGCTCCTCGGTCCCATCGAGCGCCACGGGCTCTCGTGGGACGAGCGCATGACCCGCAAGGCCACCATCTGGCTCGCGCGCGAGCTCAAGAAGCCGATCCTCAAGCTCACCAACGAGGACTACAACGAGCACGGGCTCCAGGAGCTCCTCGCCAATCGCGTCGAGGTCGGCACCTCCCATCGCGTCGCAGGCCCGATCGGCGCCGGCGCCGCGCAGGGCTCTCCCTCGCATGGCGGCTCAAGTGGCGGGGCCTATGCCATCAACCTCGAGGTCTTCCGCGCCCTTCAGAAAACCATCACCGGCTGGCCCGGCGGCAAGCCCAACCAGCGCGCCGGCGAAGGCCCGGGCGACTTTCCCAAGCGCGTCATCGTCTTCAGCCCGCACCCCGACGACGACGTCATCAGCATGGGCGGCACGTTCATCCGCCTCTGCGAACAAGGCCACGAGGTCCACGTCGCCTACCAGACCAGCGGCAACATCGCCGTCTGGGACGAGTCCGCCCTCCGCCACGCCGACTTCGTCTCCGAGTTCGCCCGCGCCTTCCCCCAGCTCGGCGCCGACGTCGCCGAACGAATCGAGCAATCCGTCGAGACCTTCATCCGCTCCAAGAAGCCCGGCGCGATCGACACCCCCGAGCTCCAGAAGATCAAGGGACTCATCCGGCGCACCGAGGCCCGCGCCGGCGCGCGATACTCCGGCGTCCGCGAGGAGAACATCCACTTCCTCGACCTCCCCTTTTACGAGACCGGCCGCGTCAAGAAGATGCCGATCGGCGAGGCCGACCTGAAGATCACCATGGACCTGCTCAAGCGCGTCAGGCCGCACCAGGTCTACGCCGCGGGCGACCTCTCCGATCCGCACGGCACGCACCGCGTCTGCCTCGACGCGATCCTGAAGTCGATCGAGCGGCTCCGTGCCGATCCGAAGGAGTCCGCGTGGGCGAAAGCGTGCGTCGTCTGGCTCTACCGCGGCGCCTGGCAGGAGTGGGAGCCCGAAGAGATCGAGATGGCCGTGCCGCTGAGCCCCGACGAGGTGGTGCGCAAGCGCATGGCGATCTTCAAGCACGAGAGTCAGAAGGACCGCGCCCTCTTCCCCGGCCCGAGCGACCCGCGCGAGTTCTGGCAGCGAGCCGAGGACCGCAATCGCGCCACCGCGAAGCTCTACGACATGCTCGGGCTCGCCGAGTACGAGGCGATCGAGGGCTTCGTCCGGTGGAAGGGCTGAGCGCGCCTGGCGCGAATCTCACGCCATATCCGTCAGATTCTCGAAGTTCCATTCCGTCGCGAGGGGATCACTCGCCGTGAACCGCACGGTCTCTTCTTCAGGGTTGTTTCCGAAGACCCCGACAACGCCGTCCGTGCCGATCGTCACCGAGAGCCAATCGCGCACACGCCGCTCCACCGGCACGCCGAAGCCGGAGACCGTCGTCCACTGGGGCGTCGGCGGAGCAAACTCCAGAGGCAGCCGATGCAGGATCAACGCGCCCGTATCGAGGCGCAGCGTCGTGACCACGAGCGATCGGCTCCGCGGGTCAAACGCCATCGCGATCTCGCCCTGCTGCATGGTCGGCGAAGAGTCGAGCGTGCTCGCGCTCCACCCGGCACTCCCCGGCTTCCACGACACGATGGTCACCTTGCCCGCCCCGTTCACGGTGCTGAAGTGGATCCCACCTCGCCCGGCGCTGACCGAGTCCAATCCGCTCCAGAGCGGACCGATTCCCGCGTGATCGCTCAGGTTCGACACGTACCACCGCCCCGCCGTCAGCGAGGTCCACACCGTCACAAGGTCACCTTTCGCGTCGATCCCCGCGATGTTGAGCCCGCCCCAGGACGTGCTCAGCGCCGTGATCGAGCCGATGAAATCCGGGGTCGCGAGGCCGCGCCACGCGAGCTGGTTCTCGGAGATGTTCCACTCCGACCAGCCGATCGGCCCCTCGCCGCTCTGCACGTACCGGATCAGGTCGCCATCCGCGCTGACTCCCACGATATTGATGCGCCCGCCCGGGCCGACGGTCAGCGCGATGTCGGGGCGAACCTGGGTCTGCGTCCCCAGTCGCTCGGACAGAACGACGTGTCCCCACGCGCCGCTCGAATGCTCACGATAGATCGTCAATCCTCGGGTGGTCGCCGCCGCGCCGCGCACGAGCCCCGTGTGATGATCGACCCACGCGACCAGCGGGCCGATCGCCCGCGGGCCGCCCGACACCTCTGCGACATCGACAATGGCCACCGGGGAACTGCCCCTCTCGATGAACAGAAGCACCTCGCCGTCGGCGCCGATCGTCGTGTGAACGCTGGTCGCGTCACAGGCCAATCGCCGCTCCAGGGCCTCCAAAACCGACGCTCCGGCGCGACAGCCGTGATGTGTGCGCATGTCACCCGCTCCCGGGCGCCGCCCGACAAGGTCGGCGCGACGCGTCACTTTGGTCACCAGTTTGAGAACCACTTGGCGCGGACCTATACAAGGCTTCAACCGTCATCGAAAATGTGAGCTGTCGCGGCGCAGATGGAG
>JAPKGU010000207.1 GCA_026647565.1 Phycisphaerales bacterium | reverse complement strand
CGAAGACCACGCTCGCCGAGCTCCTCAACGAGATCAACGGCGGCGACCCCGACTCTGCCGGGTTCGTGCAGCGTGCGGCCGGCGTCGACCTGCCATCCGCCGACAACGGCGGCCGGCACAGTCGATGCACGTTGATGATGGCTGGAGTCGGGACCGCGGGCACACAGGTGTCCGAGAGTCTGTACTTGGTCACGCCGTTCGATCATCGAAGCCCATTCGGCGTCGATCCAGAGTCTGGAGTTCAGGGCCTCGAGCTTCACAAGATCGCTGACATGACATGGACGCTCGGGGCTGGCACGATCGCGAGCGCTATGGGCGGGTGGACGAACCACAAGCACGCCGAGAGTGTCGCCGTGACGCCAACCGGCGTGCTGCTGGCTGAGACACGCGTGGAGATCGCCAGCGTCAATCAGACCGGTGGCGCCGCACGCGTGACGGTCTACGACACCGGCATTGCGGTCGGGCTGATCAGACTGATCGGTAAGCCCTCGAGCAGCGCCGTGACGTCCGCGGCTGGCAGACATCAGCGATGGAGGTAGCAGACAGGGGATGGCGGAAGGTTCGCAAACAAGTCCGAACGAGAACCGCGATGGCCCGATGGTGGAGGACACCTCCGTCGTCGGGTCTTCTCATGCGCCCGCCAGACGCAAACGGAATCGAAGCCGCAACATGCTGCTGAAGCACGCGGCTCCGAAGCTCGGCTACAAGTCGGCGGGCGCCGTGCAATACTGGATCACGGAGCAGGGCGCCCCCGGCGAGAAGGACGAGAAAGGCCGCTGGGTCGTGGATCTGAAGGAGATCCATCGCTGGGCGATCGACAACGGGAAGAAGGTGCCGACACTGCCGTTCGACGGCGCAGCGTCCGACTCGAGCGACGAGTCCGAACGTGAGGAGGACCCCCAGCTCGAGTTCGACACGAGTCTCTTGCCGAAGTCGCGCGCCGAGCAGATCGCGAAGTGCCAGGCGACGCTGTCGTACCTGATGATGCGCATGGACCGCCTCAGCCGCGCGCACCAACTCGACACGGGAGCAATCCAGCGAGTCGGGCAGACGATCAAGAGTGTGTCCGAAGAGCTTCGCCAGCTTGAGAAGGCCGAGGCCCAATCGTCCATCAACGATGGGCGCTACATCGCGAGAGAGGACGTCGAGCGATCCGTCGCGGCCATGGCCGCGGCATGGCTTGACGGACTGAGCAAGTCTGAGTCGGAGGTCATCACGTCGATCATGAGAGCGATCGATGATGCCGATGCCGGCGGCGTCGATCGGGACAGCCGACGACGGCTCATCGAGCAGGTCGCGTCGGAGGGCTTCATCGAGATCCGTGCATCGATCGCGGCGAGCATGCTGCGAGATTGTCCAGAGTCCGATGTCGCCACGACGGAAGGAGCTGCCCCTTGACGACAGTGCCCACAGGCCGCATCGACTCTCGTCTCATGGACTTGGCGGCCTCAATCATCGCTCCGCCCGAGCAGATCCGGACGAGCGATTGGGCCGCCAAGTACGTGCGCCTCGGCGCGAAGGAAGCCCAGGACGCCGGGCCCTATGACCCGGACGCGTTTCCCTGGCTGCGCGACATCCTGGACATCGAGGAGCGCAACCCGACCAAGGTCGGCATGATCTCGTACAAGCCCAGCCAGCTCGGCTTCACAATCGCGGCGTTTATCAAGCTCATGAAACGGTGCGTCGATGTCGGCGGCAAGGCGCTGTACATGATCGGTACCAAGGACAAGGCCGGAGAGCTCTCTGACGCCAGGTTTCGGGACATCGCGCTGGCGTGCGAGCCTTTCCGCAGGGTGCTCAAGTCCAAGATGCTCGATGTCATCAACTGGACCTTCACCGAGTTCGATCGCGGCGAGATCAACTGGACCGGCGCTGGGTCCCCGGGCGAGCTCATCACCACGCCCTACCGCACCGTCATCGGAGACGAGTTCCATCTCATCCTGCACAACACGAAGAAGTTCACCGGCGACCCGGTCAATCAGCTCCTCGCCCGCATGAAGCGGCAGCGCCGCTCGTGGATCGAGCTCTTCGGCCACCCCACTACCGAGGGCACGCCGTTCGATCTGCACTTCAAACAGCTCAGCGATCAACGCGCGTGGGTCTTTGACTGCCCGCATCACGGATGCGTCGTGCGGCTGGTCGGCATGGACAACATCGAGATCCCGGAAGGTCCAGGCGGCAAGCCCGATCCCTCGCGGGCCCGACTCCTCTGCCCCGGATGCGGCGAGGAGATCACCGATGCGCAACGTGCCATCGCCGTCTGGCCCAAGTCTGAACGTAACCCGAGGGGCTCGGGCAGATTCGTGCCCCAGATCCCCGACGAGGAGGCCAGGGCGAAGCCGTTCGTCGGTATCGAGGTGCACGGCCTGTGCGACCCGAAGAAGAGCGTGCAGGAGATCTCGCGGCGATGGATCGCGGCGCCCGACGAGGCGTCGCGTCAATCGCTCATGAACTACGAGCTCGGCCAGAAGCACATCCCCGCGCGGAAGCGTGTCTCGATCGCCTCCGTCGATGAGTGTGCGCCGCGGGAACCGATCACGCTCGTTCCCGGCCCGACCGTGCGCGGCGGCGTGCGATTCGTCACGGCCGGCGTCGACGTTCAGTGGCCGAAAGAGAACCCATGGCTCTACCTCACGATGATCGGCTGGGCATCGAGCGGCAAGGCGTACGTTCGCCGCAGGAAGATCCGAGGGTGGGCCGCTCTCCATGAGTACGTCAGGACGGCCGGCATGGAGTGGCGCCACGAGAGCGGCGAGCGGGGGGGCACGCTGGGGATTCGGACGATCGCCATCGACGCTCAGGGCCAGCTCTCCGGCAGCGTGAAGGACCAGTGTCGAATCGGCAATCGACAGTGCTACAGCATCCACGGCAACCACCTGGTGAAGTGGGTGCCCGTCCAGTTTGATGCGAAGATGACATCGGACGAGATCACGTGGCGGCGTGTCGAGCGCGACGAGCGGATCATCGACGCATTGCGTCCGGAACTCGGCCCGATCGAGATGTACGAACTCCGCCGCCACGCGTGGGTCGATCGCACCTATGCCCGCCTCGTCGACGCCGGATGGCTCTTCCTCGACGGCGTAGACGCGGAGCTCCGCGCGCATCTCACGTCCAACGTGCTCCAGCCGGTCAAGTCACGGCACGGCATGGAAGCGATCCGAGAGGAGTGGATGCTCCCCCGAGATCTGCACGACGACTGGGCCCGTGCCCTCGACTATGGCACCGCCGTCGCGGTCATCCTGCACCACCTAGACCGGATCCACGAACTCGACGCACCGGAAGAGCTGCGCACTCGTGATCGCGCATCGCACGCAGAACGACGTCATGGCAGCCGCGATGAGTGGTTTCCCGATCGCGACCACTGGGGAGGTTTGTGATGGCAACCGACTCTCCGCAAAGGCGAGATCAATGGGCATGCCCACAATGTGGCCAGTGGGGGTGCCCGTGCGAGGGCGGCACGAAGGTCCGCGGCTATCGGCTCGTGCGATATCGTCGCTGCGCCAAGTGCTCTCACCGCTTCACAACCGAGCAGCGTCGTCGCGCTGACGGCACCTACGGCCCCGAGATCCTGGGCTGATGTAACACGCGTGTTCCAGTTGGAACAGGTGAATGTTCCATTTGGAACATAGAATGTCCGACCTCGGACACAAATTGCACAAACTGATGTGCTTCGTCGCTTCGCGCCTTGATTCGTGATCACGCTCCGGGCATGCTCACGCCCGATGAGCACGTACGCGACGCTACTCACGAAGGCGCAGACCGCACTCGAGCAGGTGCTCGCGGGCGGAGTGGCGACGTACTCGCTTGGTGGCCCGAATGGCTCTCAGACCGTGACACGGCTTGACATCGAGAAGCTGGAGCGCCACATCGAGTGGCTCGAACGGAAGGTCGCCGAGGAGGGCGACACGCCGTTGACGCAATCCCTCTCGTTCGGAGGGACGCAGGCGTGAGCATCAGCGATTTCATCGGACGATCGCTGGGAAGGCTGGCTGGCGGGGCCGTGCGGGGCTATCGCCATGCCCGCATGGGGATCTCCGAGAGCGGCGGCGGGTATGCCGGCGGCCGCCCGGATCGAAAGAACGATCCCTGGGTACCCTCGAACGCGGGTCCGAATCTCGCCGCGGATCTCACGCTCGAACAGCTGCGGAACCGCTGCCGCGACCTGGCCCGGAACCATGCCCAGCTTGCCGGCGCCGTCAACTCGATCGTCACTTCCGCAATCGGCGCGAGCGGCATTCGGGTGCGGCCACAGACCGAATGGCCCGAGCTCAACGCCCAGATTCGCGGCTACATGCGGGACCACTTCACACGCGTGGACGCCGGACGACGCATGACCGAACGTGCCTTCCAGTGCGACCTGGTCACGGAGTTGGTGGTTGCAGGCGAGCAGCTCACGCACTTCGGCTTCGTTCCCGAGTGGAACGGTCACGCCGCTGGCCCGTGCATGGAGGCGATCGTCGCGGAGCGGATCGATATCGGCCTCAACCAGTCGTCCGGTGAGAACACGATCCGCCAGGGCGTTGAGTTCGATTCGCTTGGTCGCGTGGTCAGGTACCACGTGTACAAGGCGCATCCCAACGACGGTCTGTTCATGCTGGCCATGCCGATCGCTGGCAATCGGTCCATCATGGAGATATCGGCGTTCGATTGCTCGATGGCGATGCTGAGTCGGCAGGCCGGCCAGCTCCGCGGCGTCCCACTCGCGGCCCCAGTGGTGCACCAACTCGCATTCGGGAAGCAGGTCAAGGAAGCGGCGCTCATGTCCGCGCTCACGCAGTCGTGCATCGGTCTCATCGTGAAAGG
>JAPKGU010000206.1 GCA_026647565.1 Phycisphaerales bacterium | reverse complement strand
GCGCAATGGAACCCGTCGGCCGGTCAGTGGGGCAAGAACAACTCGACGCACATCCGCGTGATGACGTGGAACATCCGGGACGCGATCTGCTCGAGCAACGCGTTCAAGACGGATTCGTTCGGCGCGTGGAACGCGCTGGTCCGCGTGGTTGCGGCGTTCCAGCCGGACGTGCTGATCCTCCAGGAGTGCGGCGACAACAACGCCTACTCGGGATCGGGCACGGTCGATTCGGTGGCGAATCTGACGACCACGCTGGAGCTGTTCATGCACGGGGGCGCCGATCCGTTCATCGCGGGCAACCCGGCCGTGACGTCGTACGTGCAGAAGTTCGCGCCGACGTACGACCTTCCGTACATCGTCGTGAGCGATCAGCACGACGGGTTCAATCGGAACGCGGTGCTGAGCCGGTATCCGCTGGCCGATCTGAACGGTGACACGCGCACGAACATCACCAACTTCTTCCTGTTCGCCGATGCCTACCAGACCGGCGGCAACGCGCAGATCCGCGGGTACCAGTTCGTCGAGATCGACCTGCCCAACAGCGTTTACGCGGGCGACCTGGTTGTGGGCAACGGGCACCTCCGCTCGGGCGGCGCTTCCTCCGATCTTGCGGAGCGCATCAAGGCCGCGCAGAACATCGCGTACTACATCGACTACATGTTCAACGGCGCGGGCGGCTCGGTCCCGGATCCGAACAACAAGGTGCTGGATTCGCCGATCGTCACGTCGGTCCTCGGAGCGAGCACGCCGGTCATCTGGGGCGGCGACCTGAACGAGGACGAGCAGTCGAACGGGCGGAAAGGCCCCGCGGAATGGATGACCAATGCGCTGAGCACCGGCGGCACCGACGGGACGGATCGCAACCGGTCGGATTCCACGTACGACACGGCGACCGAGCCGTTCAGCGGCAGCCGCAACACGCAGAGCAGCAGCAAGCTGGACTACCTGCTCTTCCAGGACTCGATCGCGACTCCGGTGATTCAGGCGGTCTTCAACTCGGCGCAGGTCCCCTCGGGGAGGCACCCCTTCCCGGTGAGCACGTACCCGACCGGCGCCGGCTCGGTGTCGTCGACCGCGTCGGATCATCGCCCGGTGATCATCGATTTCTCGCTGCCCCTGGCGCCGCCGCCGCCTCCGCCCTGCCCCGGCGACGTGAACGGTGACACGAGCGTGGATGTGCTGGACTTCCTGGACTTCTTCGACGCGTTCGGCCAGTGCGTCAACGAGCCGGGACCGTGCGCCCCGTCCGGGGTCGACGCGGACTTCAACGGCGACACCAGCGTTGACGTGCTTGATTTCCTCGACTTCTTCGATGCGTTCGGGACCGGCGAGGGTCCGTGCCCGACGTGACGCGGCTCAGTCGCCGTCCTTGCCCCAGTCGCTCGACGTCTCGCGGAGCCGTCGCATCTCGACCATCGCCTGGTCGAGTTGGCGCTTGAGCAGGCGCACGCGCATGAGCGACCGGACGCGGGTGAGCAGTTCGAGCTTGTTGACCGGCTTGGTGAGGAAATCGTCCGCGCCGCACTCGACGGCTCGCTCGACGTCTCCGACCTCGTTCAACGCCGTCACCATGATGACCGGGATGTCGCGCGTGCGCGGCGTGCCCTTGAGGCGCGTGCAGGCCTGGAAGCCGCTCATGCGCGGCATCATGACGTCCAGCAGGATGACGTCCGGCAGCTCTCTCTCGACGGACGCGAGGGCCTCCTGCCCGTCCATGGCGGTCCGCACCGGGCATCCGAGGTCTTCGAGGTAGGCCTGGATCAACTCGAGGTTCTGCTCGTTGTCGTCGACGACCAGGATGGAGCAGCCACTCAGATCGCCGCCGACCTCCGAGCTCGGCTCGCCATCGGCCCGACCTGAAGTGGATTGATCGCTGCCCATCTGGGAACTCCTTTCCGACGCGGCCCCTCCGACTCTCCAGCATATCACGATCACAAACCGAACAAAGTGTGCTTTACAGGTCGCCTGATTTAGGGTATAAACAGGGAGCGAGATCCGGCGGCTGATCGCTCGGTTTCGCGTTCCGGGTCTTGAATGCATGGGTGGATGGCGTGTGCAACGCAGCGCTTGGGAGGATCGGTTCAGTCAACCAACCGACCAGGAGGTCCTTTCGCACTACACGCGCCAGTTCCGTGGGTGCGCGGAGGGGATCCGCAGCGTCATGCAAGCGCTTCCGGGGATGTCCGAGTCGCTGGAGTGGATGGGGCTTCCGTGGCGTTGGACGTTTGTGTACCGTCGCCAGGGTTCATCCGACCGGCTTCACGGGTACATGGTGCCGCTGCCGACGGGTCCGAGATGGGTGTTGAGCGTCTCGCAGGACGTGGTGGAGCATCTGTCGCTGAAGTCGATGCCGCGGCCGGTGCGCGAGGCGTTCACGTCTGCGACGCGCGTCGGATCGCAGTTGTGGCCTCAATGGGACGTCCAGACGAAGGCCCAGGTGCTTGAGGTCGCGGGCGTGCTCGAGAGCGTGGACATTGAGCAGGCCGTGGGCACCTGATGCAAGAGCACGGAAGGCGCGTGAGCCGGCGGTCCGAATCGGCCATCGTCCGGGATGTGCCTGAGATTGCAGTCTCTCACCCTCAGCGGTCGATCAAGCATCGTCTCCGCATCGGAATCCGAGCGGATCGACGATTGACGCGACCATGCGAAGGTGGAGAATGAGTTATGCAGACGTGCCGAGCCGTGCCGCCCGCTGATCGACTGTTTGATGCGTGCGTGAGGCGTGCCGGATTGGCGGCCCTGTTGGTGCTGGTCACGGTTCTTTGTTGGTTTGCGCCGATCGCGAGGGCGCAGGAGCTGAACGGGCGGGTCGAGAGGGCGATCGCGACGAGCAAGACGGGGCCGGCTCGGATCGGCGTGAGCATCATGGACGTCGGAACGGGCCGGCGGCTCGCGGCGGTGAACGCGGACACGCCGCTGATCCCGGCGTCCAACCAGAAGCTCTTGTCGTCGGGCGTGGCGTTGCTGGTGCTGGGACCGGACTTTGTCTTCCGCACCGAGATCAACCTGGTGGGCGACCGCCTGGTGGTGAAGGGTTCGGGCGACCCGGCGTTCGGCGATCCCAAGCTGCTCGGAGAGATTGAGGGCAAGCAGATCACGGTCGATCGACTGCTGGGCATGCTCGCGCAGGCCGTGGCGTCTGCGGGTGTCACGTCGCTCCGGGAGATCGCCGTCGACGATCGGATCTTCGACCGGGAGTTCGTGCATCCCTCATGGCCTACGGCGCAGCTCAACCGGTGGTACTGCGCCGAGGTCTCGGGCATCAACTTCCACACGAATGTGCTGAACGTGTTCGTGAATCCGACATCGACGGGCCAGGCGCCGGGCGTGCGGCTCCAGCCGGAGTCGCCCTGGCTGGAGATCCAGAACAACGCCCGGACCGTCGCGACGGGGGAGAACACGACGTGGGTGGCGAGGCCGACAGCGACGAATCGATACACCATCCACGGCGACGTTCGGCACACGAGCCAGGTGCCGGTGGAGGTTACGGTGCACGACGTGCCGCTGTACTTCGGACGCCTGCTCGGACAGTCGCTGGTTGGCGCGGGTGTCGTCGTCGGAGGCGTCGGCGACCGCTCGCGCGTCGCGGAGATCCCGGTCCGGCGGATGGCGTCGGACGAGCCGGCGAACGTGGAGGAGAGGGCACGCACGCTCGCGGTGGTGACCACGCATCTCTCGGACATCCTGGCTCGGTGCAACAGCGACTCGCAGAATCTCTACGCCGAGGCGCTGATCAAGCGGGTCGGGCACGAGGTCACGGGCGAGCCGGGGTCATGGGCGAGCGGCGCCGCGGTGCTGCGCATGGAGCTGAGCGAGAAGATCGGCCCGGCTTTCGCCTCTTCGACGGTGATCGCCGACGGCTCGGGGATGTCGCGGGAGAACAAGGTCTCGCCGGACACGCTCGTCAGATGGCTCGGCATGATGGCCAAGCAGCCCCGCATCGGCGACGAGTTCGTGCGTTCGCTCGCGACGGTCGGATCCGGGACGCTGACCCGTCGATTCCGCGAGTACAAGCCGAGGAACTCCCTGTTTGCAAAGAGCGGCGCGATCGACGGCGTCCGCTGTCTCTCGGGCTATGTCGTGCACGAGCCCACCGGAAGGGCGGTGGCGTTCTCGGTCATGTGCAACGACCTGGCCGGCGGCGATCCGACGCTGAACGCCCTGAAGCTCCACGAGCAGATCGTGCAGATTGCCGACGATTGGCTGACGACGCAGACGGCGGAGAGCTCCACGGCACTGGGCGGATGAGCTTCACGCTCCGCTTGGGGAGCCGGGCCGGGCCTCGGCGGTCGGCGGGGGCGCCTTGAGCATCGCGACGAGCAGCACCCCGATTCCCACGAGCAGCCAGAGGTCCGCGACGTTTGAGACGTACGGCCACACCTCTCGACCGCCCCATGGCCAGGACCATCCAAACGGCAGCATCACGCCCGGAAGCGGATGGATGAAGTCCCTGACGCACGCGAAGACCAGCCGGTCGTAGAGGTTCCCCAGCCCACCCGAGAGCACGAGGCCGATCGCGGCGTGGAGCGTGGTGTCCCTTCGCGTCGTCCATCTGGCGAACATCCACATCCCGAGTCCGACGGCGACACAGGTGAAGGCGATGAAGAACGCCCGCTTTCCCGCTGCCATGCCGAAGACGGCACCCCGGTTCAAGACCAGCGTGAAATCGAGGATGCCCGGCACGATCTCCCGGCGAGCGGGGAACGGGATCAGGCCTGTGGCGCGAGCTAATGCAAGACGGAGCGACGGTCTTCGAGGACGATCATTGGCGGTGCTGGGCGCCTTCGTTTGCGCGTTTCCCCT
>JAPKGU010000205.1 GCA_026647565.1 Phycisphaerales bacterium | reverse complement strand
CCGGTCGAACGCATCTCGGGGCCGAGGACGACGTCCACGCCGGGGAAGCGGTTGAACGGAAAGACCGGCATCTTCACGGCATACGCGCCGGTGTCCGGGACTTCCTTGACGCCCATCTCGGCCAGCGACTTGCCCATCATCGCCATCGCGGCGATGCGCGGCCAGGGGACGTGCTTGGCCTTGGCGACGAACGGCACCGTGCGGCTGGCGCGGGGGTTCACCTCGATGATGTAAATATGCTCGTCCTTCACCGCGAGCTGCACGTTCATCAATCCGCAGACCTTCAGTTCACGCGCCAGATCCCGCGAGATCTGGCGGATCCGCTCTACGATGTGCCGCGGCAGCGACCACGGTGGCAGCGTGCACGCCGAATCGCCCGAGTGAATCCCCGCCTGCTCGATATGCTCCATCACGCCGCAGACGAGAGCGGTGCCGCCTGACCCGCCAGACCCGAAATCGGCGACAACGTCAACATCGACCTCGGTCGCCGCATCCAGGAAACGGTCGATCAAGACCGGTGCATCCTCAAGATCGCTCGAACGCAGCGCGTTCGTGATGAAGTGCCGCAGCGCCTTCTCGTCCGGGCAGATCTCCATGCCCCGCCCGCCCAGCACGTACGACGGACGCACCAACACCGGATACCCGAGCGAGCTCGCGACCGTGACCGCCTCATCCAGGGACCTTGCGATCCCCGCTGCAGGCCTCTCCAGCTTCAACTTCTCCAGCAACGCATCGAACCGCTTGCGATCCTCCGCCAGATCGATGGAGTCCAGCGTCGTCCCGATCAGCGGCGCGCCGGCGAGGGCGAGACCCTTGGCGAGGTTGAGGGGTGTCTGGCCTCCGAACTGGACGATGAGGCCGTGGACCAGGCCGGGAGACAGTGACGGAGTGGCGGGGCGACGGCGTGACGGAGAATCGGAAGAAGCGCGGTTGAGACGCTCCACGATGTTGAGGACATCTTCCAGCGTCAGCGGCTCAAAGAAGAGGAGGTCGCTGGTGTCGTAGTCCGTCGAGACCGTCTCCGGGTTCGAGTTGATCATGACCGACTCGAAGCCGAGGTCGCGTGCCGCGTACGCCGCGTGGACGCAGCAGTAGTCGAACTCGATCCCCTGGCCGATGCGGTTGGGCCCGCCGCCGAGGATGACGACCTTCTTCTTGTCGGTGACGCGGATCTCATCATCCCGCTGCACGATCGCCTTGCCGTCCGCGCCGATCACCTCGTACTCGTTCTCGTACGTGCTGTAGTAGTACGGCGTGATCGCCTCGAACTCCGCAGCGCACGTGTCCACCAGCCGGTACGTCGGCTCGATCGAGTGCGACTTCCGATGCGCCCGCACCATCAGGATGTTCTCGCTCGAGATGTTCCCGAAATACAGGTTCGCCAGCTGCGCGTCGGAGTAGCCCCACTGCTTGGCCTGCAGCAGCACCTCACGAGGCAGCTCGTCCAGCGTGCGATACCCGCACAACACATCCTCGAACTCCACCATCTGCTTGAACTGGTCGAGGAAGAAGGGGTCGATCTTCGTCAGCTCGTGCACCTGGGCGATCGTCCACCCCATCTTGAACGCGTACCGCACGTAGTACAGCCGCCCCTGGCTCGGCACCGCCAGCTTCCGATGCAGCTTGTCCAGCGGAATCGGCCACTCGATCGGCGCGCCATCCGCCGTCCGCAGCCCCGTGCTCCCACCCATGCGAGGCGTCAGGTCCAGCACCAACTGGTCGTGTTCCACCGCCCGCATCGCCGTCAGCCACTTGTCGTTCTTGTCCAGCCCCAGCCCGAATCGCTTCACGTCCATCGATCGCACGACCTTCTGGAAGCTCTCCTTGAAGGTCCGTCCGATCGCCATCGCCTCGCCGACGGACTTCATCTGCGTCGTCAGCGTCTCGTCGGCCTCGGGGAACTTCTCGAAGGTCCAGCGCGGCATCTTCGTCACGACATAATCAATCGCCGGCTCGAAGCACGCGCTCGTCGTCCCCGTGATGTCGTTCCGCAGCTCGTCGAGCGTATAGCCGACGGCGAGCTTCGCGGCGATCTTCGCGATCGGAAATCCCGTCGCCTTGGACGCGAGGGCCGAACTCCGCGAGACGCGCGGGTTCATCTCGACGACCATCATCTGGAACTTCGCGTGCCCTTGCTCGTCGCGCGGGGGGTTGGGGTTGACAGCGAACTGGACGTTGCTGCCGCCGGTCTCGACGCCGACCGCGCGCATGATGGCGATCGCGGCGTCGCGCATCGCCTGATATTCCTTGTCCGTCAGCGTCAGGATCGGCGCCACCGTGATCGAGTCGCCCGTGTGCACGCCCATGGCGTCGATGTTCTCGATGCCGCAGACGATGATGCAGTTGTCCTTCCTGTCGCGGACGACCTCGAGCTCGTACTCCTTCCACCCGATGATCGACTGGTCGATCTGGACCTGTCCGATCATCGACGCCGCGAGCCCGCGCGCCACGATGTCCCTGAACTCATCGCGGTTGTACGCGATGCCGCCGCCGGAGCCGCCGAGCGTGAACGCGGGCCGGATGATCGCCGGCAGCCCGATCTCATCCAGGAACGCCAGCGCATCCTCCATCGTCGTGACGGTCTTGGCCTTGGGCAGCGACAGCCCGATCCCCTCGCAGATGTCCTTGAACTGCTGGCGGTCCTCCGCGCGATGGATGATCTTCCGATCCGCGCCGATCATCTCGACCCCGAACTCGGCGAGCGTCCCGTCGTCGAAGAGCTTGCACGCGCAGTTGAGCGCCGTCTGCCCGCCCAGCGTCGGAAGGATCACGTCGATCTTGCCGACCGGCGAGTCCTGAGAGGCCGCGCTCTTCCCTTCGGACTGCTCGAACTCGCGCTGGATGACCTTGCGGACCGCCTCGGGTGTGATCGGTTCGATGTACGTCCGGTCCGACAGCGACGGATCGGTCATGATCGTCGCCGGGTTGGAGTTCACGAGCACGATCCGATACCCCTCGGCCCGCAGCGTCTTGCACGCCTGCGCCCCGGAGTAGTCGAACTCGCACCCCTGGCCGATGACGATCGGGCCGGAGCCGATGACGAGAATCGTCCTGATATCCGTGCGCTTTGGCATCGTGTGTTGCGGCCCGAACGCCCGGCGTCGGCGTCCAAAGTGGCGAAAGGGACCCGCTCCGCGGGACGCCCGTTCCCGCTCGGCGCAAACTGGGACAGAATAGACATCCGCGCCGCGTTCGACCACCGTTTGGAGCCGCCGAGACGCCGATTCGACCAATATCCCCGCCAGAGAGCGCCGGACCTCGCGAACCATCGAAGGGACCCCGGCTCCGGAGGCACGCCCGCATTCCCAGCATGGTGCGGAAAATCGATCTCACACCGACCCGTCGATACCGTCCCTTCTGGTGTGGGCCGATCCCTGTCCATCACGAGCGCGACGCACCGACGCACACCCGCAGGGCCACCACTGGTGATCGAGAGCGAACACACCCCGCGCCGTGCACGCCCGCTTCCGGACGATCGATCTCACGCGCCCGACCCGCACGGCACCCATACCACGCAACCGCCCGACGCTCCCGCTCGCGTTGAGCCGGCCTCACTCGTCGACATCCTCCGCTTCAGGGCAAGGGCGCTCGGCGCCGACCGACACGAGGCCGAGGACCTCGCGCAGGAAGCGATCGCCCGCGTGCTCGCCCGCGCTCCCGACAGGAGCGATCACACCGGATACGCGACGCAGACGCTCACGCGCCTCTGGCTCGACCGCCAGCGGTCTCTCCGTGCCAGGGCAAGACGCCTCCGGCGCTTCGCCGCCGGGGCGCTCGCCGGGCCAGCCCCCGCCCACATCCACGACGACGCCCGGAGCGCCATCCTCTTCCGAGCCATCCAGTCCCTCCCTCCCAAGCAGAGAGCCGCCCTGGTGCTGCGCCTCGTCGGCGGGCTTGGCTACGCCGCCATCGCCGAGTCGATCGGATGCACGGAGGACGCCGCACGCGCCTCGCTGCACGAGGCACGCTCGCGCCTGAGAAGAGAACTCACACAAAGGGGGATCGAACCATGAATCTCCGCGGGTCCGAGTCGCACGATCGCGATCGAGGCGAGAGCGTCTGGAGCGACGAGCTGCTCGAGCGATTGCTCGACGGCGACCTGAACGATGATCTTGCCGCCACGCTCCGCGACGAGCTCCGGCAAAGCCCCGAGGCCCGCCGCGAACTCGCAGAGATCCGTCGCACGGACGCCCTCGCCGCGCAGCTCCTCGACGGAATCATCGACGGCCGACTCGATCGGGTCGCCGAGGCCATGGAGGTCTATCAGCGCCGCGCCGCACGCCGGATCTGCGCGGGCGCCGCCTGCCTCGCGCTCCTCATCGGCGGCGCCTTCCTGCTCGGACGCCACGCGGCAAGCCCGTCACGCGGCGCCGCCGCCGGGTCGCACCTGGCGGCCGCGCCATCCGAAGTCCCGCTCGTGCCGCCCGGCAAACTCGCGATCGCGCCCGACTCGCCCCGCGCCGTCCGCACCGTCTTCGAGATGCCGGTGCGACCGAAGCACCCCACACCGGCCCCCGACGCAGGAACCGGCGTCGCCTCCGAGCCGGATCGCCTCGCCCGGGCCCCAGAGAGCACGCCGGAGCCGCGTGCCGAGAGCCCTCGCGTGCGCGAGCACCGCTTCCTCGCTCTCGGACGAACGCTCCGATCGGCGGACGTCGCGAAGCAGACGCTGGACGCGATGGCTGGACGCGATGCCCGCGTCGGAGCAGCTGGAGGCCTGCCGCGTCTGGGCCAGGGACCCCTCGCTCCGTCCCGTCGCCTTCGAGCGCCTTGCGAAGCTGCAGAACGACCCGGCCCTCGCGGGCGAGTGCGCCCGCATCGCCTCGGAGATGAGCGACGACAGGTTCCTCCTCGCCTGGGCGCGCAGCCACGGCCTCCGCACCACGTTCCCAGAGCACCAGTGAACACGCACGAACTCTTGCATAAAGGACTGCACACGATGGCACGCACGCGAATCGACCGCTTCCGTCTGCTCCCGCTGATCGCGTCCGGCTTCCTCGCCGGATCGGTCGCAATCTCCGCCTCGGCCTCGCAGCCCCCGGAAGCCGACGAGGCCGTGGACCTGCTGCGCGTCTACGACGTGAGGGACCTCATGCTCCTTGAGCCGTCCGGCTCGATCCTCACCCTCTCACCGCAACTGGTCTCGGCCGAGGATGAAAGCCCCTTCATCGAGATCTCCCCGCGCATCGAACGCCTCCGGGAAAAGGACATCCTCCTCGAGATCTCGGGCGCGACGGGGCTTGCCGCCACCCGCCTCCGCGACGGCATCTACGTCGTCACCGGGTCCCCGGGTTCGCACGAGCAGCTTCAGAACGCCCTGAACTCATACCGGGGTGTGAGCGCCAAACGCTACATCGTCAGCGTCGAGGCCATGCAGGTGACCTCACCCGCCTCCGGCACGGAAGCACCGGCTCCCGGATCTCCGGCGCCCGGAAAAGACGGAGTCGTTCTCCTCCGCACGCTTCAGGTCGTCAAAGCTCAGACCGAGTCGCCCATCCAGGCCACCTCGACCGAGCAGTACATCAGCGGCTGGGTCCCCGTCGTTGGAACGCAGTCCGTCGGCTACCAGGCGCAGCACGGCAGCGCCGAGGATGGCTTCGCCGGCGCCCTCATCGTCGGCTCACAGGACGAGCCGAACAGCCCGGTCACCATCCAACTGAGCGGCGTGCTCATGGACTCTCACATCACAACAGTGCCGATCACGCTTTCGGGCGACCAGCTCCCGCTCAGCACCGTGAGGCGTAGCGAACGGACAGTCCGCTCCGCCGTGAAAGCCCCGCCGGGCGTGCCCGTTGTGCTTGCTGTCGTCAACGGCTTCGAGCCGGAGACCACGATCATCCTCACCGCCTCAGCAGTCCTCGCGCCAGACGAGTAACCAGACCGCCTCCACCGCCCCATCACGGCATCACACGGACAGCCGCCCGTGCGCGAGAGCGCCCGGGCGGTTGTGTCTCAGCACGCGACCCGCCAGACCCCTCAGAACCCCGCGATCACCTCCGCCAGCTTCGCCCGCTGCGCCTCCGTCATGTGCGCCGCAATCGCCAGAAACGCCAGTCCGTACTCCTTCTCCGTCATCCCCTCCGGATTCGCGCCCATGAACGGCGCCGCGGCCTTTCTTGCGCGCTCCGCGTCCTCTGGAGCCAACTGGACCTGCGCGAGCACGTACTCGAGCGCGATCTGGCCCGACGCCTCCATCCGCTTGAACGAACGCTCCAGCTCGCGCACAAAGTGAGCACCAACCCCCGCCCCGTACACCTCCAGCGCGCTGGCCTCGCGGCCCTCCCTCTCCGCCCGGGCCCGATGGTCCTGCACCAGCGCCGCGTCGTACTCCCCCAGCATCCCGATGAACACCCCCACGCTCGCGCCATCAAGCTGCGCCGCGATCTGCGCCCGGAACGGAACGTCGGCACACAACGGCTCGAACCGCGCGAGCAGGTCAAGCGTCAGACGCGCGGCTTTCAGCTCCTCCTCCGCCTTGCGCGCCGCGTCGATCTCGAGCGCCAGCATCAGGTTCCTCGAGAGCACGTGGTCAAAAAAGGCCTGCCGACGCGCAACGACCGCGTCCGCTCTCGCGCGAACGTCGGGTTCAAGCACAAGACGCGAAAGCGCCACCTCCTCCGGCGACGCGTCCAGCTCGCGCAGCGTCCCGTCGTACCGCCACTCCACGATCGTCGCCCCAGAAGCCTCCCCGAGTGCCGGTCCGGCCAGCGTCGGCGGCTCCGCCCACGCCCCGAGCGTCACAAGCCCGGAGGCCGCCAGAGCAACGAGGATCCGCGTTGAGTTCATCATGGTCGTGGCCCTCCGATCACCGCCCGGATTGTGTCCCGGAGTCTCTTTGGTCCTCAGCATTGTCGCGTTTCAACGCCCAGGATGGAAGCGCTTCCCGCCCGACTCAGCGGGCCGCCCGATCGCCCGATTCTTCAACCAGCGAGAGCCCGCGCGCAATCGCGAGCTCGAAGTCCGGGCAGGCGCTCATCGGCTCGAGCAACTCCCCCGCGCCGGCCCGGCGAAGCTGGTCGTACTGCTCGTGCGAGACCCCGGCGAGCACCAGGTGCCGACCCTGGGCCTTGAACGCCGCAAGCAACGAACGCACCTCGAACGCCGCGTCGCCGTCCAGTTGCGTCACATCCGAGAGGTCCATGATGACCACCCGCACCTCCGGATCGAGCCGCTCGGCCCACCCGCCGAGGTTCGGCAGACTGTGCATCCGCGCCCTGCCCCGGGAGCGAGAGTCGCTCCGACGGATGTGGAACACACGTACCTGCGCCGGCAAGCCCTCCGCCGCGCCGTTCGAAACCAGGTCCGACGGCTCGATCGCCGCAATCGGACGCAGCGCATCCATCACCACGATCCATAGGAGGAACACCACCGGCGGCACCATCGCGTACGGCCTCGCATAGTCGAACGCCACCGTCCCAAGCCCGGCGCCCAGCGCAAACGACCCGAGAATCGACGCCAGCAGCGCCACGCGCCGGATCACCGGCTGCGACAGCGTGTGCGCCACCCGCGCCCGAACGCCCGGATCCACCCGCGAAAGGTCCCGATCCCTCACCCAGAGAACCAGGTGCGCCAGCTCGATCCCAAGATCCGTCAGCACCCCCGTCACGTGCGTCGTCCGCACCACGCCGCTCGAGATCCTCGTGATCGTCGCGTTCTGCAGGCCCATCGCAAGCGACGCGATCCCGCTGATCCAGACCAGCCCGCTCTCCGGCGGCTCATTGATCCGCGTCACGCGCAGCCCCAGCATGAACATCGTCAGGAACAACGCCTGCAGCGCCATCGGCAGCACGTAGATCGAGTCCCACCCCCGCCGCCGACCGATCTCGGTCGCCATCCCCGAGAGAAACGCCCCCCCGAGAAATGTCGCAAGCAGGAAAACCGCATAGCCGGCGAGAGTCCACGCGCCCTCCGTGCCGCGCACACCCTCAACGATGTCGCGTCCGAGGTTCGAGGTGGTGCCGGAGACGTGCGAGGTGACCGTGCCGCAGACCAGAAAGGTGATGATGTTGGTGTACCCGGCCACCCACGCCAGCGTGATCGCCAGACGCGCCTGCTGGACGAAGGAATGTGCCTGCGCGACAAACAAGGTGGCTTCCGGGGGAACGTGACGCCCCGCCAACTCAGGATGCGATCGTACGAGTATCGACCCGCCGGGCACCCCGATCCTGTCGCGCGCCTCACATTATCCCCTTATCAAGGGAACTATCTGATCTAGGGAACGTACCCTATCTCCATCGGGGCGGTGGTCCTCTCTTTCTGGAGTCCTTCCCATGACACGCTGTTCGATCCGCCCCGGTTCCCCGAAGCGACCCCTGTGCCTGCACGCTCTGATCGGCACGCTGAGCGCCGTCTGTGTGCACGCGGGCTCGGCACACGCCGACATCGCGTACGACACCATCTCCGGTCACGCGACCGGGATGCTCCGCGGCTTCGGCTTCGGCGCCATCTTCGCCGAGGACGTCACGCTGGAACCCGGCGCCGGCCGAACCCTCGTCGGGTTGCGCATGGCCGCCTATGCCTCGACAAACTACTTCGGCACGATGCACATGATGTTCGCGACGCGGGCGCCCGGCGATGGTCCGCCCGATCTCGGCAGTGTCTTTGCCACGGCCGACATCACCGTCGCCGCATCGAGCACCGTTCTCACGTGGATCGCCGACCTGCCCTTCATCGAGGCGCCGCATCAGCGCCTCTGGGTGATGTGGTCCTTCAGCGCCAACACGCTGGGAGGCTCGACGCTGCCGAACGTCGGATCCGACGGCGGACCGCCCTCGGCCGGCGCGACGAACGACACGGCCTATTCACTCCGCCCCGGATTCTCGGGCTGGGACCACTACCTGGGCGAGAGATGGGTCATGCGCCTGGATGCGATCCCCGCGCCGAGCACGCTCGCGCTGCCGGTCCTCCTGCTGGCCGCACGTCGCCGCCGCTGACT
>JAPKGU010000204.1 GCA_026647565.1 Phycisphaerales bacterium | reverse complement strand
TCCCACCCCTTGCTGCGTCGGCTCGGCTCCAGTCCGTTCCAGGGCGCGAGGTTCCCGCTCGTGGGACTTCTCGCGACGTGCTTCGAGGTGATCTCGAATGCCGCCGTGAAGCCCGCGTCCGACCCGGACGGAGATCCGCGGGACGAAGTGGGGGGCGAAGGACCGGGTGAACCTGGACTTCAGACCGGGCTTGATTCGGGTTCCGGCACGGTTTGACCGGGACCGGGGAGTCTCTACGATTGCTCCGTTGGAGCCGATCGCGACGGACGCGTTCTGGGTAGAACGCTGAGGCGCAATCATGGGTTCCTGCTCGCGGCGAGCAGGGGTTCCGCTCCCGCCCGGATTCGTTCGGGCACCATGCCGCGGCCGCTCTTTCGCCCCGGGACGTGACCGGGGGACGACGGACCGCGAACTCGGTCCGTGTCTTGCTCCGTAAGTGATTGATGGAGCAACGTTGAGAAGGAGTTGGCCGGCGAGCGTGAACCGGGCCGAATCGATACCCGGTGGTGTAATCGGCAGCACAGCAGATTTTGGTTCTGTTAGTCCTGGTTCGAGTCCAGGCCGGGTAGCTTCTCTCGATTACGCCAGCACGCTTGCTGCCTCAACATGGCGGCTTCAGGAACCACATCCAAACTGAAGAGCGGCGTGACTTCGCCGGCGGCGATCATTCTCGCTGCCGGCAAAGGAACGCGCATGCGTTCTGACCTGCCAAAGGTGGTCCACGAGGTGGGTGGCCGTCCGATGGTGTGCGCCGTGGTGGATGCGTGCATCCAGGCGGGGTGCGGGCGGATCGTGGTGATCGTCGGGTACAAGCAGGAGCTGGTGCGCGAGGCGCTGGTCGGTTACGGGGCGGTTGAGTTCGCGGTGCAGGGTGAGCAGCTTGGGACAGGGCACGCGGTGCGTTCGTGCGAGCACTTTTTCAGTCGCGAGAAGATGGAGCCGGGTCACGACGCGTTCGTTCTGTGCGGCGACGGGCCCCTGATCCGCGCGGAGACGCTGCGGACGGTCCTCGAGCGTCATAGGGGTTCAGGGGCGGCCGCCACGCTCGCGACCTCGGTGATCGAGGATCCGTCCGGGTACGGGCGGATCGTGCGCGACGGGTCCGGCAGGTTCGTGGCGATCGTGGAGCAGAAGAACGCGACGGCCGCGCAGCTGGCGATCCGCGAGGTGAACCCGAGTTACTACTGCTTCGACGTGCAGTCGCTCTTCGGAGCGCTCGCCCGCGTGGGGCGGAACGAGCTGACGGGCGAGTACTACGTGACGGATGTGCCGTCGCTGCTGATGGGCGATGGAAAGCGCGTCGAGGTGATCGATGCGGTGCCGCCTTCGGACGTGCTCTCGATCAACACGCTTGAGGATCTGGCGAGGGTGGACGGGATCTACCGCGCCAGGAGCGGCGCGTCGTCGGCCTCGGGCCGGATCGGGGTGCGGGCATGAGCAGCAGCGACGCGAACAACCTGAAGGTCTTCGCCGGACGGAACAGCCGCGAGCTGACCGAGCAGATCTGTGCGCACCTCAAGCTGCCGATCGGGGCGGTGCGGACGAGCGTCTTTCCGGACGGCGAGCTGTTCGTGAAACTGGACGAGGACGTTCGGGGGCGCGACTGCTTCGTTGTGATCTCGACCTGCGCGCCGGTGAACGAGAACCTGGTCGAGCTTCTGATTTTCCTTGACTGCCTGAGGCGAGCAAGCGCCAAGCGGGTAACGGTCGTGATGCCTTACTTCGGGTATGGCAGGCAGGATCGCAAGGATGAGGGGCGCGTGCCGATCACTGCGAAGCTGGTGGCGAACCTGATCACGGCGGCCCACGCGGATCGGATCCTTGCCGTGGACCTGCACGCCGCCCAGATCCAGGGGTTCTTCGATATTCCGTTTGATCACCTCTCTGCGACACCGGTCTTCCTGGATCACTTCCTGAAGAACCGCGAGTCGCTCGGGGATCTCTGCCTGGTCAGCCCGGACGTTGGGAACGTCAAGGTCGCAGAGGGCATGGCGAACCTGCTCTCGGCGGACCTTGCGATCATCCACAAGCAGCGGATCAGCGGGAGCCAGGTGACCGTGGGGAACCTGATCGGCTCGGTCAAGGACAAGACCGTTCTGATGTACGACGACATGATCTCGACGGCGGGCACGGTCTGCGAGGCGGCTCGGCTTGTGATGGACAAGGGCGCCAGAAAGGTGATCGCGGCCGCGACCCACCCCGTGCTCGTCGGCATGGCAATGCAGCGTCTGCGCGAAAGCCCGATCTCGCAGGTTGTGACGACCAACACGATCCCGCTCGGTCCCCGGGTCGATCCGATCCGCGACCGACTCGTGGAACTCTGCGTCGGTCCGCTTATCGGTGAGGCGATCCACCGGATCCACCACGATCGATCGATCAGCGAACTGTTCAAGAAGAGCGCCGGCCCGAAGCGCTGACGCTCAGGAGTCCTTCTCGCACGCACCCATTGCCGCCGGGAAACGAAACGGCGGCCCAGACAGAGGTCACGAACTATGCACGAGAACGCACCCGTCCTTCAAGCATCCCCCCGGGCCAAGGTTGGCTCCCGCTACGCAAAGCGGTTCCGCGACTCGGGCAAGTTGCCCGCCGTGGTCTACGGCCATGGCCAGGAGCCGCTGTCGATCACCCTCGATTCAAAGGACACCCTCACGCACATCCACAAGGGCGAGAAGGTGTACACAATGAAGATCGAGGGCGAGAAGAAGGACCAGACCGTCCTTCTGAAGGAGGTCCAGTTCGACTATCTCGGGACGCGCGTGATCCACGCGGACTTTGCGCGCGTGGACCTGACCGAGCGCGTGCGGACGCGCGTGCACGTCAACCTTGTCGGAGACGCCGTGGGTCTCAAGACGGTCGGCGCGGTGCTCATCCATCCGGTGAGCGAGATCGAGATCGAGTGCATGGTGAAGGAGCTCCCCGAGCACATCGACGTGGACATCTCCGCACTCGAGGTTGACGGCGAGATTCGCGCGGGAGAGATCAAGCTTCCCTCGTCCTCGATGCGCCTGATCACGGACGCGAAGGCGTCGGTCGCGCACATCATGATCCAGAAGGAAGAGGTCGTCGCACCGACCGCCGAGGCGGGCGCAGCCACCGCGGCTGCCGGCGCCGAGCCGGTGGTTCTGACCGCCAAGAAGCCCGCCGAGGGCGAGGCCGCAGCGAAGCCCGCAGACAAGGGCGGCGACAAGAAGAAGTGATTCCAAGGGCCGTCCCGGAGCGAGCGTACCACCAGGAACAGGCAGTGAAAGTGATCGTCGGACTCGGCAATCCCGGACTCCAGTACGAGCGCACGCGTCACAACGCGGGCTTCTTGGCGATCGACCGCCTCGCGCGTGCCCACGCGCGCGGCTCGATCGCGAGGGCGCGGTTCAACGCCGCGTGTCTCGACGCCGAGATCGCGGGAGAGAAGTGCCTGCTGATGAAGCCGACCACGTACATGAACCTGTCCGGGCGGGCGGTCGCCGAGGCGGTGCGGTTCTACAAGCTCACGCCGGCGACGGACCTCATGGTTCTCGTGGACGACGTGGCTCTGCCGGTCGGGGCGATCCGCCTTCGCGCGGACGGCTCGGCGGGCGGGCACAACGGCCTGGCCGACATCGAGCGAACGCTCGGCACGTCGGTCTATCCGAGGTGCAGGATCGGCATCGGCTCCAAGCCGGCCCACATGATCCAGTCCGACTGGGTCCTGAGCCGCTTCACCCCCGATGAGCAGCCCGATCTGGATCGCTCGATCGAGCAGGCGTCGGAGGCGACGGCCGCGTTCGTCGAGAAGGGAATCGCGATTGCAATGAATCGATTCAACGCACGAGTTCAGGGTCCGGATCGGCGCGGCACCGACGCCGACAAGGCCCCGGAGCGACCACCCGACACGCCGCGCGGGCCTACGCCGGGAGCTTCCCCGTCCGGGGGATCCGGCTGAGTCCCGATGAGCGGCTGAATCTTGCGTCAACTCTCAGAGACTGAAACCACACACCGAACCCACGCGGCACGAGCCGCATGATCAAGAGGCAGAACCATGTCCAAGGCACCCGTGTATTCGTATGAGGCGATGTTCCTGATCTCCCAGGCTGTGGCGGCCGACTTCAACGGCATGATCGCGCACATCAACGAGATCCTCTCGCGCGGCCACGCAGAAGTGATCGCCATGAAGAAGTGGGACGAGCGCCGGCTCGCCTACGAGATCAAGGGCCAGAAGCGGGGCATCTACATCCTCGCGTACTTCAAGGCGACGGGCGAGGGCTTTGCCCACATCGAGCGCGACTGCAATCTCTCCGAGAAGATCATGCGCACGCTCATCACGCGTTGCGACCACCTCTCTGTAGAGGAGATGCAGGCGATGGACGGACGCAAGGACCTCGAGATCGAGGCCAAGCTCCGGGCCGAGCGTCCGGCGATGGCTCCGGTCGCGGAGCAGCCCGAGCCGGTCGGCGCCGGCGCGGACGAGGGCACCGACGAGGATATCTGAGTCGGTCGGACGCCCGTTTCCCCCGCCGGGCATGGACGCGAGCCCCTCACTGACAGACGTCTGTCAGTGAGAGGGGTGGCATGGATTGTCGGCCTCCTACAGGTCGGTTAGCATCGGTCAGGGCCGTGTGCCGGGCGTTCGCCCGGCAACTCTCGCACTCTGCTGGGATTGGAGCATGCCATGGCGAGTCTGAACCGCGTCTTCTTGATGGGAAATCTCACGCGCGACGTCGAGCTGCGCCACACCAACTCCAACCAGGCGGTCGCCACGATCGGCCTGGCGGTGAATCGCCGCTGGCGATCTCCGGACGGCGAGGAGCGCGAAGAGGTGACGTTCGTCGACTGCGAGGCGTGGGGAAAGACTGCGGAGACGATGAGCCGCTATCTCGCCAAGGGGCGCCCGGTCTTTATCGAGGGGCGTCTCAAGCTGGATCAATGGGAGAAGGAGGGCCAGAAGCACTCGAAGATGAAAGTCGTCGTCGAGGGCTTCCAGTTCATCGATTCCAAGCAGGGGGCGGGGGGTGGTGAG
>JAPKGU010000203.1 GCA_026647565.1 Phycisphaerales bacterium | reverse complement strand
CCCCGAGGAGTACTGGTCGGTCGAGGGCGTGTTCACGACCGAGATCGGCAAGGCGTCGGGCCTGGCGTCCGACTGGGCCCGTTTCCTTCAGACCAGGGACGAGAAGGGCAATCCGCCGAGCGGGAAGGGCCGGGCCGTCTGGCTCGGGGAGCAGGGCGGTTTCAGCGCCGAGCTGGTCGAGGTCGGCGGGCAGAAGGTCACGCTGGAGAGCGCGGGCACGAAGGCGTCGGACGGCGAGGCGCTGGCGAAGCGTGCGGCCGAGATCGCGGAGCTCGCGGGACTTCGCGGCGTGAAGCTTTCGGTGAAGCCCGACCCGAAGGGGCGAGGCCCTGCCCAGCACGTGCGCACGCTGACGGGCACCGTCGATCCGAGCACGCCCTACAGGGTCACGTCGATCGAGACCCGGCGGACGAGCTCGCGCCCGTCGGCGCCGTACATCACGAGCACGCTCCAGCAGGCGGGCGCCAATCGCCTCGGGTTTGGGGCGCAGCGCACGATGCGTGCGGCGCAGCAGCTCTACGAGGGCATCGACATCCCGGGCGAAGGCCCCGTCGGATTGATCACGTACATGCGTACCGACTCGACCAACCTCTCGCGCGACGCGATCGAGATGGTCCGGGGGTACATCCAGAAGAACTACGGCGATGCCTACCTGCCCGAGAAGCCCAACTTCTATTCCTCTTCCAACAAGGGGGCGCAGGAGGCGCACGAGGCGATCCGTCCGACCTCGCTCGAGTATCCGCCGTCGCGGGTCCGGCGAGCGTTGAGCGAGGACCAGTTCCGGCTCTACACGCTCATCTGGGAGCGATTCGTCGCGTGCCAGATGACCAACGCGCAGTGGGACGCCACCGGCGTGATGATCAAGGGCGGCACGGACCCCGCGCGTCCGGTGACGTTCCGTGCCACCGGTCGCACGCTCGTCTTCGACGGCTTCCTGAGGGTCGCGGGCGTTCCCAAGTCCGCCGAAGAGCAGACGCTCCCGGTCCTGGCGGAGAACAGGCCCGTTGCGCCCTTCGGCATCGAGCCCGCGCAGAAGTTCACCAGTCCGCCGGCGCGTTACACCGAGGCCTCGCTCATCAAGACGCTGGAGGCCGAGGGGATCGGGCGTCCGTCGACGTACGCCTCGATCATCGGCGTCATCCAGGAGCGCAACTACGTCGAGCAGCTCGAGCGTCGTTTCTACGCGACCGATCTCGGCGAGGTTGTCACCGACAAGCTGATCGAGGGCTTCCCGAAGATCATGGACGTCGGCTACACGCGCCAGATGGAGGGCGAGCTGGACAAGATCGAGGAGGAGCACCTCGACTGGATCGAGATGCTCAACCGCTTCTACGGGCCGTTCACCGAGGCGCTCGAGCACGCCCACGAGACGATGGGCCACGCCAAGGCCGAGCTGATTCCCGCGCCCGACGAGTACCGCTGTCCCAAGTGCGGATCGCCCACCGTCTACCGCTTCGGAAAGAACGGCAGGTTCCTCTCCTGCTCGACGTATCCGGAGTGCAACTACGCCAGTCCGGTCGATCGCGAGGGCGTGCCGCGCCCTGCCGCGGAGACGGTGCCGATCGCCTGCATCAAGTGCGGGAGCGCGATGACCAAGCGCGTGGGGCGTTTTGGTCCATTCCTCGGGTGCTCGCGCTACGGCGACAAGGAGAATCCCTGCGACGGGCTTCTCAACATCGACAAGAAGGGCAAGGTCGTCGCGCCCTCGCCGCCCCCGCTGGTAACCGAGCTTCCCTGTCCGATCTGCCAGTCGCCGCTGAATCTCCGCTCGGGCCTGAAGGGCCCGTGGCTCGGCTGCTCGCGCTTTCCCAAGTGCCGGGGCAGGGGCAAGTGGGCCGAGCTGGACGACGCGACGCGGGCGGACCTTGAGAAGAAGCTGGCGGCGCACGATGCGGCGAATCGAGCGCCCGTCGTCCGCACCATGGACGGCAAGCCCCTGACGGACCAGAGCGGCCGGCCTCTGCCGAGTGCGCCGACGGTCGACGCGCTTGCGGGCATCGGGCAGTCGGAGCCCTCGCCGATCGGTGACGACGCCGCGGAGCCCATCGCCGACGAGGTCGGCGTCTAGGGCGTGCGGACCGGGCGATCGCTCAGGATTCCGAGAGTGCCTGCTGGTATCCCTTGAGGACCGCGGCGCGCGCGACAAGCCCGCGCGGGGCGCGCGATCCGCCGTCAACCAGGCACAGGCACGCCACATCGTGCTGCGCGAACTTGTCGATGACGGTGTCCAGTGACTCCTCGGGCAGGAGCACCGGCAGGTCCGTCCGCAGCAGCTCCGCGACGAGCAAGAGCGGGATCGCCTCCCGATCGATGAGCGCGGTGCGCACGTCCTCGCCCGTGACCATCCCGATGTACCTGCCCGACGCGTCGACCACCGGGAAGTCCGCGCCGCGGTGCGCGGGGAGCATGTCGATCACCTTGGAGAGCGGGTCGGACGGGTAGATCGGCTCGGGAGGGAGCGGCATCGGTCGGATCGACGAGAGGTGGACGCGGCGCATCACCGTCAGGTCGCGGGTGCCGCCGAGCACAAGCCCCGACTGCCTGAGCTTGGCGGTGTAGATGGAGTCGCGCATCCGCTGGCGTGCCACAACCGTCGCGACGACGCAGGCGAGCATTGCGGGGAGGAGCACGCGCGGCTCGCGCGTCACCTCGAAGAGGAGGAGCGTGGCGGTGAGCGGGGCGAACGTCGTCCCCGCGACGACGCACGCCATGCCCACGAGCGCGTACGAGGCGGGGGTCACGCCATGCGGGATCAGCCCCAGGGCCTTGAGCGCCTCGCCGAAGCACGCCCCGGCCGCGGCGCCGATGAAGAGCGACGGCGCGAAGACGCCTCCGGAGCCGCCGGAGCCGAGCGTCAGCGAGGTGCCGATCGCCTTGAGAATGCAGAGCGAGGCGAGCGAGAGCGCGCCCATCGCGCCCGCGGCCGCGCCGGCGGTCGGGCCGAGGCCCGTGTAGGTCGCCGGATCCACGATGGAGCGGATCGAGGCGTATCCGTTGCCGAAGAACTGGGGCACGCCGCCGACGGGGCCGGTGGCCATCACCCAGGCCACGCCGAGCATCCCCAGCCCGAGCGCGCCAAGCACGGGGCGAAGGATGGGGCCGCCGGGCGCGCGGGCGAAGAGGTCCTCGGCGAGGTGGAGCAGGCGTGTGAACAGAACGCCAACCAGGGCGCAGAGGATCCCGAGGGCGATGAAGGACGGGATCTCGGCGAGGGTGAAGGTGTATCCGGTGAGCGCGACGGAGAAGATGGCTTCGTCGCGTCCGAGCATGGACTGCGTGACGCCCACGGAGACGACGCTGGCGATGACGATGGGCGTGAACGTCCGCAGGGAGAAGTCGCGCAGGAGGACCTCGAGCACGAAGAAGACGCCGGTGATCGGCGCGTTGAAGACCGAGGCGATGCCCGCCGACGCGCCGCAGCCCAGGAGCGTGCTCATGTCGGCGCGTCCGACGCGCAGGGCACGACCCATGACACTCCCGATGCTCGAACCGATCTGCACGATCGGCCCCTCCGCGCCGGCGGAGCCGCCCGAGCCGACCGTGGCGATCGAGGCCACGACCTTCGTCATGCCCACGCGCAGCGGGATGCGCCCGCCGCGCCGGTGGATTGCGTCGATGACCTGCGGGACGCCGTGCCCCGCGGCGTCCCGCGCGAGGAAGTGGACGAGCATCGCGGTCACCAGCGCGCCCGCGACCGGGAAGAGAGGGAGCAGCCAGAGGGGCGAGCGGGAGATCCAGCGGAAGGTCTCGTGCTCGGTCGCGTGGAGGGCCTTGGCGAAGCCGACGCCGCCCGCGGCGGTCAGCGCGCCCACGGCAGCCCCGCAGAAGATCAGGTACCACTCGCGCCCGAGGCCGATGCGATCGAAGATGGAGGAGAGTTCGACGCGGGCGAGGCGTCGGAGCGTGGGAAGGGGCTGGGGTCGTTCGGGGTCGATGGCGGCGCTTCCGGGTGCGGTGTGCGGCGGGCGGCCGACGCGGATTCTCGGTAGGTTAGCGTGATGAAACCGAGGCGTGCGCTCATCGGTCCGGGGCTCCTCGCGGCGGCGTACATGGTCGGGGCGACGTTCGTCGCGCTGCGATCGATCAACCTGGAGTTCGCTTTCTACGCGCTGGTCATGCTCGCGCTGATCGGCACGGTCTGGTGGCTCGACGCGCGCGTGCGGCTCTCGACGCTCTCGCTGTGGTGCCTCTCGATCTGGGGGCTGGCGCACATGATGGGCGGGACCGTCCCGATCCCGGCCCACCTCGCCGAGCCGGGCGAGCAGCAGGTGCTGTACTCGCTGCGCCTCGGGGCGTGGGCGCCCAAGTACGACCAGGTCGTCCACGCCTTCGGGTTCTTCACGACCACGCTGGTGGCGTGGCGGGCGCTGAACGCGGCGGTCGGAGGCGTCCGAAGCGAGGAGGGGACCGCGACAGGCGGCGTCGCGCCCGGCAGGTCGCTGCCTCCGACGTTCGGCCCGATCTTCGCGGCGATGATGGTCTCGATGGGCCTGTCGGCGATGAACGAGATCATCGAGTTCGTCGCGACGCTGGTGTTCACCGAGACAAACGTGGGGGGCTATGTCAACACCGGGTGGGACCTGGTGTCGAACCTCACGGGGTGCGTGATCGCGGGCGTCCTGATCCGGGTCACGACGGCACGGGCGCATCGTCCGTCGAGCGGTCCGGGGAGCGGGCGGGCGACGGCATCCCGGTGACCTTCACGACGATCTCGGGCGCGGGGGACTCCGAGGCGGGGACGGCGACGGGCTTCTGCCCGACGACGATGAGACTCAGCCCCGGCCCGATGCCGATCTTGTCGATGAGGCGAGCGAGGGGCATGAGGAACTCGTAGACGCGCATCTGGAACGGCGAGAGGTCCTTCTTCCCGAGCAGCCCGCTGGCCCACCAGCCGAGCACACCGAGGCGGTTGAACTGCTTGTCGGAGACCACGTCGAATCCGGCCTCGCGGAACTTGGCGACCAGATCGTCGCGTGTGTAGCGCCGGAAGTGCCCGAGGGACCTGTCGCACTCGGTGTAGAGCCACGGATGGCACGGGACGAGCACGATCGCCCGTCCCCCCGGCTGGAGCAGGTCGTAGAAGTTCTTGAGCACCGCGCGGTCGTTGTCGATGTGCTCGACGACGTTGAGCGAGATGATCGTGTCGAACCGGACGAGAGGTCGTGCGGGACGACGCGGACGTTCTCCATGTGCCCGAAGCGGCGCTGGATGACCTCGACGTAGAAGCGGTCGTAGTCGATGCAGCAGAGGCGCTCGCGATCCAGGAGAAGCTCGGTGAAGTTGCCGATCCCGCATCCCGCCTCGCAGACGCGGGCACCGACGTGATGCCTGAACTGCGCGAGCATCCATCGGTTGAAGCGCCGCGCGCGGCGGACGCTCTGGAGGATGTAGTATCCGTCGTGGGTGGTGAAGCGGGTGTCCAGGAAGCGGAAGCGGACGAGGTACCACATGGCCTCGAAGGCGTCCTTCAGGCCGATCTTCTTCCCCTCGGCGACGGTGCGGCCGTGGTAGGAGATGGGGACCTCGTAGAGGCGGATGTTCCACTGCGCCAGGCGCGTGGTCAGCTCGGGCTCGATGCCGAAGCGCTCGCCCTTCAGCGGGATCTGCTTCAGGATGTCGGCGCGGACCGCCTTGAAGCACGTCTCCATGTCGGTGATGTTCAGGTCGTTGAGGACGTTGGCCACCCACGTGAGGAAACGATTGGCCACGGAGTGCCAGTACATCAGCACGCGACGCTGCGGCGAGGAGGCGAAGCGTGATCCGAAGACCGCGTCGGCCTTCCCCGCCAGAATTGGCGCGAGCATCACCGGGTACTCCGCCGGGTCGTACTCAAGGTCCGCGTCCTGGATGATCGCCACGTCGCCCGTCATCAGCGAGATCGCGGTCCGGATCGCGGCCCCCTTGCCCTGATTGACCTCGTGGCGCCGGATGATGATGCGGCTGTCGCGTGCCGCCAGCTCCTGCAGGATGGACCACGAGGCGTCCTTGCTGCAGTCGTCCACGCACACCAGCTGGATGTCCATCTCGACGGGGCTGGCGAGCACTGCCAATCGACTCAATGTAGCTTTCGATCTGGTTGATGAAGGCATAATCGTTGAAGCCATAATAAGACAAGCGCTGATCAATC
>JAPKGU010000202.1 GCA_026647565.1 Phycisphaerales bacterium | reverse complement strand
CTTCCCCGGCGCGAACGGCGAGCAGCACTTCGAGAGGGTCTTCGGCCGCGGTGTGCTGCCCCCCGGCGGTCCGGCGGAGCTCGAGGCCCTGGCCGGCCGCACCGTGCGCTTCGGGGTGTCGGGCGACGTCGGCGCGCCGGGCCGCCCCATCGTGGCGGACCCGACGCCGTTCCCGGCCGCGGACTACGTCCAGATCGAGAGCACCTACGGCGACCGCGACCACAAGTCGCTCGACGAGAGCCTGAAGGAGCTGCTCGCGGTGCTCCTGCTGCCTTCCCTGCTGTTCAAGCAGGCCCACAAGCTGAAGCGTTCGGTGTGGAACGACCTCCGCATCGAGACCGAACGCGCGCTCGCAGATCGCGATCGCTTCCCGCTGCAACGCCTCGGCCTCCGGCAACCGACCCGCGAGCGCGTACACCGTCGCCTGACTCGAGCAATAGCTCGCCAGATGCGGGTTGTCCGGCGAGTACGCCCGCCGCGCGATCGCGACGGCCTCATCGATCGCCGCGACAGCTTCGCGAGCATTGCCCGCCCTCGCCGTGAACCGGGCGTACGAGGCCAGCGCGTGCGCGCGCGTCAATGCCGGAACGCTCAGGCGAGCCAGTATTTCGATCGCCTCGCGATACATCTTCGTGCTCTGGAAGTAGTTGCCCTCCGAAGCATGGAGCAGCACCGCGGCATCCATGAGAATCTTGGCTTGGATCTCCGATTCGCCGCCGGGCTGCTCGGAGGCCGCGGCCTCCGCGAGGGCTTCCAGCATCAGCGCTCTGGCCTCCGCGCGATCGCCTCGCCGCTGGTGGATCTCTGCCACGTCTCGAAGGGCGGCCGCCGCAAGGATGCTCGGCGTCCCATACGCCTCCCGGTAGATCGCCAGAGCCCGCTTCGCATACTCCAGGCCCCAGCCGTCACGCTCGAGCGAGCGGCTGGCCGCCGCAAGGGCCAGAAGCGACGAGGCACGCTCGCCGGGACCGGCGAGCGGGTCCTTCTCCCGCAGCGCAACCACCGCCGCAAGATGCTCGTACGCCCGCTCGTACTTGCCAAGACCCATCAGGATCCTGCCGATCTGCTGCTGAACGTCGGCGCGCACCGTGGCGTCTGCGATTGAGTCCAGCCCAGACTCGGCCTGTCCGACGAGCTCGCTCACACGCATGTCCTGACCCTCGGACTCAGCCGGGTGGGCGGCGCCAATCACGTCCTCGACGAACAGCTCCACAAACGCGCGTGATCGCGACGCCTCGCGCCGCGCCAGACGCTCCTGTGCCCGCGCCTCACCCAGCGCCAGCAGCGTCGCGACAAGCCCGATCGACAGCGAGGCGAGCACCGCGGCGCCGACGGCGACCCACAACCGGTTCCGGCGCACGAACTTCCGGAACCGGTACGCCGACGATGGCGGCGCCGCCACCACCGCCGCGCCCGAGAGGTGACGCTCAATGTCCGCCGACAGCTCCGCCGCGGACTGGTACCTCCGATCCGGAGACTTCTCCAGACACTTCATCACCACCCAGTCCAGCTCGCCGCGCAGCATCCGCGTCAGCTCGGCCGGGGCGACCGAACGCTGCGCCGCGATGCTCGAGCGCGTCTCCGTCGAACGGCCCACACGCGTCGACGGGCTCGGCGGGTCCTGCTCGTTGATGATGCGGTCCACCTGGTCCGCCGACTTGTTCTTGAGCGTGTCCGGATCGATCGGCAGCAGCCCAGCCACCAACTCGTACAGCACGACGCCGAGCGAGTACACATCGCTCCGCGTGTCGATGTCCTCCGATCCTCGCGCCTGCTCCGGCGACATGTACGCCGGCGTGCCGATGAGCTGGCGCTCCTGCGTCTGCACTGTCGGCGCGTGTCGCCCGGGATCGACCGGCCGCGCAATCCCGAAGTCGATCACCTTCACGATCGGCCGCCCCTCGTCCGTCGCCACAAGCACGTTGGACGGCTTGATGTCGCGATGGATGATGCCTCTGACGTGCGCGTGCTGCACCGCGTCGCAGATCTGCCGGAAAAGCCCCAGACGCTGCCGGATCCCGAGCTTCTGATCGTCGCAATACCTCGTGATCGTCGGGCCCTCCACCAGCTCCATCACGATGAACGGCTGTCCATCCGCAGACTCGCCCGCGTCATACACCTGCGCGATGTGCGGGTGCTTCATCAACGCCAGCACGTGCTGCTCGCGACGGAATCTCGCCAGCACCTGCGCGCTCGCCGCCCCGGCACGCAGCAGCTTGATCGCCACCCGCCGCGCGATCGGACCCTCCTGCGCCGCCGCGAACACCGCCCCGAAACCCCCTTCTCCAAGGCACTCGCCGAGCGTGTACGGACCGATCTTCTGTGTCAGGCGAACGCCCCCCGACGCAACGCCCGGCCCGCCCGCAGGCACGTCTCCAATCAGACCCGAAACAGTCTCCCCCCGACGCGCCAGTTCGTCGTTCATGGTCAGCAGGATACCTCGCGGCCTGTGACAGCCCCGCCCCAAAGGCCCGGCCCCCAAGGCCCAACCCCAGATCCGGACAGGTGCCGCACAGACCCTCGAATCAGAGCAGCGGCGCGACCAGCTGCATGGCGTTCTCGACCAGCCGGCGCGCCCGGGACCGACGGGGCCACGCGGTCTCCGTGATCGACACGCTGTCGGCCAGGTACCTCGATTGGATCTCACGCAGGCGTGCGCACACACCCCGATCGTAAAGGAACGCGCTCAGCTCGAAGTTGATCCCAAAGCTCCGCCGGTCCATGTTCACCGTTCCGAGCATCGCGAGCTGACCGTCGATCGTCACCGTCTTGGCGTGCAGCAGACCGCCCCGGAACAGCCGAACCCGCGCCCCCGCGTCCAGAAGATCCTGGTAGTACGCGCTCGACGCCAGCGCGACCATCCGACTGTCTACCCGGGCCGGCACGATCAGTGTCACCTCAACGCCCCGCTGCGCCGCCGTGACCAGCGAGGCCATCATCGCCTCGTCGGGCGTGAAGTAGGGCGTGGTGAGCACAAGCTCCTTCTTCGCCTCGTGCGCGCCCTGCACGATCATCCGGTGGATTGTCTCCTGGTGCACGCCGGGACCCGAAGGCACCACCTGCATCTCGACATCCCCCGCGTGCGCCGGGATCGGCTCGCTCGCGATCGCCTCCGGCGAGGTCCGCGTCGTCTCCACCGCCCAGTCCGCCTCGAAGACCGCCGAGAGAGCCGCCACGCCGGGTCCCTGGACCCGCGCCATCACGTCCACCCACTGGCCCACGCCCGCCTTCCGCTTGAAGTGCCTCGGATCGGCCATGTTCAGCGAACCGGTGTAAGCAATCGACTCGTCCACGATCGCCAGCTTCCGATGGTTCCGAAGGTCGATCCGCTGCAGACGCGCACGGATCCACTTCACGGGCAACGCTCGCGCCACCTCAACGCCCGCAGCTCGGAGCCGAGACGGAGAGTCGGATCCGAAGAACGCCGCCCCGCCCGTGTCGTCCACCAGCACGCGGCAATGCACGCCCCGCCGTGCCGCTCTCGCGATCGCACCCTCCACGTCCAGCACACGCCCCTTCGGCTCCCAGATGTAGAACAGGAGATCGAGCGTCCGCTTCGCGCCGTCAATGTCCTCAATCAGCGCAGGAAAGGTCTCGTCCGCGCCGTCCAGAATCTCCACGTCGTTTCCGCCGACCACCGGCATCGCGTCCGTCGCCAGCCCGACCCGCGCCACGCCCTCCACAGGGCCGGGCAAGGCCGAAGCGTCGGCCCCCGCCCTCCGCTGGACGCGGCTCATCAGCCGCTCCACCGGTCGCGTCACGGCCTCCGCCCGCCTCGTCCGCTTCGAGCAGAGCCACGGCTCGCCGAAGAACAGGTAGATCCCCGCCCCCACGAAGGGCACCGCCCACAACACCAGCAGCCATCCGATCAGTTCGCCCGCCTGCCGCCTGCGAGACAGCACGCGGAGCGTCAGCAGCACGACCACCGCCCAGTGAGCGAGCGGAACGAGCAGCCAGATCAGCGCAACGACGTCCCAGATCACGAGCCCAGTCTACGCTGATCGTGCCATGGCCCGTCCGGAAGATGATCGCCACGTCGCGCACCCGCCGAACGAGCCGTCGCCATCCCCCTCTCTCGGACCGATCCGGCGCTCCACGCGGGCGCTCCGCTCCGGCCTGCGTCGATACCCGCCCGAACTCCTCGCCTCGTTCGGACGCAAGGGACTGTTGACGCATGCCGGATCGACCCACAGTGCCGGCGAGGTCCGCGACCTTCTCGCCGAGCTCGCGCCCCATGGCCTTGCGGTCGTCTGGCTCGGTCACGCCTCCCTCCTGGCCACGCTCGGCCCCATCACCATCGCAGTCGACCCGGTCCTCTCGCATCGCATCGGCCCTCGCTTCCTGGGCCGGACGTGGGGCCTCTCGCGCAGGTCGCCGGCGCCGGTCCTACGCCCGCGAGACCGTCCTCCTCGCCGGTTTCCCCGACACCGTTTCCGCGCCTTTGCAGGTGCTGAAGATCGGCGAGGTCAAACTCGCCGCGATGCCCGCCGAAGTCTTCGTCGAGATCGGTTTGGAGTTGAAACAAAAACATCCCGGCTCCACCGTCGTCTCCCTCGCCAACGCCTACCACGGCTATCTTCCGACTCCGGAGCATCACGCCCTCGGCGGCTACGAAACCTGGCGCGCCCGCTCCAGCTACCTCGAGGTCGAAGCCTCCGCCAAAATGGTGAAGGCCCTCGACGAGATGCTCAAGGAACTCGACCCGTGACCCATGACCCATGACCCCTCCCTCCTCCGCATCGGCCTCGTCGGCATGGACACCTCTCACGTCCCGGCTTTCACGAGACTCTTCCACGATCCCTCCGCCTCGGGCGACCTCGCCGGCTTCCGCGTCGTCGCGGGACTCCCCGACGGCAGCGACACGCCGATGAGCCGCGACCGCATCGCGGGTTTCACCGACGAAGCCCGCGAGCTCGGCGTCGCCATCGTCGATTCGGTCGAGGCCCTCCTCGAGCGCAGCGACCGGCTCATGATCCTCAGCGTCGACGGCCGCATCCACCTGCGGCAGGCCGAGGCGCTCTTCGGCGCGGGCAAGCCGGTCTACGTCGACAAACCGCTCGCCGGCTCGCTCGCCGAATGCCTCGCCCTCCACCGGCTCGCCGAAGCCCGGGGCCTGCCCTGTTTCTCCGCGTCCGCGACCCGTTTCGGCCCGCTCCTCTCCGATCCCGCCTGGCGGGAGGAGGCGGGGGACGTTCTCGGCGCCACCAGTTGGGGGCCGCTCGCCTACCAGGCCGGCCTGCCCGAGCTCTTCTTCTACGGCATCCACGGCGTCGAGGCCCTCTTCACCGCGATGGGGCCGGGTTGCGCATCCGTCGCCCGGGTGAAAACGCCTCTCCACGACATC
>JAPKGU010000201.1 GCA_026647565.1 Phycisphaerales bacterium | reverse complement strand
GTGGCACCCCCGGTCGAGGCCGCTCGACGCGGAGAAGGCGTCTCTCCCGTTGTGCCCGAGGTTGAACAGGAGCCGCGTTACGCCGACGTGGACTGGCCCCATCTGCGCATCGATCTCAATGCCCGACACATCCGCGGATTCACCCGCAACGGACGATTCGCGAACGATTCACTCGGCCGTTGCGATCGCGCTCAGGTTCTGCACCTGCCACGCACCGGTAATCGCGCCGCTCACGGCGTATCGGATCGTCGCCCCGCCCGCGTTTCGGCCGAAGACATTGACGGAGCCGTCGGAGGCCTCGAGGCCCAGCAGAGCGCCGGTAATCCTCGACACCCCGGTCGCGCCGGTGGCGGTGCTCAGGTTCGTGAACGTCCATCCCAGGCCCGTGCGTGCCACGTTCCACCAGTAGAGAATCACGTCGCCCGTCGTCGAATCGATCGCCACGACGTTCAGCCCGCGCGTCGGAGAGATGTAGAACCCGCTCAGCGTCGCGTTGCTCACCGTCGGCCCCAGCGTGCTGCTCGTGAAGTTCGCTCGCTTCCACGTGCCGCCGGATCCGGGCGACCACCACGTCGACACCATCTCGCCCAGCGAGTTCACGCCGACAATGTTGATCCCGTTCCATGGCGAGACGAACGCCGTGATGTCGCCGGAGAGCGGGGCGGTCTTGGCGATGGCGCTCAGATTCGACACGAACCACCGTGGCTGGCCCGGCGCCCACCACACCGTCCAGATCCGGCCGGTCGAGTCCAGTCCCGCCACGTTCAGTCCGCCCCACGGCGTCGTGTACGCCTCCAGCCCGCCCGTATAGCCGGGCGTCGGCAGACCCCGCGGGTCCAGCTGATTCACCGAGAGGTTGCTTGCCGAGTACAGGTACTCGCCCGCGGGATTCGTCGAGCCATTCTGCCAGTAACGCACCACTTCGCCGCTCGCGTTCAGACCGAACAGGTTCACCTGCCCCGACGGCGTCACCAGGAACGCCAGAGACCGCGTGATCGCCGGGCCGCTCACAAGGTCATTCGCCAGCAGCCGGTACGTCCAGACGCCATTCGAAAGCTCGCTGTACAGCACGAGGCCCGCGTCCGAGGTTGCCGCGGCATACGGACGCCCGTTCTTCGTGTCGATCCACACCCGCATCTCGCCCGTCGGCGTCGGTCCGCCCGACTTGGCCGCGATGTCCGCCACGTACCACGCCTCGTCCGTGCGGCTCGAGAACACCACAGGCCGTCCGAGTGAATCGACGCTCGGGATCGAGATGACCGGTGTCGGCGGGGGAGGGAGGTTCGACACCGTCCGCGAAGCGACGCCCCCGATCGCGGTCACGCTCGTCCCGCTGGTCAGCGACGCGCCGATCAGCGTGTCCCCGCCCCGGCCGATCCGAAGCGCGTACCTCAGCGCCGACGCGTCGCGCGTCAGCACCAGCGAGTCGCCCTCGATCCGCCACTCGCCCCGCTCGAGCGGTTCGCGCGATCCGTCGTCCCACTCGTCCAGGTCGTAGATCTTGTAGTCACCGTCCGATTCGACGCTCAGCACACGCTGAAGGAACTGAGTCCGGCCGGAGCCGGAGACGTTGTCGCCGAGCGACCAGAGCAGCAGAAAGTCCCCCTGCACCTCCTCCGGCGTGACGTCATTATCGACGCGGATCGCCGTCCCCACGTACACCACGTCGTCACTCGTCCGCATGTCGGCGAAAATCAGGGTCCCCCCGTCGGCGCTCAGGTAGAAGTACTCACCCTGGAGCGTCGCGATCTGCCCGCGCGTCGAGATCGTGTCGATGTCGCTGCGCACGCGGGGCACCGTGCCGGTCGTGCCGGTCCACGTGATGCGGTCCTCCTCCGTGTCGATGCTCAGCGTGCCGCTGACGTTCGAGCTCGCACCCGTGCCCCCGTTCACCGCGAGCATCGTGAAACGCCACGAGCCGTCCAGGTCCCTTGCCGGCAGCACGCCCGGTGCCGCACGCTGGATCAGGTACTCCATCTCCTGCCCGACCACGCGGTCGTAGTCCCCGAACCACCACCCAGCCGGGTACCCGTCGCGCGTCAGGAACTGCGAGCCGTTCGTCTCCTCGAAGTCATCGGCCAGCACGCCGTCCGCGCCGGTTCGCTGATAACGCCCGTCGCCGAGCCGCGTGATCCCGTCGAAGTACAGGCCCCCGTCGGACACCCGTCCCGTCGTCCCCGCGCGCCAGAATGTGCCGCTCGCCGAATCGTCCGCGCCGATCGTCCCCTCCAGCAGGTAGGGTGTGTACGTCGGCGTCGTCGCCCCCGAACGCCACGCCAGCCCAACGCCGGCGAAGTCCGCCGCGGACGAGAGCAGCACCCGGGGCTCCATCCGCTCAACGAGGGCCGGGTCCGCCACGCGCCAACCGCGCACGTCCGTAGACCCACCCCGCGCCGCGACGCGGCTCGACACGCTCCGACTCTTCATCGCTGATCCCCTCGTACAGGCATCCATCGTCGGCCGCCTTGCACCGCCCCCGCCCCGCAAGCGCAGTATACCGCCCGTGCCCGCCACGGTTCTCGCACGCGCACCGCGCCCCACGCGTTTCGGGTGTTCGCCCCAATCCTGATCCGATGGTCGCCGATCCGCTCCTGCAATCCTCAGAACGACCAGCCAAGCGTCACGAAGTACTCGATGTCGTTCTTCTTGAATCCGTCGCCGGGGCTGGAGTCGTATCGATCCACAAGCCCCAGCTTCAGGTTGGCGCCGGACTTCTCGTCCACCAGGATCTCCCAGCCAGCCTTGGAGTTCACGCGATAATCCGGGAACTCCGAGAGCGAGGGCAGGTACTCAGACGACGCGAAGATCTTGTTCCGCTCGTTGAAGGCGTGCTCGAAATCCAGGCCGATCAGCAGCTCCGGCTCGAAACCGTCGTCGTCGCCGCCAAGCTCGAACGAACCGCCGGCGCCCACTCGGCCCCGGAGCAGCGTCTTGTCGTTCCTGATGAACGCGTACGACGGACCCAGGAATCCCGAGATTCGCCAGTCCCAGTCCTGGAACTCATCGAACTCCACCTTGCCCGCCGCGAAGAAGCCCCAGCGAGACTCCTTTCCGAAAAGCCACTCGTTCTTCGCGTCCAGCTCGCCGCGGCTCTTGGTCTTCTCGCCGTTGTCCGTGTTGAACACGTACGAAAGCCCGACCGTCGTCTCCATCGTGTCGGACTTCCTCGCCATTCCGAACGCGCCGCGAGCGCCGAACGTCTCGGAGTTGCCGTCCGAGCCGATCGCCCCGAGATCCACCGAACGCTTCCAGCCCCGCCAGAACGACAGCTTCTCAGGCGCCTCGTTCGCCGCTGCCGGGACCGCGTCCGCCTGCGCGTCGGGCTGGGCCTGATCTCCGGAATCGGCTGTGCCCGCCTCGGTGGCGCCTCCTGTGACGCCGCCCTCTGCAGAGGTGCCGACGGCCTCCGGCGCCACGATCACCACCTGATCACGCGGGATCAGGAACTCACCCAGCACGGGATGCGAGCACTTGAGGTGCGTCTCGGTCAGCTCGACGATCGACACGCGCAGCGTCTCGCCGGATGCCAGGCGGATCTGGGTGTCCGAGCCCGATGCAACGCCGGCACCGCAGAGCGCCGCGAGAACGACCAGTGTCCGAACCATGCCAGATCCCATGCGTGGTGCCTCCAGCCCGCCTCGTGCCGCGAGCGGCGACAGGGTAAGGCCCGCGCGTCCGGGAGTAAAGCGCCGCGACGCCCAGGTTCACGTCCGCTCAGATTCACGGCCGCTCGGTCTCGTCCGTGAGCGAGTTCTGGAAGTGCGACTCCTGCACCGGGACCACATGCTGCAGGATGTGCTCCAGCACCCTGGCCGGAGAGCCGACGGCGTCGACCTCGCGCACGATCTGGCGCGAGTAGAAGTCCAGCACCGGGAAGGTCTCCTTCTCGTACACCTGCCAGCGGCGCCGGATCACCTCTTCCTTGGCATCGTCCGCGCGGTTCTCCTTGAGCGCCCGGCGGCGGAGCCGCTTGATCATCTCTTCCTTGTCCGGGCAGACCAGGTGAACGACGAGCAGCACGTTGATGTGCTTCTTCATCAGCTCCGCCTGGTGCACGTTCCGCGGGATCCCGTCCAGCACCAAGAGGTCCTGCGACGGCTTGTAGTCGCTGAGCACCGTCCGGGCGTGCATGTTCTGCTGCCACATTTTGATCGTCACGTCGTCGGGCACCAGCTCGCCCCGCGACGAGTACTGCATGAACGTCTTCCCGATCTCCGACGTCAGGTCCAGGGTTCGGAATACCTCTCCGCACGACAGGTGATAGAACCCCGGGACCTGTCCCAGGATCTTGCCCTGCGTGCCCTTTCCCGCGCCGGGGGCGCCGAAGAGGAGGATCGTCTGATATCGGTGCGGCATCTCGATGCTCCGGGGTCCGACACAAGGTTAACACATCGTTCGCCCGGAGCAACCGCCCGAACCGATACATCGCACGCCCGCAGCTTCCGCGCCCTCCCGAAAGGTCCCATCAGGTGCGCGCCGCTCCCCGCCTCTGCCCCTTTCCAGCTCGTCTGCCGGCGAGCCGGAACCACGACTCGCGGGTGAATCCCAAGAGCCCCCGCTCCGCCGCCAGACGCGCAAGCTCCGTTCGGTTCCGAAGCGACAACGCGTGCAGGATCCGGGCGGTGTGGAACTCGACCGTCTTGTGCGACCGATGCAGCACCGTCGCAATCTCCTGCCCCGTCAGCCCCTCGGCGAGAAGCCGGAAAATCTCCAGCTCCCGTCTCGTCAGCGCCTCGAGCTCTCCGAGATCCGCCACGGAAGCGCTCACGAAGGGCACGCCATCGCCAACGGGCCTTGTCGTCGCGCACGGCTCGGCGACCACGAAGCACCCGCGGGTGCCGAACGCGCTGGGGTCCAGGGCCCACGCACGCGTCAGGTACCGAAGGCCCCGGACCACCTGCTCATACGCCACCGTCGTTCCATGCTCGATCGCCGGTGCCAGCAGCTCCGCACGCTCCTCGGCGAACTGCCTGTTGAATAGCGACTCCATCGTCGACCCGCGAAGCGACTCGGCCGTCGCCCCGAACGACGACGCGTACGCCTCGTTGCACCACAGCAGCCGCAGACGCTCGTCGCGAGCGACAACGGACACGTCTGTCCTGTTATCGAACGGACGAAACCGATCCGGGCACATGAGCACCGGTGAACCGCGATCCGTACTCGACATTCATTCGCTCCTGCCGCGCGCCATTTCCGTGGCGACGCGATCCCCCGAGCGAGAGTTCCGACGACCAGTGTAGCGTAGTTCCTGATCTGGCTTCCGCTGGCTTAAGGTTCAGGCCATGCCAGCTAGCCGATTACCAGAAGGTTGTCGAGATGGCGAATAAGGAGTCACAGAAGAGATACGGGTTTGGGTGGTACGACCAATACGCC
>JAPKGU010000200.1 GCA_026647565.1 Phycisphaerales bacterium | reverse complement strand
GGGCGGGGCGGTTTCGATCCACGACGCCGCGTCGGGGCGGGGGCTGCTCTCGATCGACGCGGGGGCCGAGGTGAGCGGGGCTGCATTCTCCCCTTCGGGCGGGCTCGCGAGAAGGCGATCACGTCCCGGCCATTTCTTTCGGGCGCTCCGGAAGCTCGGTGAGAGGGTGCACGCCCACGAGAGGTGGCCATTGCCGGTGGACCCGAGGCAGGGGCTGCAGCAGGAGGGGCTTTCGGTCGACGAGGCGTCAGCGGTTGCGATCGATCTCGCCAACGAAACGATCATTCTGGCGTCCGCGTGTGACGGCGAGTCCCGAGCGAACTATCTGGCGACGGCGAGGGAGTCACTCGAATGGACGGCTCGGATCGCGTGGCGTCACGGACTCATAGCCCGTTCCATTGAAGCGATCTCTCTGCTTGATTCCATCGCCCATACAGCGGACCATCGCCGAGCCGTCGAGGACGCAGAGAGCGAGTTGTTCAACGGCATCACAGATTAGATGCGGCTGGCAGAGAGCAGTCGCTTTCTGTACTTGGTCATGTGACACGCTAGCGGTTTCCACCCTCTCGCGGCAGCACAACCTCCTCAATCGTCGTCCTTCTCAGCACCACCTGCCCCTGCTTCGTCTCCTTCACCTCTTCCGTCGTCTCGCGACGCACCTCATGCACCGTCCCCCCCGGCGGCCGGCCCGTCGGCGCGTGGGGGGGCTTTGCCGGATCGGTCTTCACGCCCTGCGCGACGTGGCCGACGAACTCCCCGAGCAGTCGCATCAGGGGCTTCTTCTTCGGCGCACTCATGGCTGGGACGCTCCGGTCAGTGGTGTGTGTGGGCGTGGCCGTGGTCGCTTTGGGCGGCGCGGGCCTTGACGAGCAGCTGGGGGATCTGGTCTGGGGTGACGCGCTCGTGGAGGACTTCGTCGATGAGGATCGCGGGGGCGCCGCCGCAGGCGCCGAGGCATTCAAGCTCGATGAGGGTGAACTCTCCGTCGTCGGTGGTTTCGCCGACGTCGATGGCGAGGGCGTTCTTGACGGCTTCGGTGATGGCTTTCTGGCCGCAGAACTCGCAGGCGATGGACCTGCAGACGGAGACGAGGTGCCGTCCCTTGGGCTTGAGCCAGTATTCCTCGTAGAAGGAGGCGGTGTCGTAGACCTCTGCGGCGGAGATGCCGAGGAAGTCTGCGATCTCTTCCATGGCCTGGAAGGGGACCCAGCCGTATTCGTGCTGGACCATGTGGAGCGCGGGGAGGAGCGCGCCCATGGAGCGCTCGTATCGGGGGAGGTAGCGTGAGGAGAGGTCGGCGCGCATGGCCGCCGTCAGGTACGGCTCGGCGCGGCGATCGATCTTCATGGTTCCCGACGGCTTTGTGATCCAGGCCATAGCGTCCTCGACGTCTGTTCGGCCGGCGCTGGGCCGGCGGCTTGCGAGGCGAACTTTACGCCGCCGAACCGTCAACGGCCCCCCCACGTCTGGCCCCCACGTCTGGCCCCCACTTGTACCGACGTCCGACGGACGATTGCCTCGTGGCTTGGCGAGGTTCCGTGGTGTGTGGGGTGTGGCGTGTTGAGGGCGTGGAGCCCTTCGGCCTGGGGATAACCGTGTTGTGCCCTGGGACGCGGAAGTGGGACCTTCGACCTTGCGGGTTGTGCGGGCGAGAACCGTCCACGGACCCTTCAAACGTCAGAGGCGGGCTGGTCCGCACGGCCGGTGCGACCGATCCATCTCTCCGCTGACGCATTCGCCCCGCTGGAGCCGGTGAGACGCGGGGCGTCGAGCCGGCAGGGAGAGAACCGATGACGACGCTTCATTACACGGATATCGGGCACGACGCGACGGCGGGGCCGGTGGCGCTCTGGTGGATCGATCGTGAGGGAAGGGTGCACGAGGAGCAGCGGGACGATTCGCCGCTGGCGCCGGCGCTGTTTGAGTCGCACCTCGAGCATCATGCCCCGGATCCGGCGCCGATCGCGTTCGGCCGGGTGGAGGTGGAGTCTGCGCGGGGGACGATCCGCCTGATCGGGCGGAGCACGACCCGGCAGGTGGGACGGGTGCTGGACGCGCTTGAGACGCGGTATCCGGGCAAGGTCTGGTACGTGTTCAATCACGCGGCGTGAGGGGCTGCCTCCGGGAGGGGGCTTCACCGTACAATCTGTCCGAATGACGGTCGCTCCCCGAGCTTCGGAGATGCCGGACCAGCGTGAGCTGGTCGAGCGGTTGCGCGCCGGGGACGGGGAGGCGTACGAGGGGGTTGTGCGTGACCTGACGCCCCGGATGCTGGCGACGGCCAAGCGTCTTCTCGGGAGCGAGGCGGACGCCGAGGACGCGGTGCAGGAGGCGTTCCTGTCGGCGTTCAAGAATCTGGACAAGTTCCAGGAGGGGAGCCAGGTGGGGACCTGGATCCACCGGATCCTGATCAATGCGGCGTTGATGAAGCTCCGGTCGCGGAACCGGCGTCACGAGGCGTCGATCGATGACCTGCTGCCCCGGTTCGATTCGACGGGCCATGCGGAGAACCCGGCGCAGCCGTGGAACCTTCCTGGCCCTGACCCCATCCAATCCGATGAGACGGCCCGCGTCGTTCGCGAGGCCATTGAGTCCCTTCCGGACGCCTATCGCACGGTGCTGATGTTGCGCGACGTGGAGCAGATGGATACGGAGGCGACGGCGCAGGCGCTTGGGATCACGCCGAACGCGGTGAAGACCCGGCTGCATCGTGCCCGCCAGGCCCTCCGAACGCTGCTCGATCCGCACTTCCGACCGTCCGATGAGTAGTTCGCACGACGAAGCGCTTTGCCTATGAGTTGTTGCCGCTCCAACAAGCCCCCGTCCGATGGCTCCGGCGACCACGGCCCTGGCGCCGGCGGCGATGGCCATTCGAGCAACGCGGTGAGCACGTGCAAGGACTGCATCGAGTTCCTGATTGACTACCTGGACGGGACGCTTCCCCCGGCGAAGCGGGTGGAGTTTGAGCTGCACCTTGAGCTGTGCCCGCCGTGCCACCGGTACCTGACGCAGTACCAGGCGACGATCCGGATGGGTCAGGCGGCGATGGAGGCCCAGGTGGCGAAGGACCCGCCGCCGGAGGCGCTGATCCGGGCGATCATGGCGTCGATGCGCGGGAAGCCGTCGGGGGCGCCGTCGCGGGAGGGTGGGTCGCGCGGGGGCGAGGGCGGCTGCGGCTGCGACTGCTAGCCCGATTCCGTCTGTGTTCATCCGGAAGAGCGTGCCGGTTCGGTCGTTGGGCGCTCGGCTGCGGATCGGAACCGGAGACGACGCGTTCCGAATCTTTGTGGTCTTTCCTTTCCGGGCGACGCCTGGCTTTGCGGGCGATGGCTGGCGAGGAGGATCCGGGCGGGAGGGTGTTGACGCCGTGCGCCGCGTCGATACGCTCTCTGCCATTCCTGATCCGCGCTGGGTTGGTCGCGCCGCGGATCTGTCGGACGCATGGACCTACGGGGCGTCCGACGCACACGTAACGACCTCCACTCTCGAGTGGAACACATGGACATCGTGGACCCGTTCGCGGGTACTCGCCCCTCGGCCTCCCCTTCACCCACATCAACCCGGAACGTGCGACTCATGGTCCTCGACGAGGGTCTGAGCGATGGCGCTTCGCGCGACGGCGCGTGCGACAGCTCGCGTGAGGCGGTCGCTGAGGACGACGAGCCCCCAAGTCGTTCGCGGCTGACTTTGCCGCCCCTTTCTTCCAACCCGGCGCAGTCGAGCACCTTCGGCGAGCGGATGACGGCTCGCGATGCGGCGGCGGCCTCGCGCGCTGAGGGGTTCGTGCAGTCGGAGCGGACGAGGCGCTTTCGGGCGCGGGTCTTTCCGGACGCGACGGACGCGCAGTGGAACGACTGGAAGTGGCAGCTCCGGATGCGGATCCGCGACCTTGAGACGCTGGAGCGGGCGTTCACGCTGTCGAAGGACGAGCGTGAGACGGTCACGCACCTGGGTGGGCAGCTGCCGGTGGGGATCACGCCGTACTACGCGTCGCTGATCGATCCGGAGGATGCGGACGACCCGATCCGTCGGACGATGGTGCCGACGGGTGGGGAGCTGATCCACACGGAACAGGAGGCGGAGGACCCGCTGAACGAGGACGGGGACATGCCGGTGGAGGGGCTGGTGCACCGGTACCCGGACCGGGTGCTGTTCCTGGTGACGTCGTTCTGCGCGACGTACTGCCGCTATTGCACGAGATCGCGTCTGGTGGGCAAGACGGGCGAGTATCACTTCAACACGAAGCAGTTCGAGCGAGCGCTGGCGTACATCGAGGCGACGCCGGAGATCCGGGACGTGCTGATCTCTGGGGGCGACCCGCTGACGATGAACGACGACAAGATCGACTGGCTGCTGACGCGGCTGCGCGCGATCCCGCACGTGGAGTTCATCCGGATCGGGAGCAAGATCCCGTGCGTGCTGCCTCAGCGGATCACGCCGAACCTGGTGTCGATCCTGCAGAAGTGTCACCCGTTCTGGATGTCGGTGCACTTCATGCACCCGAACGAGGTGACGCCCGAGGTGGCGCAGTCGTGCGGGCGTCTGGTGAACGCGGGCGTGCCGCTGGGAAGCCAGACGGTGCTGCATCTGCCTCATCGCCGAAGGCGCCGAAGTCGGCGCGCCGGCCGTGCCGCACGCGGTCGGCACCGAGGCGCGCATCTTCGCCTGGGACATGACCCAGCCGGGCATCCTCAACATCACCGTGCGCGGCGGCGAGCGCTTCCGCATCCTGTCCAGCGAAGCCGATCGCACCGGCCTGCTGCAGGCGCGCATCGAGCCGGTATGATTACGAGCGACCCGCGTCGATCGCCGAGGATTCGCCCGACAACCGCATCATCGCTGTCGCGTGGCACCTCAAGCAGCAGGGGTGCGAGGCGACCTTTGTCTCGAAGGACCTGGCCTGCCGCATCAAGGCCGATGCGCTGGGCATCCGCACCGAAGACTTCGCCAATCAGAAGGTCGACACGGATCGGCTCTATGTGGGCTACGAGTCGGTCGCCTGCGAGGGGGGCGTGATCGACGAGCTCTACCGCGACCGACTGCTCGCGCTGCCGCGCGTGCTCGATGTGCTCGACGCGCACCGGGCCAAGGCAGCGGCAGAGGCGGGCGATTCGCCCGAGACCCTCGACCCCGCGCACCTCGAGCCCAACCAGTTCGTGGTGATGCGTGACGCCGAGGACGAGAACCACACGGGGCTGGGGCGTCGCCTGGCCGACACCGACCACGTGATCCCCGTCACGGGCCCGCGCAAGCCGGTCTTTGGCATCCTCGCGCGCAACGTGCAGCAGACCATGGCCCTCGACCTGCTACTCGACGACGAGATCCGCATGGTGACGCTGCTGGGCTCGGCGGGCACGGGCAAGACGCTCTTGGCCATCGCCGCCGGCATGCAGAAGGTCTTCACCGAGGAACGCT
>JAPKGU010000020.1 GCA_026647565.1 Phycisphaerales bacterium | reverse complement strand
GGTGAGGCGCGGTGGATTACTTCTTGGCCTTGAGGCGGGCGCTGAGGCGGCTCTTGCGGCGCGCGGCCTGGTTGGCATGGATCACGCCTCGCTGGGCGGAGCGATCGATGGACTTGACGCAGGCCTTGAAGGCCTCTGTGGCCTCGGACTTTGATCCGTGGAGGATCTTGTCGTTGAAGTCCTTGATGGCGGCGCGCATGGACCGGAGACGCCAGCGATTGAGGGCGCGCTGCTTGATGTTCTGGCGGACACGCTTGCGTGCGGAGAGTGAGTGAGCCATGCTGCGGAGGACCTCTCTGTCGAACGATTCGTGATGGTCGGCTTCGGGTGCCGCGAGGGCCGGCGGGCCTTGCCTGCTACGGGGTTTGGTGCGGCGCCTGGAGGCCCGGACCGGGAGGGAAGTATTGGGGGGAGGGCGTGGGAATTCAAGAAGGGCCGGATTGGGGAGCGCTGGCAGTTGCCGAACGCGGTGGCGTGGCTTACCGTAAGGCCTGCCGCGGGGATCTGCCGGCGGCCGAACGTGCAGGCGTAGCTCAATTGGATAGAGCACCTGACTACGGATCAGGAGGTTAGGGGTTCGAGTCCCTTCGCCTGTACTTGGAAAGCGACCCCGGTCCGTGATGGTCCGGGGTCGTTTGTTTTTATCGATGCCGGGCTCTTTGGCGATGCCGGGCGTTGTGGGGTGCGAGTCGGGCGGCCGGCGGGAGGCCCTTGGAGGTGGATCGTCAGGGCTTGATCGGCTCGCCAAACGCGTCGTACTCGACGGGTGCGGGGAGCGGGAGGTCCCTGATCTGCTCGAGGATAACGGCCTTGTCGCCGACCAGGACGAGGACACCCTGCTCGAGTGTGACGGAGGACGCGGCGAGTGCGTTGAGTTCCTCTGTGGTGATCCGTCCGAGGGAGGCGAGGTCGGAGGCAAGGGTGGTGTAGCCCTCACCGACGGCGATGGGGCGCGACGCGGCGGCGAGGATGCCGGGGAGGCCCTGGAAGCCCTCGACGATGTCGTTGCGGACGGTCTCGCGGCTCTTGGTCAGCTCGCCTGGGGTGATGGTGCCGGACCGGAGCGAATCGAACTCCTTGAGGAACTCGGCGATGGCGGGGCCGGTCACGTCGGCGCGGATGGAGGAGGAGGCCACGAATGCACCCTGGGTTCGGGCGAGCGTGAACGAGGAGCGAGCGCCGTAGGTGTAGCCGTTCTTCTCACGGAGGTTCTGGTTGAGCCGGCTGGTGAATGAGCCGCCGAAGAGGGTGTTGAGGAGGGAGCGGGCGGCGCGGCCGGAATCGGCGTACGCGGGGGCGGGCATGGCGAAACGGACGACGGTCTGGACGGCGCCGGGGCGATCGACGATCGCGACTCGCAGTTGCTGGTGCTGTGTCCCCTGGGAATCGGACGCGGCGGCGAGGGTCGAGGCGTTCGGGACGCTCCAGGAACCGAAGTGCTCTTCGAGCATGGACCGTGCCTGGGCCTCGGAGACATCGCCGGCGATCAGGATGGTGGCGTGCTCGGGGCGGAAGATCCTGGCGGCGCGGTCCTTCGCGTCGTTGAGCGTGAGCGGCTCGACGCTGCGGCGGGTGCCGGAGACGGGCCTGCCGAGCGGGCTTGCGTCGCCGAAGAGGAGACGGTTGGAGACGCGAGCGGCGACGATTGTTGGGTTGTCGTCCTGCTGGCGCAGGTTCTCCATGTGGAGGGATTTGACGCGGTCCCAGTCGTCCTGCTCCATGGCGGGGCGGGTGACGGCGGCGGCCAGGAGTGAGACGCCCTCGGCGAGGTTCCGCTCGATGACGGTCATGGCGACCTGTGCGGACTCGGCATCGGACGTGATGGAGAGTGTGGCGCCGATGGAGGTGACGCGGTCGTTGAAGGCGAGGGCGTCGAGATCGCCGGAGCCCTCGTCAAGCATCTCGGCGGCGAGCGCGGCCAGTCCGGGCGCGTCGGGATCGTCGATGGGTGAGCCGGGTGCGAGGAGCACGCTCATGGCGACGAGCGGGATGTCGTGCTTGGGGAAGTGCATGACGCGGAGACCGTTCGAGAGCGTGAAGGTCGCGGGTGTCGGGGGCGCCCATGTCGCCGGGGCGGCGGAGGCGGGCCTGGTGTCGCGGGCGACCTGTCCGCGCTCTGGGGACTCGGGGAGGACGCGTGTGATGAGCCGGGCGTCGGGATTGAGGACTCTTGAGGCCCACTGCAGGACGGAGCCGGCGGTGGCGCTGCGGTAACGGTTGAGGTCGCGGGCGAAGCCGTCCGGCTCGCCGAAGTAGAACTGGTAGGCGTTGAGGGAGTCGGCGCGCGAGAGGACGTCCTGCATGGACGAGAGCATCGCGAGTTCGCGCGCGGACTTGAACTGTTCGAGCTCGTCGGGTGTCGGCCCTTCGGAGGCGAGGCGCGTGAGCTCCTCGTCGATCGCGGCCTCGACCCTTGCCAGATCGACGCCGGGGATCGCGTAGACGTTGATCATGAGGATCGAGCCGAGGAGGTTTGAGTCCTGGAAGGCCTCGACGTCGGCGGCGAGCTGGTCCTGCATCACGAGCCGCTTGTAGAGCCGGCTGGACTTGCCTTCGGCGAGCACCTGGGCGAGCAGATCGATCTCGGCGTTCCCCTCGGTGTAGATCGGGGGGGCGTGGTACCAGTGGCTGACCATCGGCAGCTGGACCTTGTCGAGCGTGGTGAGGCGGAGCTCACGCGTGAGGGAGGCGGGCGGCACGGGCGCCGGCGTCGGGGGCGAGCCGGAGGGAAGATCGCCGAAGAGGTCCTCGATCAGGGGCTTGATCGCTCCGGGATCGAAGTCGCCCGCGACGCAGAGCGTCATGTTTGAGGGGACGTAGTAGGTGGCGAAGAAGTCCTTGACGTCGTTCACGGTGGCGGCCTCGAGGTCCGCGTGCGAGCCGATCGTGGGGATGCGGTACGGGTGCCCTGGCGGGAACATCAGTTCCGTGGCCATGAGGTAGGCCTTGCCGTACGGGGCGTTCTCGTAGGACTGGCGGCGTTCGTTGCGGACGACGTCGCGCTGGAGATCGAGTTTCTCCTTGGACATGGTGCGTCCGAGGTCCTCGAGTCGATCCGCCTCGAGCCAGAGAAGCGTGGGAAGGAGAGAGGAGGGTCCGGACTCGAAGTAGTTGGTGCGGTCGTAGGCGGTGGTCGCGTTGTTGGAGCCGCCACCGGACTCCATGATGACATCGAACTCGTTTCAGGGGACGCGCTCGGTGCCCATGAACATCAGGTGCTCGAAGAGGTGCGCGAACCCGGAGCGGCCGGGCGCCTCGTCCTTTGATCCGACGCGGTACCAGATGTTGACCGCGGCCACGGGGAGCGTCCGGTCCTGGTGCAGGATGACGGTCAGCCCGTTGTCGAGCGTGTAGCGCTCGTAGGGGAGCGACTGGGCGCGGGAGAGCGGCGCGACGAGCGCGAGGGCGGCGGCGGCGAGGATCGATCGGATAAGCATGGCGGCTCCTTGTCGGGCGGAAGGATACGGAGCCGCACGGGGGGGCGAGTCTGTGACGCGCGGGTCAGGGTTCGGGCTGCTCCGGCGGGGCGTACTCGATGCGAAGCTCCTTGAGACATTCGAACGCGCCGCGGTCGGCGGCAACGCGCGCGGGACGGACAGCGTCGGAGTCGGCCTCGATGGTCGGGAGCATGGGGCGGGTCCACTCTCGGGCGTCAATGGCGAGGACGACGCACACGGCGATCGAGACAATGACACGCCCCGCCCAGCGCGGGACGCGGAGGGCGTCGAGGGTCCAGACGAGGCCTGCCCCGATGAGAACGGAGGCGACGGGAAGGATGGATGCGGCCTGGCGCGCGTAGCCGTAGAACGCGACGGCCACGGCGAGCTTTGAGATGAGGATGAGGAGCCAGGGGGTCCCGGCGCGGTCCGGTGCGAGACGGATGATGCCGATGAGCATGAGGAGCAGGATCGGGACGCGCCACCAGAGGGCATCGGCGCGGAGGGTGGCCTGCAACGAGCGGTCGGGCCATGCGTCGGGATCGATCGGTCGAACGGCGATGTCCACGGGCCAGCGCGTGAGCGACCGGCCGATGGGGGCGTTGGTGGCGCCGAGGCCGCCGGTCAGTCCCGCCTCGAACCGGAGCATCTTGCGTCCGACGAGCGCGGCCCAGGCGACCGGGTCCTGTCGGATGCGTTCGAGTCCGACGGCGTACCCGTCGTTGAAGAGCCGCAGATGGCTCGGGAGAGCGAAGGTGAGATCGGGGTCCGGCGAGAAGCGGGCGTCGAGTGAGGCGCGGGAGAATCCGCCCCGCGAGTCGGGATGATTGGCCAGCGCGAAGCAGAGGGCTCCCTGGCTGGAGACCCTGGGCCTGGTTGAGAGCGGGGTCGGGATCCAGCCGAACTCCTCCTCGAAGTAGCGTTTGATGCGAGGGGCGTCGATGGCCGACTCGCGCCGCTGCGATGCGAGGGCGGAGAGATACGCGACGTTGTCGGCGCGGACGAATGCGGGGAGCGATTCCATGTACGCGCGAGCATCGGGCGTCCATGGGGGAGAGAGCCGGTCGTATTCCACGGGGCGGGAGGGCGTGGTGTTCAGGCGTTCGGCGGCTCTTGCGCCCGAAATCGCCCAGGGGAGACAGACGGCGGCGGCGGTGGCGGCGATCACGGCGGCGCCGAGCAGGCGACGGGGCCATGGCGCGGCGGAAGGGGCGTCCGAGCGCGGCGGCCGGAGTGCCGCGGCGGCGATGAGGAGGAGCATGAGGAGCGGGTGCTCGGCGCGGGTGAGCGTCGCAAGCCCGTGCAGCCCGCCGAGGAGGATCGCCAGCGCGAGATCGCGACGAGGGTTCGAGGGCGCGAAGGTTCCGAGATAGACGATGAGGACCAGGAGGAGCGTGTAGAGGGCTTCGCCGTTGAGCGACGCGGCAAGGACCGACGCGTGGTACGCGATCGCGAACCAGAGCGAGGCGATGAGGGCGATGCGGCGGCCGACGGTTCGGGCGGCGGCGAGATAGAGCAGGGTGGCGGTCAACGCGGAGATGACGCACCAGACGAGCTTGAAGGGCGTCCAGTCGGAGGACGCGGGGTCGGCGCCCAGGAGCGCGAGCACGTGCGGCACCACCGGTGAGTGGATGGCCAGGCCGAGTTCGAACGTCCCGCCCTGCCTGATGGCGCGGAGCCAGTCGATCCAGAGGAGCGCATCGCCTTCGAAGGCGACGGCGTGGGGCCAGGTGCGGTCGGGCGAGGTGAGGAGGACGCCAAGACGCTCGGCGAGGGCGAGCAGTCCGACCCCAAGGGCCACCGGAACGTCGCGAACGCGGCGTGCGGCCCGATCGCGTCGGGGCTGATCCTTGGTGTGGTCGGGCGAGACATCGGGCGGTGCCACGCGGCGCTCCTGGGGTCGGAATCAGCGTGAGCGAGCGGCGACGGGCGTGGGCACGGGGAGAAGCCCGATGACGGGTTCGGATGGGTTGGTGTCCTCGATCCGGTCGGGCGGCTCGACGGTCGGGGACTCGCCGGTGTCGAAGATGCCGCGGCGTCGCGGGCGCGGTGTGTAGCCCGGCTCGATGACGGCGCGAAGGACTTCGGATGAGACGCCGTCGGGCCTGATATCGTCGGAGATGACGCGCCAGGCCTGACCGAGTTCGAAATCGGTGAGGCCGAGCAGGCGGAGTTGCTGGAAGAGGCGGGCCAGCCCCGCGAGCTCGCTGCGAGCGCCCTCGAGCGCCGGCTCGGAGTCGATGAGTGCGCGGAAGGCCTGTCCGTCTTCGACCTGGGCGGTGTCTTCCTTCTCCATGTACATCTCGGCGGCGAGCGCGATCCGCGCCTTGAGCTCCCGGCGGCGATCGGAGTCGGCATCGCCGAGGACTTCTCTGGCTGTCTGGAGGGTGGAGGCGACGATGGACTGGGTGAGTCGGCCCTCGGTCACGAGGTTGCGGGGCGTGCCGTCGGCGGACGCTTCCAGGTCGTTGTAGATCGAGCGGCCGATGAGGGTCTCGATGAGCGACTTGAGATCGAGGGACCTGGGGTCGATGCCGATCTTGCGGAGCTCTTCTTCCTGCGCGGCGCCGATGGAGGTGTTGCGCCGGACGTTTCCGCTCTGGGACTCTCTCGGAGAAGCGCCGGCGATGGATTCGCTGACGTTGGTGTTGGTTGGGCCCTGGGCGCGAAGGTCGAGCACGGTTGTGCCTCGGAAGAAGAGGTCGGAGCCGATGGTGCCGAAGGCGCGCTGGGGGATGGACGCGAGCGTGTCGGAGAACCCGGCGCCGCCCTGGGTCGCGAGGAAGACGAGGCCGTCGCCGTCGATGGCGGGCGTGGAGGAGAACTCGATCCTGTCGAGGGCGACGAGGTCGGCGCCCTGGTCGGTGGCGATGGATGCCGGTCCGAGGATGTTGCCTCCGGGCCGGGTGAGGATGGTGATGTCGGGGGACTGGACGAAGATGTCTCCGAAGGCGGAGACGTCGCCGAGCAGGATGCGATCGGCGACGAGTGTGACGTCCCCGATCGTGGTGATCTTGTCGCCCCGGCCGACTTCGAAGAGGGCGCCGGCGTCGACCGAGAGCGGTCCTCGCGAGACGATCGTCGCGATCTCGGGCACGGCGTCGCGTTCGGCCGGGTTGATGCGGAGCGAGCCGAGGCGATTGACCTGGCCCACGTCGGCGCCGAACTCGACGATCGGGATTGCGGCGGGATCCGAGGGGAGCGCTGCGGAAGCGGTCTGGACCTGGAGCGTGAGCGCGACGGGCGTTGCGGTCGCCGAGTCGACGGTCGAGCCGAAGCGGATGCCGCCCAGGCCGGTGATGGATGTGTCGGTGACGAGGCGGAGCGGCGGCTCGATGACGACGGCGCCGTCCGCGGCGATGCTCCCGTTGAGGGATGCGGTCGCGGCACCGGCGTTGAGGATCGAGAGGTTCGCCAGGGGCGAGGAAACTCCGATGCTTCGGGTGGTGATCGGCCCCGAGGAGGCGAGCGTGAGCGAGCGGGGCGTGCCGAGCGAGTTGATCGGATCGCTCATGGCGATGCTGCTTCCGCGGACGGAGACGTCGCTGGTGAGGGAGACGGGACCGCTGAAGGTGACGGCTCGGGTGGGCGTGTCGATGCTCGCGCCGAGCTGGACCGGCCCGCCGTTGCCCTGCGTGAAGGGGCCGGCGAGACTGATGGTGGATGTGGCGGGGATCCGGAGCAGATCGAGGTTGTTGATCTGGATTCCCGCGCTCGTCGCGGTCATGCCGCCGAGGATGTCGAGGGACCTGGCGTTGAGGAAGATGCCGTCCGGGCCTCCGGTGGCGGTGAGGCGGCCGTTGAACGTGGCGTGTCCGTTTCCGGTTCCCAGCAGGATCGTCGAGGCGTTCACGGCCTGGGTGGTGACGTTGTTGGCGTGGACGATGTTGAAGACGCCGAGGGGCGTGAGGGCGCCTGCATCGGCGGTGAGGACGACGTCGCCGTTGACGCCGGAGTTGATCTCGAGATTCGAGGCGCCGTTGATGGAGCCGAGCGTGACGCTGTCGCCCGGGCCGCCCGAGGTCCGGAGGACTACGTCTCCCGGGGCGAGCGTGACCTGTCCCATGAATCGCTGGGCGTCGCGGGTGCGGACGCTGGGCAGGAGGATGGTGGACGCCTGTGCATCGATGGAGAGGAGATGGGTTGTCTGGCCGATCGGGGCCTCGAAGCGGATGTCGCCGCCGGGGGCGCGGAGGGTCGTCTGTCCGGCGCCGTTGATGGTGGACGCGAAGCGGATGCTGGAGGCGTTGAATGTGCTCGAGGGGGCGCCGAGGGTGACGGGTCCGCGATACACCTGTGCACCGGAGGAGGTGGCTCCGGCGGAGGTGATGGAGGCCCCGGTGACGTCGAGGGAGGTCAGAGGCGTGCTGTTGCCGAAGACGCCGCCCATGGCGATCGAGCCGGCACCCGCGTCGAGCACGACGGCTCCGGGGCCGTCGAACGTCGAGGAGAAGTTGATCGAGGAGGACGCGCCGGCGCCGGTGGCGAAGGTGAGGGAGGTCGGAGTTCCGGAGCCGAGGTCGAAGGAGAGGGCCGGCCCGTTGAACTGCTGCGAGCCGACGGTGCGGACGAGCGAGTTGGCAAAGCGGATGGCGGTGCCTGTGGCTTCAAGGGACGCGGGCGTCGTGCCAGCGCCGACGTTGGCGCCGAAGGTGATGACGTTTCCGGCGTTGATGGTGAGAGCGCCCGGGCCGTCGATGGTCTCTCTGAAGAGGATGTTGCCGTTGACGCCGGGGAGGGAGGTGAATGTGGGCGAGGAGCCCGTGACGACGACCGGTCCGGCGTAGCGGTGATGGTTGATCGTGTGGGCGCCCGGGAGGGTGATGCGCGAGCCGGTGATGTCCAGATGCAGGAGGCGATCGGCGGCGCCGATGGGTCCGCCGAGGGTGACCTGTCCGGTTCCGGCGAGGATGTTGAGGCCGCCAAGACCGCCGGGGCCGTCGATCGCGCCGGTGATGGAGACGTTGCCGCCGGGGAAGAGTCCGGGCCCGCCCTGGGTGTTGAAGGTGGACGTGAGGGAGAGGAGCACGTCGTCGTCGATGGTGATGCTGCCTCCGGACATGGTGATGCTGGAGACGCGGGCGGGGAGGGTTCCGTTGATGAAGAGGGATGCGTCGTCGAGGCCGGTGAGGAGGCCGGTCTGGATGGAGCCGCCGGAGCTGGCGAGGAGCCGGAGCGGGTCGCGGAAGGTGAGGGTTCCGACGATGATCTCGTGTGCGCCGTCGGCCTCGCGCCCGATCGTGATCGAAGAGAAGCCGTTCTGGAGGAAGCCCATCTCGGTGGCGGTGAGGTTGAGGGGCGTGCCGCCGGCGCCGGACGCGACGCGGATGCCGAGCGAGGGCGTGGCTGGCTGGAGGACGATGGACGCGCCGGAGACGGGTCCGGTGATGTCGATCTCGTCGGCGGTGAAGAGGAGCGTTCCGCGCGTGGAGCCGGCGGGCGCGACGCCGCCGATCGCGAGCGTGCCGACGCCGGCGTCGAGCGTGATCGACTTCGAGGCCATCGAGCCGGCAAGGGTGTCGAGGGTGATGTCGGCGCCGAGCGTCTGGATATCGAGGAGTGGGCCGGCGGCGAGCGTGGTCGTTCCCCCTGTGATCGAGATCGGGTCGCTCGTGGAGAGGAACCTGACGTTGCCGGACGTGAAGCTCTTGGTCGGCGCGGCGTAGGTCTGCCCATTGGCGCGGTAGAGCGAGCCCGTGAAGGTGATCGAGGTCGAGCCGACGATCGAGGTCAGTCCGTTCACGCCGGGTCCGGCGGCGCCGATCGCGTCGATGAGGATGTTCGCGGCGGCGGCGGTGAGGGCGTCGAGCGGGGTCGTCCCGCCGATGACGCCCGCCAGCGAGAGGTTGCCGGCTCCTGCGTTGAGCGAGATGGCGTGGGTGCCGTTCACGGTGCCGCCGACGGAGATGTCGTCGCCGACGGCGCCGGCGGAGACGATGGTGACGGGAGCCGCGAGCGTGACGGGGCCGGTGATGGCGATGTCGCCGCTGCCGGAGCTGGCGAGGTTGGCTGCGAGGGTGAGGCCGGAGGGAGCGGAGAGCGTCTGGGAGGTGATGGTGGTGACCGCGTTGAGCGAGGCGGTGGATGCCGCGAGGGTGAAGGCGTGGAGCGGGGCGGTGTTGCCGACCGGGCCTGCGAGGGTCGCGCTGGTGCCGGCTTGGAGACTGAGCGTCTCCGGAGCGCCACCCGCCGTGGCGTTGATCGCGGAATCGAAGGAGAGCGACGTGGCGGCGCGTGCGTCCAGATCGGCGCCGCTCTGGAGGGTCACGGGACCGGAGAAGCTGATCGCGCCGGAGTCGGCGCGCATGGTTGTGAGCGGGCTTGCGACCCGGATCGCGCCGGCGGTCGATTGGATGGACGCGGCGCGGTACGCGTCGCCCGCGAGGGTGAGGGTGGAAGCGGCGTTGATGGTGAGGGGACCAGTGAGTCCCGGGGCGGCGCTGGTTCCAACGCTCGCGAGCGTGGCGTCGGATCCGGCCACGGTCAGCGAGCCCAGAGCGCGGATCGCACCGACGGGGCTGTCGAGGGCAACGGAGCCAAGGCCCGCGCGGGTGGTCAGCGAGAACGTACCGGGGGCGGCGGTCGGGACCTGGTCGATGGAGCCGAGGATGTGGATGTTGCCGCCCGAGGCGTCGCCGGTGCTGAGCGTGGCGTCCGCGCCGACGAGGACGGCGTCGCTGATGGTGATGTGATCGCCATCGGTGGTGATGTTCGCGGCGATGGTGGTCGTGGCGCCGGATCCGTCGAGGAGGATGGAGGCGTTGCCTGAGCCGGTGATGCCGCCGTTTCCGACGAAGATCGAGCCGCCCAGGGGCGTGCGGAGTGTGAAGGGATCGGCGACGGCGAGTGTGCCGACGCGGATCTCGTGGCGGCCGTCGGCGCGACCGACGGTGAGGGAGTCGAATCCGGCGTCGATTGCCGCGACTTCTGCGGATGAGAGGTCGAGGAATCCGCCGGACGGATTGATGGACGGGCTTGCGAGGGCGATGGCGCGTGTGTCGCTCGCGGGCTGGATGAGCAAGGCGCCGCCGGAGCCGGCGCTTGTGATCGATCCGGGCGCGGCGGCGATGGCGATGTCGTCGGCCGTGAGTTCGAGGTCGTGGCCGGCGGTCGCGATGGATCCGGCGGGACCGAGCGTGAACGTGGACGTGCCGGCGCGGAACGCCGAGTCATCCGCGAGCGTGACGGCGCCTCCGAGTGTGATCGGGTTGTTGGTGGAGCTGAAAGCCCCGCTGAGGAGCGCCGGCCCGGTGATGTCGATCGAGCCGTTGGTTGAGAGGCCTCCGAGGAGCGTGAGGAGGCCGGAGTTGTTGATGCTGACGGAGCCGGTCGCGAAGAGGCCCGCGCTGAATGTGAAGGTCGTGCCGCTGACGTTGATCGAGCCGACGGAGACGGGCCCTGCGGCGATGAAGGGACCCGTGAGGGTTGAGCCGGTGATGAGGGTTCCGGCGATGGTGACGGACTGGAGGTTGACGCCCGAGGCGCTGCCGAAGGTGAGATTTGAAAGGCCGAGCGGATCGGCGGAGCCGGAGAGCCCGGAGATGTCGCCGAGGACCGTGATGGTGCCGGTGCCCGCGGTGAGAGCGAGCGCCTCGGTGCCGGGTCCGGAGGTGCCGGTGATGTCGCCGGTGACAAGGATGTTGCCCCCGCCGACGCCCGTGGTGACGACTGCGGAGGCCGACTGCCCCACGACGACCTGGCCATCGATGGTGATGTTCCGCCCGGTGTTCGAGATGGTCGAGGCGAGGGTTGTCGGCCCGGTGAGGAGGATGGTCGCGTCGCCGGCGCCGGTGAGGCCGCCGTCGGAGACCGCGATCGAGCCGGTGGAGCCGGAGCGGATCGACACGGGATCGTTGAAGGTGCTTGTGCCGATCCGGATGACGTGCGAAGCGCCGCTGGGATCGCGTCCGACGGTGATCGTGGAGAATCCGTCGAGGCGGGAGAGCGATGCGGCGGTGAGCGAAAGGGTGCCGGGGAGCGATCCGCCCGCGATGGTGCCGAGGTCGATGGGCGTGGAGCCGAGCGTGGGCTCGAGGAGCAGCGAGGCGCCGCCGCCCGTGACGGGCGCGCCGAACGAGACGACTCCGTCGCTGATGATGGTGAGGTTGTTTCCTCCGACGCCGAGCGTGGAGCCGAAGGCGACGCCGCCCGGTCCGTTGAGGGAGATGGGAGCGGTGAGGGTGGTCGGGCCGGCAAAGGAGAGGGACGCCGCGGACACGGGGGCGCCGAGCGAGACGGCGCCGGGACCGGACTGTGTGAACGCGCCGACGGCGGTGAGGGGGGCTGCCGCGGGAACGGTGAGCGTCCCGGAGTTCGTGATGGAGAGCGTGCCGGCGCTGGACACGTCGTCGGCGAAGGAGATCGTCGTGCCGGAGTACGAGGAGTCGGCGCCGGTCGACGTGAGCGAGCCGCCGAAGAGGAGTGCGGCGCCGTTGATCGAGATGGTGCCGGCGGTTGCGGTCGAAGCGAGCGTGACGTCGGCGCCCGAGATGAGGAGGGGGGCGGCGCCGGCGCTGAGCGTGCCGTTGAACTCGAACGCGGACCCGGTGAGATCGATCCCTCCCACGCCGGTGGTGGAGACGGCGGCGCCGAATCGCGTGAGGCGCTGTCCGGCGATCTGCCGGATGGTGGAGGCGGAGACGGCCGAGGACGCGATCGCGTCGCGGGCGTTTGTGATGGTGAGCGTGCCGAGGCGTGTGGCGCCGACAACTCCGGCAAAGGTCGCGTCGCCGGAGGTGCCCGCGTCCAGCGTCAGTGACTGGGCTTCGGGTGAGCCGGCGTTGAGCGTCGAGGCGAAGGCGATGCTCGCGCCGGAGGCGGCGCCGCCGTCGGTGGTGGAGAGCGTGACAAGATCGGAAGCGGTGTCGATGAGCGTGACGGACCGCGCGAAGGAGATCGGCGTGCCGGTCGTTCTGATGTTCGCGCCGAGGGAGACGGGGCCGGTTCCGTTCTGGGTGAAGCCGCCCGGAGCGCTAACGGGGGCGCCGTCGTCGATGGTGAGCGTGCCGCTGTTGGTCACGGTCACGGCGCCGGGCCCGGAGACGGTGACGTCGTTGCCAAAGGTGACTGCGGTGCCGGTGAGGGTGATGCCGCCGGCGCCGGCGGTGACCGCGTCGTCAAAGGTGATGCTCGTGGCGTTGATGAGCACGCCCGCGGCACCGGCGGTGACGCCGCCCGCGAACGACGTGGCGGCGCCGTTGATCGTGAGTCCGCCCGAGCCGGCGACGAGGGTGCTGTTGAAGGTGACGGCCTGGCCGGTGAGCGAGACGGCGCCGGTGGAGGCGGTGGTGACGGGGCCGTCGAAGCGGCTGAGGCGCTGGCCCGCGGACTGGTTGATCGAGGCCGCGGCGAGCGAGGAGAGCGCGATCAGATCTCTGGCGTTGGTGATGGTGAGCACGCCGAGGCGCGTGGCTCCGACGGCGCCGGAGAAGATCGCGTCGGCGCCGGTGCCGGCGTTGATGGTGAGAGCCTGGGTGGAGGCGACGGCGCCGGTGAGCGTGGAGCCGAAGGAGACGTTCGCGCCGGCGGGATTAGCGCCCGAGGTGGTGTTGAGCGTGACGAGGTCGGACGCGGTGTCGGAGAGCGTGACGGGCCCGAGGAAGGAGATGGCGTCGCCGGTGGTGGTGATGGAGGCGCCGAGCGCGACCGCGCCGGGGCCGTCCTGGACGAAGCCGCCGTCGGCGATGATGGTCGCCCCGTCGGCGATGGTGAGCAGGCCGTTGTTGGTGATATCGACGCGCCCGCCGGAGGTGGTGGTCACGTCGTCGGCGAAGTTGACGGTGGTGCCCGCGATGTCGACGCCACCGGAGCCGGAGGAGACGGTGCCGTTGAACGTGACCGATGTGCCCGTTGCCCGAACGCCGCCGCTGCCGGCGGTGGCGTTGCCTCCGAGCAGGATCGTGGCGGCGTTGATGTCGATGGCCCCGTTCGCTGCGGTGGCGGCGCCGGCGACGGAAGCGGATGAAGCGGTCAGATTGATGTTGCCCGTGCCGGCTGTGACTGCGGACCCGAAGGTGGCCGTTCCGGTGGTCGTCACGTCCACGGACGTCGCGGCGTTGACGGCGCCGGTGACGGAAGTGGATCCCGCGTCAAGGGTGATGCCGCCCGCGCTCGCCGTGACGTCGGAAGAGAAGGTGGCCGCGCCGGTCGTGGTGACGTCCACGGACGATCCGGCGTTGACGGCGCCGGTGACGGAGGCAGAGTCCGCGTCGAGGGTGATACTGCCCGTGCCCGCGGTGACGTCGGAAGAGAAGGTGGCCGCGCCGGTCGTGGTCACGTCAACGAATGTCGCGGCGTTGACTGCGCCGGTGACGGAAGTGGATCCCGCGTCAAGGGTGATGCTGCCCGTGCCCGCGGTGACGTCGGAAGAGAAGGTGGTCGAACCGGTGCTGGTCACGGCGACCGAGGTCGCGGCATTGACCGCGCCGCCGAACGAGGTGGGGCCGGCGTTGACGGAGAGAGAGCCGGTGGATGCGGTGGTGGCGCCGACGACCTGGACCGCACCGGAGCTGACGATCTCGATGGAACCGTTGGCACCGAGCGCATCGGCGAATGTGGCGGCGCCGCCGCTGAGCGAGAAGGAGCCGGCGGAGGCGTTGACGGAACTGTTGAAGGTGAACGGGACGCTGGTGAGAGCATCGAGGTCGATGCCGCCCGAGCCGTTGGCGGAGACGGCGCCGTCGAAGCGGGTCAGTCCCTGTCCAGCGACCTGGCGGATCGCGCCGGTGGTGACGACGCCGGACGCGACGAGGTCTCGTGCGTTTGTGATCGTGAGGGTGCCGAGGCGTGTGGCAGCGCCGAGGTCCTGCTCGAACGAGAGGTTCCCGCCCGTGCCCGCGTTGAGGGTGAGCGACTGGCCGCCGGCGTTTGTCCCGTTGATCGTCGAGAGGAAGCGGACGTTTCCGCCCGCGGCAAATCCGCTGGTCGTGGTGTCGATCGTGAAGAGATCGGCGGCGGTGTCCCTGAGTGTGACCGGGCCGGTGATGGTGACCTGGTCTCCGGAGGTGTTGACATTCAGTCCGAGGGCGACTGGCCCTGCGCCGTCCTGGAGGAGGCCGCCGGTTGCGATGACGGTGAAGGCGGCGCCGAACGTGAGGGGCCCGCTGTTGGTGATCTGGATGAGTCCGCCGCTCGCGGAGTTGATGTTGTTGGCAAAGACGAACTCGTTTCCGTTGAGGTCGATGCCTCCGCCGAACGCGATCACCGGCCCTGAGAAGGTGGTGAGGCGCTGGCCGGCGACCTGCGTGAGTGAGACGGCCTGCAGGCCGGCGGCGGCGGTGACGTCACGCGCGTTGAGGATGCGCAGGGCATTGAGTCGGGCGATGGCTCCGACGCCGGTGTTGAAGCGGATGTCGCCGCCGGTGCCGGCATTGAGGGTGAGAGACTGGCCACCAACGACCGAGCCGTTGGTCGAGAAACTGAAGGTGATGTTCGCGCCGGCGGGCGCTCCGATGGTGGTGTCGATTGTGACGAGGTCGCCGACCGTGTTGAGCAGCGTGACGGGGCGTCCGAGCACGACGGGCGTGCCTGGCGTGGAGATGTCGGCACCGAGCAGGATCGCTCCGGCGCCGTCCTGCGTGAAGCCGCCGCCGGCGAAGACGTCTGCGCCGTCGGCGATGGACAGGGAGCCGGAGTTCGTGACGCGGACGACGCCGGAGCCGTTGGCGGTGACGGGCGCATTGAACTCGACGCCGCCGGCGTCGATATCGACCCCGGCCGCAGCGGCGGTGGTGACGGCGCCGTTGAGCCGGAGCGTGTCGTTGACGCCCGCGAAGACGTTGACGAGGTTCGCGTCGATGGCATCGAAGTCTGCCTGGAAGACGCCGAGATTGCCGGTGTCAAGCTCGACGAGCAGGTCTCCGATGCCGATCGAGACTTCCGCGGCGTTGATGTTCCCTCCGGACTGGATGCGCACGTCCGCAGCGGCGGAGGCGATGTCCGCGAGGGTGATCGCGCCGCCCGTGAAGGTGTTCGTGGTGCCGACGCCGCCGGGGAGGGAGATCCCGCCGGACGCGAGGACGTGCAGATCGCCGACGGAGTAGAGGGCGATGCCGCCCGCGATGGTGATGTCGTTGGATCCCGCACCGGACGAATCGGAATCCCCCTGGAGGAGGAGTGTGCCGACGGTTGTGGTGATGGGCGCGAGCACGGAGATGGAGTCGGTCGCCCGGGCGTTCAGCGTCGGGAACTCGGAAGCCGAGACGAAGGTCATGTCGTCCGAGGCGAGATTGGTGGTGCTGCTGATGCCGGCGAGATCGGTCTCGACGACGGTGCCGACCCGGAGCGTCGTGGTGGTTGCGGAGCCGATGGTGAGCGACGAGGCGGTGAGGCGCTGCAGCTCGGCCTGGCTGATGGAGACGGCGTCGCCGGCAAGGCCGCCCCCGACGCCGATGGTGCCCGCGCCGGCGGAGCCGCTGATGCCCAGTGTGCCGACGCCGGCGTTGATGCTCGCGGCCGGATTGATGCTCAGGTCGCCGACGGTGAGGGAGAGCGGATTCCCGTTGGTGGTGATGGAGCCGGCGGGACCGAGCGTCAATGGATCCGGTGTGCCGCCGGTGTTGTTGTCGCCGTCGGCGTCGGCGTTGATGGAGCTGGATCCGGTGAGCGTCGTGTTGGTCGCGACGCTCGAGGCGAGTGTCACGCCGTCGGTCGCGCTCAGGTTCGCGTCTCTCGCGACCGTGATCGGCTCGGTTACGGACATGGCGCCGTCGGCCTCGAGCGAGAGGTCGCCGGCGACCGCGGTGCTGACCACGGAGATGCCGGAGAGGCCGCCGAGGGCGGCGCCGCCGACGGTGATCGACTTGTCGTTGGTGAAGAACGCGCCGTTGCGCTGGGCGACGGCCTCGAGGTTGTCGACGCTCAGGCGGATGGGAGCGGCGGAGGTGCCGAGGAACCCGCTGCCTCCCGAGCCGTTGGTCGCGAACGCGGCGGAGGAGGCGGTGATGAGCGAGGAGGCGTCGGCCCGCTGGATGCCCTGGCCGGAGGTCGGTCCGGCGTACCGTGCGAGGACGTGCCCGGAGCCCGCGTTGAGGGAGGCGATCGTCATGGACGATGCCGAGGTGTCGGCGGCGCCTCCTTCGAGCACCCGGAGCTGGATGTTGCCTCCGGTTGCGGAGGTGTCGATGGTGGTTCCGGGCGCCATGCTGATCGTGGCGGGACCGGGGTCGCGCTGGGCGCCGACGAGGGATGCGTCGGTGTCGTTGGCGGTGGCGGTGAAGGAGCCGCGAAGGGTGACGTCGGCGTCGATGGCGATGGAACGGCCGGCCTGGAGCGTCAGATCGCCGGAGCCGGCGTTTGCGGATGCGTCGATCGGATCGGAGATGGTGATGTCGTTGTTGGCCTGGAGCGTGAGGTTTGCGCCGTCGAGGGCGGTGACGACGTCGGCGGGGCTGAAGGTGCGGGTGTCGGCCGGGGCGTCGGCGAACGCTTCGTTTCCGGCGATGGGATCGGCGCCGCCGGTCGCGATGACGATGTTCTTCGGATCGAGCAGGAGCGAGCCGCGTTCGCCCATGACTGCGCGGAGATCGGTGAACCCGCGATAGAAGAGCGTCTCCTTTCCGGAGACCTCGGCGACGCCGCCGTGGCCCCCCATGGGTCCGCCTCGGGCGGAGATGGTGCCTGCGAAGCGCGTGACCTGGTCCGACCAGACGACAACGGAGCCGCCGTCGCCGGCGCGGGTGGCGTCGGCACGGATCGTCGAGTCGTCGCTGACGTAGGTTTTCTGGGCGCGAGGCCCGCCGGCGCCGTGGAAGTCGCCGCCCACGCGGATGTCGCCGCCGCCGGAGGCGCCGGAGGCATCGAGTGTGGCGCCGAAGAGTCCGACGTGGTCGCTGCGGATGTCGATGGAGCCGCCGGTGGTTCCCGGCGCGTTGGTGGACGCGTCGATGACGCCGGAGACGGAGGCGACGGATCCTCTTCCGGCGCGGACGGAGACCTCTCTCGCGGCGATGCGTGACGAGGCGTGGAGGGCGACGCCGAACATGTCGCCGGCGCCGACCATGACCTTTCCTCCCGGCGCTTCGACGCGTCCGAGGTTCGTGACACCGCCGGCCTGGGGCGAAGCGGCGCCGTCGACGCGGAGGTACATGCGTCCGCCGCGTTCACCGAGGTAGAGGTCCTCTCCGGCGACGAAGGCGACGACGCCGTTCGGGGAGATGACGGAGCCGGAGTTGCGGACCGCGCGTCCGAAGAGCATGACCTCGGGCGCGACGATTGTGCCCTCGTTGACGACGGCGCCTCGCGCGTCGGTGAAGCGCTCGATGCCGCCAAGGAAGTCGGCGTTGGTGATGCTGGCGGCGGCGGCGTGGAGTCCGCCGACGTTGATGATCGATCCCTCGGAGAAGACGACGCCGGCGGGGTTGACGATGTAGACGATGCCGTTGGAGAGGAGCGAGCCGTCGATGATGGTGGGCGCGGCGCCGGAGATCCTGTTGAGCACTCTTGACGAGGCGTCGGGCTGGACGAAGCGAACGGTCTCGTGGGCCCCGATGTTGAAGCCGGTGTAGTTGATGATGGTGTTGTTGGACGCGGTGATCGTGGTGACGGGGCCGTTGCGTGCGAACGACGCTGAGCCGGCGACGACACGCTGCCCCTCGGGCCCCGCCCAGGCGGCGGGGCAGACGGCCAGGAGCGCCGGGCCGACGATCAGTCCGTGAGCGAGTCGCGTGGAGGTGATTGGAAGGATTCGATCCGCCATGTCCGGCTCCGTGATTCGGCTGCCCGCTTGCTCCGCCAGTTCCCCGCCCCGCGTCGCCTGCTCGAACGTGCGTGGTTGATCCGAAGGGTCTGTACGTCCCGCGTGCGGCGCGGGATCTAGAAGAGCAGCGTGAAGACAACGTGCAGGCGATTGTCTCCACGGTTGACATCCTGGTTGTCGACGTCGTCGAGCACGAACCCCCAATCGGCGCGGACGCTCAGGTTCTGGTAGAGGAGGAGTTCGGCGCCGATGCCGGCACCGACGAGGGACTCGTCCTTCTCGAACTCGAGTCGATGGCTGTTGACGACGTGCCCGGCGTCGATGAACGCGCGGAGCACGAGGTCCCAGTCGGGTCGGCCGTACTGCTGCTGGGGCCTGGCGCGGAACTCACGCCCGAAGAGCCGCGACGGCTCGGGCTGGATGGCCAGTGCGCGGGGGAGGTGGAATCGATACTCGGCGGAGGCGACGATGACCGAGTCGCCGGCGACGATGGACTCGGGATACCCGCGGACGGTATAGAGGCCGCCGACGACCTGCTCGGCGTTGGGGATGAGTCGATGGTCGAACGCCCACTGTGCCCGAAGCCCGAGCACGATCTCGTGGGCGAGGGTGGAGAGTCCCGGGTCGAATCGCTTGGCGCCGGCGCGGTCGGAGGGCACTCGTGGGCGCTGCCACTCTGAGAAGTTGAGGAACGGCTCGAGGAAGAACGAGTACGAGCCCTCGAACTGGAAGACCACCCACTGCTCGTCGACGTCGAGGCGTCCGAGTTTCTCGAGTTCCTCGGGATCGCTTCCGGAGACGCCGGGCATCGACCATTCGAAGGCGGCGGACGCGCCGAGGGACTCGACGTCGTTGCGGCTCTCGACGCGGAGACCGACGCGCGGGAGGAAGATGTCGTCTTCCCCGGCGACGTCGGCGATCTGGTTGGTGACTTCGATGTGCTGCCAGCGTGCGCCCGCGAAGGCGTCGACGAAGAGGGGGCGTTCCTGGGCGCCGCCGGAGAGCCGGGTCTGCCAGAGGTTGAAGATGAACTCGGCGCCGAGGGTCCATGAGTCGCCGCTGAAGCGTTCGCTGGCGAGTCCGACGTCGGACGCTTCGAAGGAGGAGACGTTTCCGTAGACGCGGAATCGCAGGCGTTCGGTGTCGAAGACGGGCGTGTCGTAGGAGCCGATGAAGGCGTGGGCCTCGGAGAAGCCGGCGGTGATGTAGTCGAGCAAGAGGACGTCGTCTCTGCCGGTGAACTGGGTGTGGGAGAGGCCGAATCGCTCTCGCCACTCGTCCGTGTCCTCGGTGCCGGTGTTGGAGAGCTGGGTGTAGAAGGAGAGAGGCCGGTTCTCGACGATGAGATAGTCGAGGACGGCGCGATCACGCTCGTCGGTCGGCGCGATCGCGACGTCGACGCGGCGCCCCGGGTGGCGGTTCAGGCGGAGCACGTAGTCGTCGATCTGCTCGCGCCGGATGTAGGCGCGGGCGGGGTCCTCTGTCACGGGCCGGATCGGCGAGTGGCGGAGGATGCGCGCGTGCCTGGCCGAGTTCACGCGATCGCTCTCGGGGATGCGCTTGCCCGAGGCGAGCGTGCGGACCTCGGAGACTGCGGCGACCCAGACGACCAGGTCGAGCGACTCGTCGTCTGAGGGGAAGACCTCGCCTGTCGAAAGATCGATCCGGTCCGACTCCGGATCGGGCGAGACCAGAAGGCCGACGAGGCCGGCGTCGCGCAGGGTCCGGAAGACCTCGAAGCAGATTGCGTCGATGGCTTCGAGTGAGAATGTCCGTGGCTGACCGTCGCAGAGCTCCGAGACGGGATAGAGGCGTCCCTCGGCGTCTGATTCGGCGGGCGCGAGTCCCTCCGGGGTCTCCTTGAGGCGCACCTCGACGCGCGAGAGCTCCTCGATCGTCGGCAGGCCGGTCGTGGCCTGGGCGTATCGGAGCCGGAGGGGCGCGGCGCGGATCCACTGCGTCGGAGCCGGATCGGTCGGTTCTTCGGGAGACCCGAGCGGCTCGGCGACCTTGGGTGGTTCGGTCGCGGGCACGTCCTGCGCGACAACTCGCGACGGCGCGATCGAGAGCAGCGACACCGCGGCGGCGAGCACCAGCGCGCGCGGCGTGGGCGTCACGCCACAACGCACGCCTTCAATGCTCTTCCGCATGCCCGCCCTCCTGGTCGGCATCTGTTCTATATCGGAGTCGATCCCGCCCGCTGGCCGTACACCGTATCCGATCGCTGCGTGCGTCGCAATCGGGCGAGCGTGCCGAGGACGGGTGCTGGAGAGTGTCCGGATCATCGTGCGGCGTGCTCGGCAAGCCACTGCGAGACGCTCGCGGCGAACTCCGGTTCGATGGTGTAGGGGACTTCACTGGCGAGGGGGAGCGCGACGAGTCCTGCACGGAGGCAGAAGAGCTCCGCGCGTCCCGGCGTGCCGACGATCGCGTCGATCCAGTGCCCGTCGATGCGTCGGATCAGGATGATGGGGCAGGCCGGATCGAGACGTGACGCGAAGAATCGGCTCCACGCGGCGAGCGATCCTGCGGCGTCCGAGACGCACGCGGGCACGCGGATGTGCTGGGGGCGGGTGTCGACGGCTCTGGTGCGGATGATTCCCGAATCGGAGCCGCGCGGGACGAAGGCGCCGAAGTCGCGCTGGACCTGGTAGAGGATGCGTTCGACACCGCGATGGTTGGGGCCGAGGGCGGGGTGTCGGAGGAGAACATCGAGCGTCGAGGTGGGGTCGGTGGTCGCGGGACGTGCCACGCGGAGGCGCAGGCGGTCTGCGCAGGCGGTGACGGCGCCGATGACGGCCTGCTGCTGCTGCGTGGATCGACAGGCCCTTTCGAGATCGATGAGGGCCGGCATCGCGACGTGGATCGCGTCCGGCGGATCGAGGTTGGCGATCTCGGCGGCGGCCACGAACGGGTACTTGGCGCGTCCCACTCCGTCGGTGCTCGACCAGATGCGGCCGACGATCATCGACCCGGCGGCGGAGCGGTAGAAGGCGTGGGCGAATCCATCGAGTCGCGAGGCGGGTTCGAGCGCGTCCCAGGCGCCGGAGTCGATGTTGCCGCCGATGCCCTCGACGTAGAGATTGCGTCGCAGGTCGACGAGCGGCTCGGATTCGAGGCCGATGTCCTCGACGTGGTCGTTCCATGCCGGGTGCTTGCCGAACGCGGCGACGCGGACGGTCGGTCCGTTCTGTCGTGTCCCCCGCTTGCCCAAGATCTTGCCGATCACCTCGAACCTCTTGGATCTCTCTGTGTTCGGGCGTGCAGCGCCCCCGGCATCCTCACCATCGGCGGTTACCCCGGGTTGAGCGTGAGCGGGTCGGGCCATTCCGCGGTCCTGGGCCAGCGGGCCTCGACGGGCATGGGCCTGCTGAACTTCACTCCGATCTCCAGGGGCTGACCCCCGAAGTCGAGGGGAACGATCCACACGTTGGTGCGAGACGGATCCTGGCGGCCCTTCTGGATGGCGGTCAGCGCGAGCGTCCAGCCGTCCGGGGTCGTGATCACGTTCGCGCCGATGCCTCCCTTGGCCTCGGTCCGTGAGAACTCAAGGGTGAGCGTGGCGCCGGGCTTGACGGGGATGCGCACGCCGGTCTCACGGTTGGCGGCCAGAGGGCGCCATTCAGAGGTGCCGGCGGCGGTGTGCGTGCGTACGAAGGGCCAGTTCTGATGCGCACCGGGCGACGGCTGGGACTCGAGCGTCAGGATCTCGTACTCGAGTCCGGGGGAGAAGATCTCTGCGATCTGACGGCCTCGCGTGAGCAGGGCTCGCTGGCGGCGGAGCAGGTCCGGCCCGGCGACGCGTGAGAGCAGCGTCGCGACGTCGGCCCGTGCGACGGGCGCGCCGGATCCGATCGTGTCGCCGGCGGCGGCCTCGGGGTCGCCGGGCATCAGGCGCTTCACGGCTGCGTTGAGCGACTCGATCTCTTCGAAGGTGAGTGCGGCGTCGCTGTCGCGGGAGATCGGGGCGCGTCTGGACAGTTCCAGCACGGTTGCCGACGCCTCGCGCACGCCGGACGCGGTGTCGTTGGCCAGCAACTCGATCGAGCCGAGCACGATCCGGTCCCAGAGTTCCACGCGATTGGGATCGTCGATGGACGCCGGGCACGCGGCGAGCACCGTCGTCTGGAAGTCGGAGGGCCGGAACGCGAGGACGGCCTCGCGTGCCGCCATCGGCTCACTGGTCATCGCAAGAAGCTCGGTCCGTGAACGCTCCGCCCGGGCGGTGAACGCCTCCCGTGAGGGGCCGTCGAGCTGCGCGATCTCCGCGTTGAGGCGCGTTGTGGCACCGACCACGCGGGGGTCGGAGGTCCGGCTGGACTCCGGGATCGCGTCGAAGGCGGCGCGGACCTGGATCAGGGCAGCTGCGAGCGCCGCGTTGATGTCTCTGGCGGACGTGGACGAGAGTGCCCCGGCGGCGTCGGCCCACGATCGCAGGGCGGGATCGATCGTCCGTGACCGCTCGTAGACGTGGAGCCACGCGCCGAGATAATCGCCGATGTACGTCTCGATGCGAGATCTGGCGCCGGACCAGCGCTCGCGCAGGGCGCGGGCATCCATCACGGGGCTTTCGGTCGTGGCGGCGAGGCCGGTGTCAAGAACACCCTGCACGCCGGCGAACGCCGCGAAGACCTGCGTCGCGCTCTTGGGGCTGAATCGTTCGTCGATGCGTTCGCCTCCGAGCGAGCTCATGGGCACGCGGGCGATCTCGATCGGGCCTGCGGCCCCGCCGGTGGCGACCGCGCCGGCGATGGCGACGGGATCTTCGGACTCGATGCGAGCGATCGCGGCTTCGACGAGTTCGGACCTGCGGCGGGCGCCGGAGGCGTCGATGGCGGCGTTCGCAAGGCGTGCGGCGCGCTGGACGAGTTCTTCGGCGCCCGCGGCGCCTGCCACACGCTCGACCGACGCCCTCGCATCTCGTCCGGCGCTGTTCACTGCGGTGATCGCGTCGCCGAGGGCGGAGATGGAGTCGAGCGTGTCCCTTGCCTTGAGGGCGCTGTCCGCGCCGTTGTACATGGACAGGCGGGCTTCGAACAGCCGCGTCTCGGTCCCGTCGACCGCGATCTTTCGGAGCGACTGTCGCTGCGCGTTCTCGATCGTCTCCTTGGCGTTGCCGAGGGACTTTCGGGCGTTGGACTCGGCTTCGGCCAGCTCGGCGGTGAGCAGGGCGGCGATGGCCGCGAGGCGGGCCTGAGGGCCTGATGCCGCACCGCCCGCGTCGCCGGACGCCTGAGGCGGCGGCTGGCTTGGCGATGGCGCCTGGGGCTGGGCGGGTCCTTGAGCGGGAGTCTGCGCGAGAATGGGCGCGAGGCGTGCCGACGCGTCGTCGACCGCCTGCCTTGTCGCGTTCGTGATCCACTCTTCGGCGGGGCGTCCTTCGAGGTCCTTGACCGGCACGAGCGCGGCGGCCATTGATTCGGCCGAACGACGGAGGAGAGAGAGGCGTTCGTCCCACGACGCCACGACGCGCGCGTGCTCCGCGCGGGACGAGGCGACCTGAAGCCCTTGAAGCCCGAGCAGGCCGGCCGTGCCCTGTTCGGCGGCCTCGAACGCGGCGGCGGCGGCCACGAAGTCGCCGATGGCCTTGATGCCCGTCTGGGCACGGTCCGCGGGAGAGGCGCCCTCGCACAGCAGGGTCACGGCGCGTTCGATCGACGCGAGTCCCGCGCCGCTTGCCGCCCACGGTGCGTTGGGCGGTGGCCACGTTGCGACCCGCTGTCCGTAGAGCGCGCGAACGGCTCGATCGACGTTGACCGCCTCGACGCCGAGGGGCTCGCGATCGGAGATGACCTCGTCGCCCTGAACGAGCCGTGGGTCGAGCGCCATGAGCAGGGTGCCCATGGCCCACTCGGACTCGCCGGAGCGGGCGGGGATCGCCGCGGCCTCGCGTTCCAGTCGGACGAGTTCGGCGATCGCGTCCGGCGGGAGCGCATCGCCACGATCGATGCGGGCACGGACGCCGCGGACGAGGGGCGACATGATCGCGACATCGACGACGGTCTGAGCGGCGTCGCGCTGGCGTTCGGCGGGATTTGCGATGCCGAAGGCGCTGAGCCACTTGAACTCGACGGGTATCTCAATGGGTCGGGACGCGCGTTCCGCGACGGACGCGACGACGGCGGAGTACCGGAGATCTTCCATTCCGTCTGCGCCGACGACGTTCTCGAGGCGTGACTGGATGGACTGGTTCCACCATCGCGGGTTGCTGATCGCCTGGACGCCGGAGCGTTCGGCGACAACCTCCCAGACGCCGGTGTCGCCCGCGGCCTTGGGCGCGAGGACGGCGTCGGCGACTGTCGACCAGAAGTCCCGGTGGACGCCGATGCGGGACTTGAAGCGAACGCCGCTGATCGTCACGATCGCAATGGAGAGCACGAGCGCGAGCGACGCGGCGCCCAGGACGATGCCCATGCGCTGGCGCTGGACTTTTTTCGCGCTGTTTGCCCTCGTGACCAGGCCCCGCTCGCGGAAGACCTTGGTCATCAAGAGGTCGCGGATGAAGTACGAGCGTTCGCGCTCCCAGACGCGGCCCTCGGGGAGCTGGTCCGGCGGGAGGTTGAACATGGCGGCGAGATCGGCGTCGAGGGCGTCGCCCTCGCGGAGCGCGCTGTTGAAGTAGATGCCCCGGAGAAAGAGGGGCTTGGTGGACCAGGCGCCGGCGACGAAGATCGTCTCCAGATAGCGGCGCAGGCGCGGGGCGATCTGCATGATGCCCTCGGGGAAGGCGTACATGGCGTCGACCTGATCGATGCGCTTGCCATTGACAGGGTCGTCGGAATGGACCGGGTCGAGGAGGAGTCCGAGGCGCCGGCGCCGGAGCCGCCCCTGCACGGTCTGGAGGTGCTGATCGACCGCTTCTGGCGAGAAGGGGGCGTCGAGGTCGGCGGGGTTCGACCAGCCGAGGATCTGGTTCTGGAGCTGCGGATCCCGGATGCCGTCGAAGAACTCCCTGAACCCGTTGATCTTGTCGCACTTGGTGATGACGACAAAGACCGGGAACCGAACACCGAGCACGCGCTGGATCCCGTCGAGCTGCTCGGCGATCCGGCCGGCCTTGCCGAGGATCTGTTCCTCGGAGTCCATGATGAGGGTGTCGGCGGGGATGACCAGGAGCATGCCGTTGATCGGGCAGCTCGGGCGTCCCTTGCGGAGCAGGGTGAGAAGCTCCTTCCAGACGGTGGTCTGTCCCGGAGGGGCCTGGTCGAAGATGAGCTTTCCGGCCGTGTCGAGGATCACGGCGTGGTTGGTGAACCACCAGTTCATGTTGACGGTGCCGCCGGTGCCCTGGAGCGTGTCCTGAAGGCCGGGCGGGAAGCCGACGTTGCAGCGTCGGATCATCTCGGTCTTGCCGGATCCGGGCTCTCCGACGAGGAGATACCACGGCATGCTGTAGAGGTCCTTGCCGTGTTCCTTGAAGACATCGAGGCCTCTCTCGAACTTCTTTCGGATGTCGTCGAGCTGGGCGCGGTGCGACGGATCGCTGATGCCCTGGGGCACGGCGGCGGTGTTCTGGCGGAGCTTTGCCGCGAAGGGGGTGGACTTCCTGCGATCGAGCAGTGCGAGCACTTTGGAGTAGACGAAGAGAAGGGCGATGATGAGACCGACGCCGGCGAGTGCGACGAGCGAGGCGACGATGCCGCTGCCCTGGAGGCCGCCGCCGAGGAAGTAGGCGCCGCCGACGAGGATTGCGGCGACGCCGACGAGAACGGCCGTTCTGCCTGCGGGTGGGATGGCTCTGAGTCCCGAGAGGACGTTCACGCGCCACCTCCGGCGCGGATGATGCGCTGCATGGCCTCTGTCAGTTCTGCGGAGGCGGCCCTGTACATGAAGACGTTGAGCGCGACGAGGGCGATGACGAGGCCGACGAGAACGACACCGATGCCGACGAGACTTCGTCCCGGCGGCTCGATGAGATCGGCGGTGCTGGTGTGCTCGTACGCCTCGGGACAGATCTTGCTCGCGTCGTCCTTGTCCATCATCGTGCGGATGCGAGCGGAGATCTCGGCCATTTTCTTTCGCAGGAACTCGGGCTGGCCGGTGTAGAACCCGGTGAAGCCGAGCCCGAGGCAGGTGTAGAAGATCGCGAGGCGCTCGGACGCGCGTTCGCTGGTGTCCGAGAGGGTCTCGTCGAGAAGGTCAAAGAACGCCTCGTCGCCGTTGGCCTCGTTGCGGTCCCTGGCCAGGTCGTGCCAGTGTGCGCCGAGTCCGAGGCGTCCGTCCTTGACCATGGAGTCGGCGAAGATCATGAGGACCAGCTCGATGCGTTCGAACTGCTCGGGCAGGCCCGGCGTCGTCGAGGCACGCTCCCGAAGGTCGGCGAGCAGGGCGACGATGTCCCCCCGAACGGCGGGCGCCTCGACCCGGACGCCCTTGCGTGCCGAGCGGTTGAGGCGGCAGATTGCCTGGAAGTACGGCTCACACAGCTCGAGGAGCGTCATGCGTTCCCCCGTCGGATGTGGCAAGAGACGACGCGGCGTTCAGCGTTGGAGCGGCGGGCGCCGAAGGGCCGGTTCGCGTGCAGGTTCATGTGTTGGCCCTCGCCATGCCCCGGACGAGCGCTTCGACCGAGTCCGAGAGCTCGCTCAGGACCTCGGACTCCACGAGCGCCTGATCGAGATTGCCCGCCAGCTGACGGTACTTTCTCCAGCACGCGACCTCCAGACTCTCGAATGCTTTCTTCTCCGGCTTGGCCAGCACCTCGATCTCGCTCGGCGCGTGCTTGGCCACCTGGCGGTACGACACGAACCCGACCTTGGCGACTGTCGAGATGAGCGCCCCGGCGAGGCGGCGCAGACGCTCGATCTCCTCGGCGACCTGCTCGCGCGGCATGGAGGGGTCGCCCGACAGGTACTTTCGCATCGCCTCCTGGGCGCTGACCCTTCGCTTGAACTCCGCCCGTGGCGACATCGCCCGCCACGTGCTCCATGCGAGCTGGTCGAGCTTGGTGACGAGATCGGCCATCGCGATGCAGAGTTCGGCGAGCCGATCGGCCTCGAGCGAGGGGGCGTCCTCCGAACGAAGCACCGCGCGGAGACGATCGGAGGTTGCGTTCGACACTTCCCGTGCCTCGACGCCCGAGCCGGCGCGCGGGGTCAGGCCGGAGGCCGCGAGCCGCGCGGAGACCGCCTCGCGCTGCGCGGGCGAGAGGCCGTCGGCGATCTCCTCGAGACGTTCTACGAGGAAACCGGGGTCTCTGAGCGTGGCGTCAAGCTCCGAGGGCGAGGCGGGCGCGGTGTTCACGGCCAGAGCCGACTCCCACCCCGGCATGCGCTCGAGCAGGTCGCGAACCAGGGCCGCTCTGGCATCGGCCGGCGCCTCGGCGACGGCGTGAGCGACCTCGGCGATCAGGTCCTGGCGGATCGCGTCCGAGGGTTGCCCGACGGACTCGGCGAAGAGCATTCGCAATCGCGCGACGAGCGCACTCGCCTCCCGGTTGTCGGACGCTTCGCTCTCAGCCACGGTCGATCGTCCTCTCGTAAGGCGGTTCTCGGGCCGGGGCGTGCGCTCCGTTGGCCGCTCCGATCATCGAAGCGGTCCGACGACCAAGCCCCGGAGCATCATAAACCAGTTCCGGCGGGTCCGAAAGCGCACGATCGGCGCGGGACGCGCCACCTCTGTCGTTCACCACGTCCCGAAACCGGGGCGGACGCGCGTGTGCGCGACGCTCGACGCGGGACGGCGGATTCGCTTCCCGATGGGAGAGGTTACTCGGAGCCGGTTGTGCCCGGTCTGCCGAACCAACGAACGCCCCGATCGGAGACCATCCGGTATGAAGCGCACCTCTGCCCTGCTCGTTGCCTTGCTCGCCGCGTGCACCCTGGCCGGGTGCGCGTCCACGCCATCCCGTTCGTCGAGCAGCGTCTCGACGGATCGGCGTGCGGGCGACTCGCTCGGGTACGCGATTTTCGGCACCCCCGGCAGTTCGAGCCGCATCGCCCGCGTGGATCGTGACCGCTGATCTCATGGGCGCAGCTCCTGCGACGCAAAGAGATAGGGGACTTCGGGGCCGAACTCCTTGAGCATGGCCGCCCACATGGCGGGCTTGAGGTCCTTGGCCTGGAAGACCAGCCGGAACCCGACATCCGAGTACGCGGCCCTGGTGCGGATGGCCTTGGTCGTCTCGGGATCTGACGAGATCGACATGGCCGAGCCGCCGACAACGCCGTATCCGCCTCGTTCGCCGGGTTGATCGTCCACGAACTCGCCGACGTTCCCGATCAGGTGCTTGAAGATGACGCCGCGTTCGGGGTGGCCCTGCGGCTCGAACCAGAGCGATCCGTCGTCGGCGCTCGTCGCGGCGGCCGCGGGTCGATTCTCCACGTCGCCGGGGTCGTACGCACCCTTGGCGTGCGGGAAGACGATCAGCGGCTGAGCCTGCCGGAGGATCGCGACGTGCTCGGTGAACCGGGCGAAGGTGGCGTCGCGGAGGTTGGCACCGGGACCGGACGAATCGTGCGTGCGCTCCTTGGCAAGCGCCATTCGCCATTCGGCGCTGGTGGGGAGGCGGCATCCGATGACGGCCGCGAGCTGCTCTGCCGCTTCCGGCTCGATCCAGTTCACGGGCGTGTCGAGCGTCGGGGGCGGGGACGGCTCCATGCCGGTCGGGAAGGCCTCTGCGCGGCTCACGTTGCTGTCGTTCCACCATGGGTACGTCGGATCCCATGGCTCGATGTTGAACCGTCGGACCTGCCACGTGAAGATGCCGCGGCGATCCTCGGGCGCTTCGAGCTTGGACCATTCGCGCATGCGGGTGAGACCGTGGCGGACGCCGGGCACGGACGCGGCGATGTCTCGTACCAGCCCGATGGAGACCTCTTCGGTGCAGAGGTAGACGGGCTCGGGATCGTCCACGTCGGCGCGCACGAAGGTGAGGACCTTGTCGCTGCCGGGGCGTGCGTACCGGATGATCTCCGGGGCGGCCTGTCCGTCGGGTCCGGTGCCCTCGGTCGAGAGGATCCGCCATTTCTGGTTGATGCCCGGCCCGTTCTCGGCGAGGATCTCGGCGAGGGATTTGCGCGTGTCGCGCCCGCGGGCGATCTCGTCGATGCCCTGGATCGCGCTCGAGACCGCGCTTGCTTGTGCCGGGTCGATTGACTGCAGAAGGGGACGGACGCGCGACACCAGCTCGCTGCCCATGGCCTTCACACGCTCCTCGTCCTCGACGCGCCTGACGGCCGCCGCGAACTCGAACATCGCGAGGTTGATCGCCGCGGCAGGCACAAGCCCTGCCGAGTCGGCCTTCACGCCCAGCGCGTCTCGCAGCGCCATGACTTCGGCAAGATCCTGGGCGCCGCCGCTGAGCAGCGCCCGCGACCACCTGGGCGGGCCTGCACGCTCGATCTCTGCAACCAGAACCCGCTTGCGATCCTCGTCACCGATCGGGGAGGCGGCGTCGAGCAGCCGGTTTCGAGTCTGGATCTCGGAGCGGAGCTCGGCGGCGCCGATCGGCCACCCGGGTTGCAGTTGGTCTGAGCCGAGCGCACGCCACGCCGCGAAGCGGAACCAGTGCGGCTCCTGCTCGTTCTGAGAGGAGAGGGCGAGCGTCTGACGATCGAGGCCTTCGATCGTGGCGAGTCGATCGGCGTCGGCGAGCGGCGCCTGGCACGCGAGGAGGGTGAGCCGGTGCTCCTCCCTTGTCCGCCACTTTGCGACGATCTGGCCGATGCTCTGGCCTCCGTCGGCCGGCGACTCCGGCGCGCCGTGCCAGGAGTCCCGCAGGTTCTCGAGGCGCCGGAAGTCCGCGGCAAGGACTGCGGCCTCGCCGAGCCACTCGTCAGCGCTTGCCCAGGCCTCACGTGATTCGGACTCGACGCGTTCTGCACCGGCCCAGCGGAGGAGCGGCACGCGGGCGTCCCAGTCTCGGAGCGAGGCGATGAGCCGAGCGGCGATCAACTCTCGTCTCTGGCGGACCGCCTCGGCCCATCGGTCGGCGATCCAACCGGCGGGGAGTGACTCGGGCGTCTGGCCCCCCCACTTCTCGACGGCCCTGCTCCATCCGTCGGCTCGCACCTCGCCAGTGCGGATGTCTTCTTCGAAGAAGAGGACGCCCCGCATGTTCCTGAGTGCGGCGCGAAGCTCGCCTGGAGAGCCACCGGCCTGCGGGCCGACTCGGGCGCGAATCCGCTCGCGTTCCTCGGACCAGAATCTCGCGATGGCCTCGACGCTCGTGAGCGACGCCGGGCTTTCGGTGAGCCACCTCTCCGACTGTTCCTTCGCGCTGGCGACGATCGCCGCGACGAGCGCGGAGGCCTCCGATGCCAGGGACGCGGCGTCGGCGTTGAGGCGCGTGACTCGCTGCTCGATCTCGGCGCGATTTCGGTTGATCCAGCGGATCGAATCGGTCTGCAGGGCGTCGTCGCGAAGCGACACGGCTCGCTCGCTGAATGACGCGATCTCGGGCGAGAAGAACTCCCGCTCGATCTCTTCGATGCTCGCGAGCGTTGACTCGGCGCTCGCGATTGGCTGATCGATCGCGATCGCGGGGCGTGGCGCGGCCACGAGCCAGAACGACTGGTCCGCGACGATCGTTGTCCATTGGCCAAGGGCGTCGGGCGTCACGCTCGAAGAAGCGGCGCTCGCGTAGACCGGCGCGGAACCCTCTCGCGAGTGGAGCATCTCCCAGTCGATGGCTCGCGCATTGGGCGCGACGGTCTGTGCGGCGGCGGCGATGGAGGCGTCCCAGCGTGCCAACGCGTCGAGCACGGGCCGGAGGCCTCCCTGCTGGTCCGCGAGGGTCACGTCGTTCCTGACGGAGTCCTGCAGCGAGCCGAGCACCGCGTCGTTGACGGGTGCGGCCCCCTGCGCCTGCGCGATGGACGCGATGCCGTTCTGGATGGAGGTCCAGCGCGAACCGAGTTGCTTCGCGTTGTCACCGGCATTCGCGAGCGCACGCAGCCGATCGACCATCAGACGCTCGGACGGACGCCAGAGGGTGCCGGCGTCGGCGTCGGCGAGGACCTCCGCGCCAGCGACCGGCGCCGGTGGGCCGCTCTGCACAAGCTCCCTGACGCGCTCCATGAGCGACGCCTGCCGGGTCTCGACGGCGAGCCGCAGTTCGGCCTGCATGAAGTGCGCCACACGAAGCCCGTACGCGGCACGGGTCAGATCGCCCCCGGAGACCGCGGGGCGCTCCGAACGGAACATCGCGGCGTCTTCCGTTGTCCACGACTTCTTCGCGGCGGGGGCGAAGCGGCGCGAGTGGCCGAGCATCCACGATGGGCGGCTGCGCGCGTCTGCGAGTTCAGAGAGCGCACGGGCCGCGTTGTCCTTGTCGACGCCCGGGTAAGCCGTCTGGAACCGGGTCCACGCCTCGTCGCTCATGGCGGTGCCGGCCCGCTCGACCAGAAACTGGGCGACAACGCCGACCAGCTCGGGATCTCCCGCGAGCGCGTCGAGTTGCTCGCCGATCAGCTTCTTCCGAGCTTCACCGCTCTGCACCTTCTCTTCGAAGCGTTTGGCCCGATCGTCGACGTCCGTTGCGAGGGCGCCCTCGATGATCGCGGCGTACCACTCGCTGTTGTCGCAGACCTCGGCCCAGAGGGCGTCGTTCCAGTCCAACGGCTTCCAGGGTCGGTTTGTCCAGCCCAGATACGCGCCGACGACGAGCGCGATTGCCGCGGCACCGGCGAGCACGTATCTCCAGACTGGCCTGGGAGGGGGCGTGAGCGAAGCGGCGCGTTCTGCGAGGAGTTCGAGCGTGAACTTCTTCGGATCAAGGTCCGGATGGAGCAGGTCCGAGCAGAGCTCCCGCCAGCCCTCGCCGACCTTGCCCAGGCGGCTCCATGCGGGTCCCGGCGCGACGGGCCACCCGCCGAGAGCTTCGAAGGGCTGGTGGGTAACCAGCTGGTGGATCAACTGGCCGATGGCGCGGAGGTCGTCGCGTTCGCCCTTGTCCTCGGGCAGTTCGCGCGTCGCCCGAGGGTCGGCGAGGACGATCTTTGCGGTGTCGAGATCCGAATCGCGATCGAAGAAGACGTTCGTCGGCCTCAGGTTGCCGTGCCACCGTCCCTGGCTGGACTTGATCTGCTGGAGTGCTGCGGCGATTCCGGTGACGAGCGTGACGAGCACCTGTGCGCGGGCGGCGGCGCGTCCCTCGACGAGTCTGGCGACGTTCAGCGGGAGGAGGTCCGAGACATAGAACGCTGAGTCCTCACCGCTTCCCTTGGCGTGGACCGGCGCCCAGCGCGAATCCGGGAGCGATGCCGCGCGGGACTGGACATCGACCGCTTCGAGGAACGTGTCGATCCTGGCGGCGACGGCGCTGTCGTCGGCGACGAAGGACAGGACGCCGCAGTCGAGGAGCTTTGCGGCGAAGGCGGGCTGGGTCGAGCCGGGACCTTTGGCGCGCCATACCCGCCCGAGCGCGGTGCGGGCGATCTCGCTGGTCGCCTCATATTGACCGAACATCCTCGACGGCATGCAGGATCCGATCCTTGGTGCGTGCTGCGCAGCGAAATGCCGGATCCGAGCGCCGCCCCTCCGCGGGGCGTTGGTCGCGCGCGTGACCGCTTGAGAAGCATCCTACCGATTTCTGTGCCGGGATGCTCGCCGGATGAGGCGGGCGGCGAACGGGTTGCCGACGCGGGGGCGTCCAAAAAGGACGACGCCCGGCCGAGGGGCCGGGCGGTTGTCCAGACAGCGGGTGACGCGATTCGAACGCGCGACTTTCACGTTGGCAACGTGACGCTCTACCACTGAGCTACACCCGCGCTCAGTCTCGCTCTCGTCGGGGTTCATATCGACCCCGATGGAGCAGGTATGAAGTTAGACGCCACCCCCGCCGGAGTCAACGTGGAGGGCTGAACCAGGTGTCGGGTCTGGGCGGGCGCAAGGCACGCGCTTCGGCCCGGCCTTGTGGCGGGAACGACCGGAAACACCGGGCGGTGGTGGCTGCGGCTCAGGGACCGGGGGCGGCCCGACCCTCGGCCCGCTCGATGGCTGTCAGGACGGTCGCCGGGGTGTAGGAATCGTACTTCTCCGGCTCGGTCATCCCGGGACCAAAGATCGCCAGGAGCGGGATGTTCGCCCAGCGGAGCTCCTTCATGAAGGCGACTCCCTCGGGGTACCCGGCGGTGATATCGACCTTCATCGCGATCACACGATCGCTGTTCAGGACCGAGGCGACTTCCTTTCTGTTGAGCACCCCGGATTCCAGGGCCTTGCAGTTCAGGCACCATTCGGCCGTGAAATCCACGACAACGACTTTCCCCGTGGCGCGGGCCGCCTCGAAGCGTGCCGGCGTCCAGTGCTGCCAGTTGATCGGCCCCTTGTCGGTCTGCGAGACGGCGACCAGCACGGCGGAGCCCGCGAGTGCCAGACCGAGGATGAGGGCAAACAGCCGCGGTCCGATCCGCTTCGAGATACGGAGCGTGCACCAGATGAGCCACGCACCGGCAGCGACCGCAAAGCCCGCGACGCCCCACCAGTGCGCTCGGAGGGGCGGATCTCCCGGCTCCTCCATGAGGGAGGGTCCGATGCCCGTGCCGAGGAAGAAGATCGCGACCGCCACCATCAGGAGTCCCATCACCTGCTTGACGAGTTCGCTCCCCGGTCCGGTGCGGGGCACCTTGTTGACGAGCTTGGGTCGGGCCGAGAGCACGAGGTACGGCAGCGCCATGCCCACGCCGATCGCGCCGAACGTCAGGAGCGTGCGGACGCGGTCGTCCTGCTGGGTCGCCCATGCCGCGGCGCTGCCCATGAACGGCGCGGTGCACGGCGTCGAGAGGACCGCCGTCATCACGCCGAAGAGGAAGCTGCCGTGCATGGAGTCGTGCTTGGGATTGATCCGGTAAACCCATTGGGGGAGCGCGGCGGTGAACAGGCCGAACATCCCGAGCCCCATGACGCCGATCACGAGGCCGACGACGATCGAGAACCACGGGCGCTGGAAGAGGGCGTTCACCGCCCCGAAGCCGGCGATCTGGTTGATCGCAAGCCCGATCCCGAGCCAGAAGGCGACGACACCGAGGGACATGACCACGCCCAGAGCGAAGCATCTCGCGGGGTTCGACGCCGCGGCGCTCAGGCCCATGATCTTGATGGGGATCACC